>JADMJS010000182.1 GCA_018780435.1 Myxococcales bacterium
CCGCGGAAGTTGTCGATAGAGAGGCGCTTCAGCATCAGGACGATCATCCACCAAACCCGACCCGCCAACAACACATTGGTCGCTAGTTTCTGCTTCACTTCGCCAGGGCCTGCGGGGTGCCGGTGAGCGCCGCAAACTCCGGTGAGCCGGCCGATCTGGCCCCCGAACGTGCCGCACAGGGCAAGCTCACTTGCGCGAGCCAACGTTCGTTGCGGCTCTCGCCGACCCCACTCACTTTGGACTTCCGAGTTGGACGGCGCCCGGGTGTAGACTCCCCGAGTTCGCCTTCGGAGGCCCCGTGTTCAAGCGCACCGCTCTCGTCCTCTCCCTCATGTTCGTCGCCGTCGCTGCCGAGGCAAAACCGCGATGGGTGCGCGTCAGCGTGCCGGCGGAGAACGCGGACTCGTCCATCGTCATCGCCTGGAACACGGACGACGCACCGGACGACAACTTCGTCGAGTTCGGCGCGGGCCCCGGGACCGCGTTCGAGACGACGCAGACGGGCACGTCGTTCCAAGCCAAAGGTCAGCTCGGCACCGTACACGAAGTCACGCTGACCGGCCTCTCCGCCGAGACGGCGTACACCTATCGCGTCGGCGGGCCCGTGGGCGGCTACAGCGACGTTCACAGCTTCCGCACGGGGCCGAACGACGGCTGCACGCCCTTTCGCTTCATCGCGAGCGGCGATCATCGCTCGGACGACGACTTCGGTCCGAGCCCCAAGTGGGAGTCGATCCTCGGTGAGATGGAGGCCACGGGAGCGACCTTCGTGGTGGAGACCGGCGACCTCGTGAAGGACGGCGAGGATCTGAAGCAATGGGTCAACCACATGGACATGGGCGCGCTCCACATGGGCGAGCTCGCGCTCATGCCGTCCTTCGGCAATCACGACTCGGATGACGTGCAGGGCGTCTCGGCCGCCTTCAATCAGCTCTTCTCCCTGCCCACGAACGACAAGTCGGCTACCGAAGACTTCTACGCCTTCGAGTACGGCAACGCCGTCTTCGCCGGGCTGTCGACCGCGACCTTCGACGACCCCGAAGGCTTCGCGATGCAGGCTCAATGGCTCGACGAGACGCTCGCCGAACACGCCGACAAGACGTGGCGATTCGTGTTTTTTCACCACCCCGTCTACACGTCGCACATCGATCTCGGCTTCGCGGAGCTGAACCACCCGCCCGACGAGCGCGGCCAAGCTCAGCACTTCGTACCGATCTTCGACAAGCACCACGTCGACGTCGTCTTCGCCGGCCACAACCACTTCTACGAGCGCTTCGCCCCCATGAAGGGCGGCGAGGTCGTGGGTTCACCGGCCGACGGCACCGTCTACGTGACTACCGGCGGCGCGGGCGCCTTCACCTACGATGAGATCGACGTCTTCGGCTTCAAGGTCGAGCCCATGAGCATCATCTGCGGCGACGGTCTCCTAGGCCTATCCGGCAAGGCCAAGGGCAGCCAGCTCTGCTCGGGAAAGCACCACTACATGGAGGTCGAGCTCGACGGCCCGACGCTGTCCGTCGTGGTTCGGTCGACGGCGGCGCAGAACTTCTCGACATCACAGGACAACGTCGCGGTCATCGACACCTTCTCGATCACCAAGTCGCCCGGCCCGCTCGACGAGTGCGCGCCACCCGAGGTGCCCGACGAGGCCCCGGTCGACCCGGGCCCCGCCGACGCGGGCTCGGCCGATGTCGGCCCTGTCGACGCCGGCCCCGTGGAACCTGCGGACGCGGGCCCGGCCGATGCGAGCGGTCCCATCGAGACCGACGCCGGCCCCATCGACGCGGACGCGGGCCCCGTCGAGTCCGATGTGGGCACCAGCGCCCCCGACGGATCGCCGGATAGCGGCACATCGGTCATCGGCGCCGACACGAAGGGAAGCGGCGTCCCAAGCGAACCCACGGGAGGCACGACCGCGAGTAGCGGCGAGTCGTCCGGTGGGTGCACGGCTGGCGGCGGCCAGGGCGGACCCGACGCCGTGGCAGGCCTACTACTGCTGCTGTTGGGGATGGGAGCTGGGCTGCGTCGGCTACATAACTAGCCGACAGCACATCACTATTCGGCCGGTACGTCCCCGATCGCCTTGCTGGCCACGAGGTGCACCTTCAGACCGGCGCTGCCCTTCCAGACCAGCGCGACGGGCGTGTCCCAGCGCTCGAGGTCGAAGGAGACGACACCAGCCACGGGCGTCCCAGCCAGGAGCGCTTTGCACTCGGCCGAGCCGAATGAGCCCTTACGCGGCTTGAGCTGAGCGCGACCCACGTCGAGGAGAAAGCTGCCGCAGTCGACCTGAGCGGCCTGCGCCTTCAGATAGCCTGCGAGGCCACTCGCGAGCGCCTTGGAGGCCGCCGCAACGGCCCCATCAGCGGCCTTCTGCGCCTTGACGGCCTCAGCGAGCGCGTCTTCGGCGGCCGAGAGGGTGTCTTTCGCCGCCGTTTCGCTTTCCGTGCCCGCGGACGAGGCCGCGACGGCCTTGGCACCGTCGACTTCGGCCTGCTTGATCGCGACCTGACCCGCCGCGGTCGTGGCCGCGGTTTGAGCATCAGCGACGGCTTGGTCCATCGTCTTTTGGAACGCCGAAGAGTCGATGGCGATCGCCACGTTCGCAGACACGACCTTGTGCCCGAGAGCGACGGCGCCGCCTTGCGTGCGCCAGCCGGCGAGCTGCCAGTCTTTGATGATGAGCGCGCTGGTCCCGAGAGTCTCATTGAACTCCGGCGCGGCGTCGGGGGCCGTGACCGTGGTCGGGAGCTTGCCGGGCGTCATGCCGACGATCGACGAGTAAGGCACCCACGACGCCTTCTTCCCGTCGTCGACGAGGACCTGATCCCCACTGACGGCCCATTGGCGAACCTCGACGGGCTTCTTGCCGCCGAGCGTGACCTTCGCGCCTGGTTCGGCGAGCGGTGCCGCACGGAGGGTGTCACCGGCCTGCTCGATGACGGCGAGGGGTCCGGCGATTACGAGCTCTCCGCCGAGGGGCCGAAAGCGCGAATAGACCTCGACTTTCAGCGACTTGGGACCGCCCTCCATCTCGACCGAGGAGAAGCACGACGGCTGGTAGACGACATAGCGCTTCTTCTCCTTGGGGCGGAACGGCCATTCGGAGTAGCTCTTCTCGGTCACCCAGCCGCCGGCGCCCTTCTTTGCGAAGGGATCCCAGGAGCGCGCCGCTTTGGCATCTGCGAAGCAGGTGTGTTGCCCCGCGTTGGTCTCGAGGGTCGCCCACACGTAGATGTCGTCAGACTGAAGGACCGACGTCGACGTGTTCTCGACCTCGATCGTGAGGCCAAGCCCAAAGAAGGGCCCGGCATGTCGCACGGGCGCCCACTTGGCCGGGTCGTCGACCGACGCGAGTCCCCAGGTCTTGAAGGCCGGCGAGTGAAGGCGCGCGTCGACGACAGTGAGTGCCAGCTTGTCCTTCCAGGGCTCCCAGCCGTCGGTCTGGCGCTTGGTCCAGTCTTTGGGGTCCCCGACCTCCTCACAGACCCGCCGGAGCCGCGGCAACCACTCGGCCTCTCCCGCGCCAGTCTCGAGCGGCGTCACCTCGGCGACCTCGGCCGGGCGACGGTCGAGCTCGCTGGGCGACTCCTCCGCACGCTCTATCGGCGTGTCTGCCGAGCGCGCCACCTCGACGGGGGTTCGGGAGTCCGCGGACTCCGTGCTCGAACAGCTGGAGAGCGACGTGAGAATGACTGCAACTGCAGATGTGGAAAGGCGTTTCATGGGCCTCCAATGGCGCCATGATGAGCGCCGGCTAGCTGGACCTCGTGAGAGGCCGCGAGCTTAGCGCCGCCGCGTCGGGGTAGCAAACCGGGTCAGGGCACCATGGTGGCGGCCCTCGGGCGCAGCCGCATGCGGCTCTTCGGCGGCCTCGGCTGCCCCGTGAGCGGGTCCACATCGACGGCCTTCTTCTGAATGATGATGGAACGCGCGGGCCTGAGCCCGATCAGCGCCGTACGGGACGTCGGCTCGCTGCGACCGCGATAGGCCACTCGGACGCTGCGGGCCACAGAGAGCCAGGAGCCACCGCGAAGCGAGCGGTAGACCACGTCTTTGGTGCGCCGCTTCCCGGTCTTCCATCGTCCGATTGGATCGGTCGCTACGGAGCGGTAGCGACGATAGCCGTCGTGGCACCACTGCCAGACATTGCCAAGCATGTCGTCGAGACCAAAGGGGTTTTTGGCCTTCGGACGAGCGGCTACAGAGTGGGTCCCGCAACGCTCGGCGTTCTTCTCGCGCTCGGGCCACGACGCACAGTCGAAGCCGCCGGCGTACTCGACGCCGCTGTTGCCCGAATACCAAGCAAGCTCACCGAGCTTCGGCGCGTTTCGAACCCCGGCGAGCTCGAGCTTGCCGTCGTAGAGGTGACCGTTCTTGCCGCCGCGCGCCGCATACTCCCACTCGGCTTCGGTCGGGAGGCGGTAGCCCGTGCAGGTTAGGCCCGTGAAAGTCACCTCGGCGCAACGAAAAGCCCCCTCGCAATACCAGTCGTCGGTCCACGAAGTGCAACCGGTACCGGGCGTCCCGGCGCAACGTTCGAGGACGTAACACGGCGGCAGCCCTTGCCGCTTCGAGAGCTCGTTGACGAAGTAGAGCGCGTCATACCAGCTCACGCCTTCAACCGGGCAGTCGTCCCCGCAGTTCGTGAAACGAGACGGGCGTGTGCCCATGACCTGCGCCCACTCGGCCTGCGTGACGGGCGTCTGCTTCATCCAGTAGGAGCGCGAGAGGGTGACCCGTTGGGGTCGCTCGTCGGTGGCCCGAATCGGCTCGTCCAGCCAGGTCCCCATGCGAAAGGGCTCGGGATCGATGCGTTGGTAGGCGCCGAGCGCGTCGCCGAGCTCGCTCGGGAGCGTGATGCGTTCGGCGGGCGTGGCGAGGGGGCTCAATGCGCGTGGACTCTTGGTCGGCTCTCCAGCGAGCGCACGCGCGAGGCGACGGCGCACCCGGACGCGGTCGCGCTCGAAGCGCTCCCCGCAGAGACGGGCTGCTTGCCCGAGGCGGGACTCGACCTCCTTGACCTCATCCTTGGACGGAATCCCGTTCGGACGCCACGCCTCGAGCACCTGCATGACGCCGCTGCACGGGTCGACGTGCCCCTTCGCGGGCGGGTCGAAGGGGCTCCAGACGCCAGCGGCGGTCGGCGCGGGTGGGCTGCTCGACAGCAGCAGCGCGACACAGGCGGCGAGTAGTGGTTCAGCCAACGCGTCCTCCGTGACGGCCGGATTCGGTTCGGACGATGCAGCCGGTTCGGGCGCGGCCGATCCTGGCACGGCGACCTTCACTTCGCAAACTGCGCTCGAGCTCAGCGCACCCTTTGAATCGTCGTCGCGATGCCTGCGGGTCCAGGCGCATCGAGTAGGGAGACGATCCGTGGTTCACCGACGTCGAGCCAGATGACGCTGTCTCGGCCAATCAGTGGGCGATCGTCGATCGCGCTCTCCGTCCAGGAGAGTCCCTCACGGCGGGCCAGCACGAGCCCGCCCACGGCATCACGGGACCACAACACGGCCAGATCGCCGGTCGCCCGATCGATCGCGAGGGCAGGCGCGACCCCGAGCCGGCCTTCAATGGGCGCCGCTTCGAGGAGATCGATGGTTGGGCCCGACCACACGCGCAATCGGCGCGCAGAGCGATCTTCGTAGGCAAGGGCTGCCGCATTCACGCCCGGAGACACCACGGCGTCGGCCACGAGCCCGGCGCCGAGGGTGCGGCCATCGCGGCCATCGAGCGACCGTCGGGTCCAGGTGCCGTCACGACGGTCCCAGAGATCGACTGCGCCTCGTCGATGTTCGTGGACCGCGAGGACCGGCCCGGTCGGAGTGGAGACGACCGCGACGGCTCCCCCGGGCGCTTCGACGAAGCTCCGGGCGCCAGTCGAGCTCACACCGGCGGGCGCGGCGCCGCGTACGAGGGGCTGACAGATTCCGGTGATGCAGAGGCTGCCGCGATCACAGGCCGGTTGGCACTCGGGGACGAGGTCCGGGCTACCACACGCAGCGACCACGCTGCCGGCGACACACGCTTCGAGGAGGCCGCACGACGGCGTGCAGGCCGTCGCGACGGGTGGCGCGTCGAGGAGCAGCGGCGGTTCGGGCTGCCAATCGGACACGCGAAGCGGATCGGCGCCGTTAGTGGTCAGCGGAAATCGGGTCAGAGTGATGGTGAGCCCCTGCGTCGCGGAGTGCGAGAACCAGACGGCGAGCAGCTCGGTCTGCGTCGCGACGAAGCGCGCGCCGAGGCCCGAGCGGACGTCGCTCGAGAGCTGCGCCGATCCGACGAGCCCGCCGGTGTTGTCTAGGCGAGCGACGAACGCGACTGCGGTGTCGGCGTCGTGTCCGAGCAGGAGCGCGCCCCCATCCGGGAGCGCTGCCGCCGAGGCGAAGCGACCCAGATCCGGTCCCGGCGCCAGGATGCCGCCGCGTGGGCCGGCCGGATCGCCGACAATAGGCCCGGTCGGCACACCGAGGACCGACTTCGCCGGCCCGCCCGCGCCCAGCTCGGCGGGGAGGGGTGTGGTGACGAGGTCGCCATACGCCGCGTCGTAGCCGAGGAGGAGCTCACCGGACGCGATCGGGACTCGGCCGAGGTAGGTCCCCGGCACCGGTGGCTCAATCGCGCCAGCGGACGCGCACTCGCAGGTCGCCGAGCCGAGCTGGCAGGTGAGGCCGCGGAGCGCGTCGCCGCCGACCAGCAAGCGGGCCTGACCGGGCGCGCAGGTCACGCCGAGGCATGCCGCCGACGCGGTAACGCAGCGGCCGGTAGCCGGGTCGCACGCATCGGTGCCAGGGCAACCGCCACACGGCGTCGCATCGAGGCAACGGCCGGAGATGCAGCGATGAGACGCCGCTTTGCAGTCCGTGTTCGAAGCGCAGGGGATGGCGACGCAGAGCCCGTTGTCGCACGTCGTGTCGCGAGCGATGCACGGGAGGGATGGGCCACATTGGTCCTGGAGACGGCACGTCCCGACGACGGCGCCCAAGGGGACCAAACAAGACAGGCCGGGACAGCAGTCGCGGTCGGTCGTGCACGTGCTCTCCACCACACAGCTCTTCGTCGCCTCGTCGCAGCCGAAGCCGGGCGGACAATCGCTTCGGACGAGGCACGCGACGGGCGGCGCCGTCGACGTCGAGCAGGCCACGAAGGCGAGAAGCAGGGCCGCTCTCGCGCTCATAGTGGGCCTCCGAGTTCAGCGGGCTCGAGCGCCAGCCACACGCCAAGCCAGTCACCCGCGGGCCCGGTGGGTTCGATAGCGACCACGGTGGGGAGGAATGGGGTGTCGCCGAAGAACGCGGTGAGCGAACTCACGTCGAAGGAGAACGCGAAGGAACCGGCGCGTTCGAGGACCGTAGCGACGACGTCCATTCCGAGCGCGACGACTTGATCGAGCTGCGCGCCGGCGGCCAGCCCACCGCCCTGGACCGTGGCCGATTCGATGGACACAGCGCCAATTCCAATCTCGATGAGCGACCCGGCGACGACCACGTCGAGGCCGGCGCGCAAGCTGGCATCGAGCGTCGTGAGGCGGACGAAGCGCCCGGCGAGGAAGACGTCGATACCGAGCGCGACTTGCGGGAGCCGGACGGTGATCGCGCCGAGCGCCTCGGAGGCCGGCGCGGCGACGCGGGCCACGGGCAAGTCCGCCGAGGTAAAGCGGGGGTCGATGACGACGCGGAGCGTCGCGTTGGGGCCGGTCAGCCGGGCTAGCCCTGGGACGAGCACGTCGATGAAGCCCGCGTCGAGGAGGCCGGGATCGAAACCCGCTGCCAAGTCGGCACCGGTGAGGAGCGAGGCGAGCTCGCCGGTGTCGAGCTCAAGGCAGAGCGCGCCCGTCGCCCGTAGCGACCAGAGGAGCTGATTGATGAAGGCCTCGCTGACGCCCACGGCGAGATCGTAGCCGCCGCCACCGGGCGCCGCGTCGCCGAACTCCGGGTACGGCCCCGGACTGAACGTCGGCTCGGAGCCGAGGCCTTCAGCACAGGGGTGTAGCTCGTCCACGGCCGTTCCGCCTTCGAGGCGCAGGTCGAGCGCAGGCACCCCCGCCACCGAGCTGACAGCGAAGCCATCAGGCGCGGGCCGGACGAGGAGTCCGAGTGGCGTCGCCGTGCGGCCCGCGGCCGTGAACGCGCCGAGCACGTTACCGAGGCCGATCTCCGCGACGATGTTCAGCGGTCGACCGTTCAGGACACCGTCGAGCAGCGTCGGCGTCAGCAGATTGAAGACATCGGTGAGAACCGGCCCGATGAGCTCCCCGACTGCGTCTTCGATGAACACGAACAGGTCGGCACCGAAGTTGGCGAGGTCACAGATGGTGCACTCGATGCAGTCGTCGCCGGGGTTCTCGTCCTGACACTCTGGCTGACCGCAGTCCTGAACAATGGAAACGCCGAGCGCCTCGATGTTCAGACTGTCGACCGAGACCGAGATGTCGAGCGCGCCCGACGGCGCCACCAGCAAGGTGGCTGTGGCGACGAAGTCCACACTGACGAGGTAGGGCGTACCCGTGCCTGTGACGAGGTCATTGTCGACGACACAGGCCGCACTGACGTCGGCACCGAGCAGCGCGGCGTCCCCGAAGAGGACGGCGGGGTTCTCGAGGGCCAGCTCGACGTCGTCACCCGTTAGGCGGATCTCGGCGGGATCGGTCCCGGGGACGAGCTCGATGGCCACCGCGGCGAGGTCGAAACAAGCGGCCAGGTTGCGGCCACCGACGTTGGCTTCGAGCGGGCCGAGAGAGAACGGAAAGCTGATGGCGCCGGATTCGACGAGGACGTCGAGTGAAGCGCACACCCAGCCCTCGGCGTTGGTGGTGACGACGTCGGGGACGATGGTCGCGATCGAGCCGATGAGGCCGGAGACGACGTCGCCGGTGGCTCGCGCCGCGATCGCGCCACGCAGGATCTTCTTCGGCGGAAAGGTGTAGTCCTCACCCTGACTGAGCTCGACGAGGAGGCCGCTGCCGCAGGCCGTGGAGAGCGCAGTAGAGAGGATGAGAAACGTGGCCGCAGTCTGCCGGGCTCGGAAGCGCAAGGCTCAGCCCACGACGCGGTTGCGGCCGGCTCGTTTGGCTTCGTAGAGCTTGTCGTCGGCCGCCTTCAGCAGCTCGATCGGGTCCTTCATGTGCATGCCGAGGTGGCCGACGCCGAGGCTGACGGAGACGTTGATGCGGCTGCCCTCGAACTCGAAGACATGCGTCTCGATGAGGCGACGCACGGTGCTCGCAAACTCCCGCACGGACTCCGGATCCGACTCCGGGAGTACGATGCAGAACTCCTCGCCACCATAGCGCGCGAACATCTCTTCCTTCCGGATGCGCTTGCGTATCGTGGACGCCAGCTCCTTCAAGATGAAGTCGCCGGTGAGATGTCCGAACTCGTCGTTGATGTGCTTGAAGTGATCGATGTCGAGCATGAGGCACGACAGATTTCGGGCATAGCGGCGAGCACGGCTGAACTCGCGTTCGAGATACTCCATCAGGTAGCGCTTGTTCGGGATCTGCGTCAGTCCGTCGGTGACGGTCATCGTGTAGATCTCTTCGTGGTACGCCATCTCGATGTTCGCGCCCGCCAGGAACTTGAAGATCGTGTCGCCGACTTTGAGCAGGTCGCCGCTCTTGAGCTTCTCTCGCGATGCGAGGAGGTCGTTCAAGTAGGTGCCATTGGTGCTGTTGAGGTCGAAGATGATCTTGTGCTCGTCGATCGTCTCGATGCGTGCGTGCCGGCGCGAAACGCAGTCGGTGTCCAGCGTGATGTGATTTTCGGGATCGCGGCCGATGGTGACGACGTCGTCGGTGAGGTCGAACTTGCGTCCGAGCGACTCACCGTAGATCACGACGAGGCACTCGTTGCCGCAGCCAGGCGGCAGATCCATGAGCGCTTTCACCGTCGTTATGCGGGTCTTTCCGTCGACGACCATTCTCCGT
>JADMJS010000654.1 GCA_018780435.1 Myxococcales bacterium
ACCATGATCTCCCCGAGGGGATAGCTCTTCTCGACGTCCTTGACGACGACGATATTGTCCGCGGAAGACCCGGGACTCGTGGGATTGGGCTGCATGAACGAAGGCCTCCGGCGGGACGAGCGGCTCCTCCCTGGCGGCGCGGGGAGGCGAAACGGTGCGAAGGCTAGTCGTCAGATGGGTTACCCGCAAGGTTCGCCGTGCCACTGAAATGAAACTCAACATGGAAGTCACCCGGGTGACACGATCGCAGCGTCATGACGGATCTCCTTGACCTCGGGCGCTGGACCCTCGGACACTCCGCGCTTCCGCCGCTTCCGGCCCGCCCCACACCGGGGCAGCCCGGTCGCCGGCTCCGCACCCGGAGCACCTCATGGCCCGCTTCCCCATTCAGATCGCTGGTAACCCGCCCCCACGTCGCGCGCTCCCGATGACCCCCGAAGAGGTCGCGCAGCGCGGATGGACGGATGTCGACTTTGTCCTCGTCACGGGCGACGCCTACGTCGACCACCCGTCCTTCGCCAACGCCGTCATCGGGCGGGTCCTCGAGCAGATGGGCTATCGCGTCGCCATCCTCGCGCAGCCGGACTTCCGCTCCATCGAACCGTTTCGCGCCTTCGGCCCGCCTCGACTCGCCTGGCTCGTGTCGGCCGGCAACCTCGACTCGATGCTGAACCACTACACGGCCCACAAGCGCCCGCGTTCAGACGACCAGTACTCACCGGGCGCCGAGTCGGGACGGCGTCCAGATTATGCGACAGTCGTCTACTCGCAGCGATGCCGCGAAGCCTTCCGCGACATCCCCATCATCGCGGGCGGCGTCGAGGTCTCGATGCGTCGCCTCGCGCACTTCGATTACTGGTCCGAGAAGGTCAAGCGCTCGATGGTGCTCGACGCCCGCGCGGACCTCGTGGTCTACGGCATGGGAGAGGCGCCGCTCCGGGCCATCGTCACGCGTCTCGCCGCCGGTGAGCCCATCCATTCCATTCGCGACGTCCCCGGCACCGCCTACGCCGTCGGCAAGCGGGATCGCCCGCACTTTGTGCCCAAAGCGCTTCCGGAAGAGACGCCGTGGCAGCTCGCGCTCCCGCCGGACGTCATCGCGCTCCCGGCCTTCGAGGAGCTCTGCGGCGACGATCCGGACAGCAAGATGGCCTTCGCGCGCGCGGCCCATCTCTTTCACCGGGAGCACAACCCCGCCCGCGCCGCGATCCTGGTCCAAGCGCACGCGACCCAGACCGTGGTCGTCAACCCGCCGCAACGCCCGCTCACGACGCCGCAGCTCGACGCCATCTTCGGGCTGCCCTACACCCGGCTCCCTCACCCGTCCTACGGGGGCGCCACCATCCCGGCGTACGAGATGGTCAAGTTCTCGGTCAACATCATGCGCGGCTGCTTCGGTGGCTGTACCTTCTGCGCCATTACCGAACATCAAGGGAAGGCGATTCAGTCGCGCAGTGAAGGCTCGGTCCTCGACGAGGTCAAAGCCATGACGCAACTGCCGGGATTTACGGGGGTCCTCTCCGATCTCGGCGGCCCGACCGCCAACATGTACCGCATGACCTGCGGCGATCCGAAGGTCGAAGCGACCTGCCGCCGGCCCTCCTGCGTCCACCCGTCGATCTGCAAGATGCTCGTCACCGACCACACCCCGGTTAAGGACCTCATGCGCAAGGTGCGCGAGGTGAAGGGCGTCAAGAAGGTGCTCATCGCGTCCGGTGTCCGCATGGACCTCGCCAACCTCGACCAGGAATACGTCGACGAGCTTGCCGCGCACCACGTCGGCGGGCACTTGAAGGTCGCACCCGAGCACGTCGATCCCGAGACGCTCTACCTGATGAAGAAGCCCGGCATGGACGTGTACGTCGACTTCGAACGCCGCTTCGCTCAGGCGTCCGAGAAGGCGGGCAAGGAACAATACCTCGTCCCCTACTTCGTCTCCTCGCACCCGGGCTGCGACATGGACAGCGCCGTCCACCTCGCCGAGTTCTTGGCCGCGCGAAACCTGCGGCCGCGGCAGGTGCAGGACTTCATCCCGACGCCGGGGACGCCCGCCACGTGCATGTGGTGGACAGGCGTCGAGCCACAGTCGATGCATGTCGTCCGCGTCGAGCGAAAGATGCGGAACAAGCGAAAACAAAAGGCGCTGATGCAGTACTGGATGCCAGAAAACGAAGAGCTCGTCCGGGAAGCGCTCGCCGAGACGGGCCGCCAGGACCTCGTCGGCTGGAGCAAACAAGCGCTCGTGAAGCCGCTCGGGCCGGGCGCGGGGCGCCGTTCGGCGGGTCGCGGGCGGGCGAAGCCGGTGCAGTGATCAGGGCCGGCTCAACGTGGCGGATACATATCGGGTGAAAGGTCGCACCCGCCGGATGAAACGAACAGGGATGTCCACCAGCAGGCACCATTGGTGTACGGCATCGCTTCCAGCGTCAGCGCCCGAGCTCCTGCGCCCGCAGCGCGAGGCCCACGGCGACCGAGGTCATCTCGTTGCCGCCGCGGAGTCGTGCGTCGCCGAAGCGCTCACCGAACCAGCGGCGTACCGCCGGGACGAAGGCCGTGCCGCCCGTGAGGAAGACGGCGTCGACGTCGTTCGCGATCACGCCAGTTGTCGTGAGCAGGCCCTCCACCGATGCCGCGATCTGGGCCACCTCGGGCGCGATCCAGGACTCGAAGTCCTCGCGCGTGACCCGCGCCTCGATGTTGATGGGCCCGTCCTTGAAGCGGAACAGCGACGACGGCTCGCGTGACAGCTCGCTCTTGGTGCGTTCGACAGCGGCGTAGAGCGCGTAGCCGAGGTCTTCTTCGACGAGGTGGATGAGCGCCGTGATCTCGGCGGGGGCTTCCGAGCCGGCGAGGACCTCGCGGAGTGAATGCATCGCTTGGGGCGTCTTCAGGAAGGAGAGGAGGTGCCACGCGCGGAGCTGCTGGTAGACCCACCCTGGGACGCGCATGCGGTTGGTGCCCATCGCGGCCCGATAGTGCGTCCCCATGCCGAGCCGGGGCGCCACGACGTTCTCCACGATGCGGCGGTCGAAGGCGTCGCCGGCGAGCGCGACGCCCGAGTTGCCGAGGATGCGGCTCGCCGAGTCGGTACCACGGGTCCCTGGCCCGACGCGCATGAGCGAGAAGTCGCTCGTCCCGCCACCGAAGTCCGCGATGAGGACCAGCTCGTCGTGGTCGAGGCTCGCGTCATAGAAGTGAGCCGCCGCGACGGGCTCGTATTCGAAGACGACGTCGTCGATGCCGGCGAGTCGGAACGCGTCGCGCAGGCGCGTGAGCGCGAGCGCTTCGTCTTCGGCGGTGTCGGCCGACGCGAAGCGGACGGGTCGACCGACGACGGCACGACCTCGGGTCGCCCCGAGCTGGCGCTCAGAGAGGTCGGCGAGGCCCGAGACGATGAAGGCCACGAGCGCGCTCAGGTCGTAAGACCCGCCGTAGATGTTCGTCCGAGTGAAGGTGCGGCTCGCGAGGTGGGACTTCAGCGACTGCATGAGCCGCCCCGAGACGCCTTCGTCGTTCGCCTCAAGCCAGGCGTCGATGGCCGCGGGGCCTGCCCACGGCACGAGCACGTTGCGCGCGTCGCGACGCTCGGGATGGAAGAACAGAATCGACCGACCGGTCTGACTCGAACGGCCTTGGCGCTCGTATGTCACGAGCTCGGGCGCATCACCCGGGCGCACCCGTGCCAGCGCGCTGTTGGTCGTGCCGAAGTCGATCCCGATGTACTCCGTAGCCATGTCGTTCGCTCAGCTGCGACGGGCGATGTAGCGCTCGAGCTCACCGAGCGCCCGCTTGCGCACGGTGTTCTGCAGGAACGAGGTCCATCCGAGGAGGTAGCCGGGCGCACCGAGCGCCTGCTTGGACCAACGATGGAAGTCGAAGACGTCGTCGTGGCTCAAGATGAGGCCGTCTTTGAAGGTGAAGGTCGCGTCGATGACGTTGTGGACCTTCCGCTTCGTCGCCGCGAAGGTGTAGGTCGCTTCCCAATGCGCGCTGCCCTTTGAGTCGTCCGCCTGAATCGCGGAGGCGGTGACGACGAGGTCCGACGCACGCGAGGTGAGCATGCGCCACATCATCGCCGGTCGGTCGCCCGCGAGCTTGCCGAACGCCGGATCGGAGAAGGTGGCGTTCGGGTGGTAACATGCGGCCATGGCCTCGGCGTCGCGAGCGCCGAAGGCGGCATAGAAACGTTCGATGAGCGCAGCGTTCGGATGCATGGAGGACCCCTTGCGATGGTGGCGGCGCAGTGTGGACGTTTGGTCCCGGGTTGTCACCTCGTGACCGCCTCCTTGCGATGGCGGAGCCTGCCGGCGTCAGAAATGCCCGGAATCATGACGCTTCTTGGCGAGGCTCCCCTCCTTCGGGCACTGGTAGCGGGCTTTCTTCACCGTGACGCGGGACGCGGCGAAGCGCTCCTCGCCGATGGCGCCATCGTTGGGACGCCCGAGGTCGGCCCACTTCACGCCATCGCCTACCGCAGCTCGGCGGGCCTCGTCATTCCGGTGGCGGTTGCGCAGCGCCTCGACCCGGCCGACGCCGACGCGTGCCTGACCGCGCTGGCGCCGACCGGTCCGCTCGTGCTCCTCGGCGCTGAAGACCACGTGGGCTCCCTGGTGACCGCTGCGTACGTCAGTCACACGGTCGCGTTCGACCTCGTACAGCAGGTCATGGAGCGCGACGGCGCGCTTCAGGCGAACGCCACCGCATCCTCACCTCTCCATCTGCGCCTGGCGCACCCGGCCGACCTGGAGCACGTCGTGAGGCTCGTCGCGGACCATCAACATGAGGAGCTCGGGCTCGAGGTCGACCGGTCCCTCTCGGGCGGGCTCGCGCGGCGACTCAGAGACCGGATCGCGCGTCGCTGGTGCGTTCTCGGCTTTCTGGGAGGCGAGCCGGTCACGCACGTCGCTGCGAGTGTCTGTAGCCCGGAGGGGGCGCAGCTCGAAGCCATCTACACGGTCCCGAGCGCGCGCGGCCACGGCTACGCCGCCACGGCGCTACAGTCGCTGACCGGCGAGCTGGCCGAGCAGGGGGCCCGGCGTTTCTCGCTGGTCGTCGCGCCCGGAAACGAGGCGGCCTGTCGACTCTACACCCGTCTTGGCCTTACCATCCGGGGCCGCGTGCGCTTCGTCCGGCTCGTCCCAAGGGGGGCGGGCCCGACACGCACGGGCTAGGTCGAAGGCCAGGGCGCGGGTGCCGCGCGGAGTCAGAGTGACCATCTCCAAATCGTCCCCCGCCAGCGCGGGCGAGGCTCGCAGCGCCACTCCGGCCAAAGTCCTCCCCGTCCACGGCATTCGGGGCCGGCTCATCGAGGCGTTGACCACCCATCGCGTCGTCGTCGTCGAAGGCCCGACCGGCTGTGGCAAGACCACTCAGGTCCCGCAGATGCTCGCCGACAGCGCGCTCGTACCGGTCGGCATGCGCGTGGGAGTGACCCAGCCGCGCCGCATCGCGGCCGTCTCCGTCGCGTGGCGCATCGCGAAGGAGCGCGCCAAGACACTCGACGGCTCCTCGCGCGCACAGGTTGGCCTCATCCCCGGCGAGGTCGGGTACGCCATCCGCTTCGACGATCAGACGGTCCCGGAGACGCGGATCCGCATCATGACCGACGGGATCCTCCTGCAAGAGGCCCGAAGCGACCCCAACCTGAGCTCGTATGCCGTCATCATGGTCGACGAAGCCCATGAGCGCACGCTCAACATCGACTTCACGCTCGGCCTGCTCCGTGAGCTCCTCGACCGCCGAGACGACCTGCGCGTCGTCATCTCGTCGGCGACCTTGAACGCGCGCGCGTTCACCCGCTTCTTCGGCGACTGTCCTCGCATCGAAGTCGAGGCCATGAACTACCCCGTCGAGGTGCTCTGGCGCCCGATCCTTCGCGGTGAACGCGACCGGCGCGACGAGGACGAGGCCCGCACCGACGCGTTCGTCGACACCATCGAGCGTATCCACCTCGGCCTCCCTCTCGGTGACCCTGGGCGGGGTAATGGGCCCGGGCGTTCCTGGCGGGAGACGCGCAGCCAGGACGACTACGACCCCGACCGCGATGTGCAGGACCTCGCGCCGACTCCGGTCCAGCCTGCTGCGGGGAAGCCCACTGAAGGCGACATCCTGGCCTTCTTCTCGGGAGAGAACGAGATCAAGGCCGCGATGGTCGGCATCGAGAAGAAGAGCATCAAAGGCCTCGAAGTCTTGCCGCTCTACGGCCGCATGACGCGCGAGGAGCAGGAGCGAGTGTTCGACGCCTTCCCAGGCCGGCGCAAGCTCATCCTCGCCACCAACATCGCCGAGACCAGCATCACCATCGACGGCGTGCGCTACGTCATCGACCTCGGGCTCCACAAGGTGCCGAGCTACGATCCGCGCTCCGGCCTCTCCGCGCTCCGCGAGGAGCCGATCAGCCAGGCCTCGGCCCGACAGCGCCTCGGCCGCGCGGGTCGAACGGCCCCTGGCGTGTGCGTGCGCCTCTATGATGAGCGGCGCTTTCGCGATCGGCCCCTCTTTCCGACCGAAGAGATCCTCCGCATGGATCTCATCGAAGTCGTGCTGCGGCTCATCGACCTCGGCGTGCGTGACGTCGAACGCTTTCCACTCGTGACCCCCCCACCCAAGTGGCTGCTCATCGGTGCCATCCGGGAGCTCGAGGCGCTCGGCGCCATCGATCGTCAGCGCCACCTGACGGAGATCGGGCGTCGCATGGTGCCTTTCCCGCTCGCACCGCGCATCGCTCGTATGGTGGTGGAGGCCGCCGATAAGTTCCCGGACGCCATGGATGAAGCGCTGCTGGTCGGCGCCATCTTGTCGGCGCGGCACCCGCAGATCCTACCGCCCGGGGAAGAGGCGGCCGCTCGCGAAGCCCACAAGAACTTCGCCGACCCCCTCGGTGACGTCATCGCGATGTTGCGCATGGCCGAGGCCTACGAGCGCGCCCGCGACGGGGCGGCCTTCTGCGAGCGAAACTTCCTCGACGAGACGATCTTGTCCGAGGTGCTGAAGGTCCGCGATCAGCTCTTCGACATCGCGGTCTCGTTCGGTCTCGTCAAGAAGGAAGACGGAAAGGCCGTGCGCGGGAAGCGCGCGAAACCGGGCGAGAATCACCTCGGGATTCTGCAGTGCGTGGCCACGGCGTTTCCACGGCAGCTCTCACGCGCCGAGCGCGGCGGGAACATCTACGAGACCGCGACCGGGGCGAGCGCCTCCATCCATCCGGGGAGCGCGCTCTTCGCCCGGAAGCCACCCTACGTGGTGGCAACCGAGATCGTCGTCACCGGACGGCCGTGGATGCGCGCCGTCAGCGTCGTCGAGCCTGCGTGGATCGCGGCGATCGACCCCGAGCTCTCCGACCGGTGGGGTCTCGGCCGGGTCCGAAAGGTGGAACGGACGCGGGAGGACAGCTCGCCCCGCGCGCCGGACGTCACCATCGCCGGCGAACGGCCCCCGCTCGCCTATCGGCGCGGCGTGTGGACGCTCGAGCTCCCATGGGAGCGAGTGCAGCTCCTGGCGACGGCGCCGGACTCGGTGGGCCCGGTCGAGAAGGACCTCGCGCTCGTCGCGACCCGGGACGGACGCCGCTTCCTCGGAGGCACGACGCTCGGAAACGCGATGCGCCTCGCGCCGTTACTCGACCTGACCCCCGTCACCCTGAGGGGGCTCCCCTTTGGTCAAGTGATGGAGCCCGAGCGCGATCTCGGCCTGCTCCTCCGCGCGTCCACGGGCCTGGCGCGCATCGATGGGCAGGGGAAGGGCACCTTCCTCGCGCTCTTCAGTAATGGTGTCGGGGGCTTCTGGGTCGATCCCATCAAAGACATCCGGACCTGCGTCGACCAGAGTCGCCTCGCGCTGATGGCGCTCATGGATCACGACGCCGTCAGCGACGACGACCGCAAGACCTTCGGCGTCGAGCTCGAACGCCTTGAGACGCTCGCCGAGCCCCTCGGCTTGATGGCGCCGACGGCCTGACCGCCCCCACGAGGTACCTCAGACGGTCGGAGAGAGTGGCGCTTCGGGGAGAGGCGAGGGCAACGACGGCCACTCGCTGGTCGGGAGCCGCACTTGGAAGAGCGTCCCCACGTCGACGGTGGACTCGAGGTCGATGGTGCCGCCCGCGTCTTTGACGATCTGATCGACGATGGCGAGGCCGAGGCCCATGCCGTCGCCCGGCGCTTTGGTGCTGAAGAAGGGCGTGAAGATCCGGCTACGGAGCTCGCGAGGAATGCCGTGGCCGTGGTCTTCGACCTCGAAGAGCAGCCTGTCGCCATCCTGTTTGGTCCGTACCGAGACCTCGCCACCGTCGTGTGACGCGTCGATGGCGTTTTGAATGAGGTTTCGGATGACCTGCTGCATCTCGTCCGGGACACACTCGACGAGCTGGCCGGCGGACTCGAGCTGGGCTGTCACGGTCACCGTGCGTTCGCCCTTGGGCCTGACCATCTCGACGACGTCACGAACCATGGCATCGAACTCGATGGGCGTCACGGTGGTCGGGTATCCCTCCCGCGCATAACGACGCAGGACTTCGAGGACCTCTTCTACGCGCTGAACGCCCCGATCGGCCGTGGCGCGCATGCGCTCCATTCGGTCGATGGCCTTCCCGATGAGCTTCGTGCGCTGCTCCGTCGTCATGGCCTCGTCTGCGATCACTTTCTGGATGTTCTGCACCGACTCGGTGATGACGAAGACCGCGTTCTTGATGTAGGTCAAGGGGTTACGGATCTCGTGGGCGAGCCCGGCACTCACGGTCTCGAGGCTACGGACCTGCGCTCGCATCGCGGACTTCACCTCGCGACCGCGTCGTGCGAGGAGCGCGTCCACCGAGGCCCGCAGGACCTTCGGACTGAACGGCTTCTCGAGGTAGGTGTCAGCGCCGACGCCGAGCGCCGCCGTGCGGGTGTCGAGGCTTCGTTCGGCCGTGAGGAGGATGATGGGGATGCCCGCCGTCTCCGGCCGCTTCCGGAGCTCGGCGATCATCGTGAGGCCGTCCATCTCGTCCATCATATAGTCCGACACGATGACGTCCGGCTTCTCGCGGATGGCGAGCTCGAGCCCGATGCGCCCATTGCGCGCGAGGTAGACGGCGTGCTGGTCCTGGAGCTGGAGGTGGAGGAAACGCAGGAGTTCGACCGTGTCCTCGACGACCAACACCTTCGTGGCCTTCCCGGCGTCGTCGCCGCGCTCGACGACGCGGCGCTCGGTGACTTCGTCGACGTCGAGGAATCGGTAGTCGGAGCGCTCGAGGAGGGCCTGAGCCCACTCGACCGGACCGGGACCCTTCGATTCCACCGGCGCATCGTCGTCGAGAATCAAGGAGGCGATCTCGGGCGCACCTCGTGGGAGGACCACGGTGAAGGTGCTACCGACACCCACTTCGCTGTCGACCGAGATGTCGCCACCATGAAGGCGCGTGATCTCGCGCGCGAACGCGAGGCCGATGCCGGTGCCGCCGTAACGTCGAGTCACGGACGCGTCGGCCTGACTGAAGCGCTCGAAGATCTGGCCGAGCTTCTCCTGCGGAATCCCGACGCCGGTGTCCGACACCCGGATTCTGGCCGTCTCCCCGTCGCTGTCGAGCGTCACGCGGACGGCGCCCTGCGGGTCCGTAAACTTGAGCGCGTTCGCGACCAGGTTGACGAACACGCGCTCGATCTTCTCGGAGTCGATGTGGAAACCAACCGCGCGCGACCGCTCCTCGAAGCTGACGTCGATGTTCTTGCGCGCGGCGAGTGGCGCCGTGTGTTCGAGCAGGTCCTTCAGGAGCTTGCCGAGGTCGGCTTCATTGCGACGCAGCTTCAAGAACTGCTCTTCGAGGCGGGCGAGGTCGAGCAGGTCGTTGATGAGCTTCAGGAGCTTGATGGCGTTGCGCCAGATGAGCC
>JADMJS010000215.1:0-1589 GCA_018780435.1 Myxococcales bacterium
CCAGCACAGGACAACGCATGCGACTTGAAGACGACGAGCCCGAGACCGACGACGGCGATGATGCTCCCCGACCCGAAACGCCCAAAGAGGGCGACGGTGGCGTTCGTGGGTTCAAGTTGCTGGAGAAGACCCGGACGCTGATGCTCGGCGCTACGGTCGATGGCGAAGCCGTCAGGCGCCTCGCCGAAGGGCTCATCATCCTTGAGGCGATGGACCCCGACGCGCCGGTGAATCTCATCATCAATTCGTATGGAGGCCATGAGTCGACGGCGTTCGCTGCATACGACCTCATCCGGTACGTCAGGCCCCCCGTGCGCTGCATTGCAACGGGCGTGGCGGGCGGCGTGGCGGCGCTCGTCTACTGCGCCGCCCCGAAGGAGCGCCGCTTCGCCACACCGAGCACGGCGTTCCTGCTCCACCAGCCCTTCAGCGGCTCCTTTGGTGTGGCGTCGGACATCGAGCTGGCTGCCGCCGAGCTCGCCAAGGTACGTCACCGGGTCCTGAACGTGCTCTCGAACGCCTGCGGGCAGAGCATCGATCGAATCGAGCGCGATACACGCCGGAAGCTGACCCTCGACACCGAAGAGGCACGCGCCTACGGACTCGTCGGGAAGATCATCAGCGGCCGCGCCGAGCTCGTTTGACCGACGTTCGGAGGGCCACCAGCCCGCTTCAGCCGGCCGGCATCACCTGAGCGCTTCGGCGCGCGTTCTTGCGCTCTCGCTTGTCGATGTACATCTCCGTATCAGCTCTGGAGAAGATCGCGTCCGGCGCCGTCGGTGAGGGCGGGTGCGCCGCCATTCCAAGGCTGAGTCCATTCGGGTAAGGCAGCGAGGCCTGTTTGGCCTCGAAGCTGGCGCGGATTCGGTTCACCACGATGCGTGCCCCGGCTTCCGTCGTGTCCGGCAGCAGAATGGCAAACTCGTCGCCGCCAAGGCGGAAGACGTGGTCAACCTCGCGGACGCTCTCCACGAGAAAGCGCGCGACGGACGTGAGGACGTCGTCACCGGCGGCGTGTCCGAGGGTGTCGTTGACGAGCTTCAGGTCGTCGACGTCCGCGAGGACCAGTGCGAAGGTGTAGTCGGCCTTGCGAGACGCTCGGGCGCACTCCTCACGGAGTCGTTCTTCGAACGACCGGCGGTTGTGAACACCCGTGAGGAAGTCTCGGTACGCCATGCTCTTGAATGAGTTCATCATCTGCACCTGTTGCCGGAGCTCGGCGACTTCCCGCCGGAGTGACCGAATCACTGCCTTGGCTTCCTTGCCACCGAGATCGGGCACAGGCCCCTCGATGGGGTCCCCGTGCGCGCCATCGACGACGTGAGCGAGGTGGGTCTCGGGAACGTGGTCAGAAAGTGTGGTGTGAGTGAAGCTCATGTTTCGGCTCAGAGCAAAGCCTATGCCACGTACCGATTATCCCGAGAACGACGTGACGACCTCGTCCTCACGCGATTCTGGAAGCATCGCGCCGTCTTGGAGGCCTTGGAGCCCGATGATTTTCGCCCCCCCGGTGTCACGCCGCTGGCTGGGCGCCAAAACCCTGACATCTTGGATGCCTCCCTGCTCTTCCCTGTCAGCGGGTCGGCAGT
>JADMJS010000215.1:1689-9845 GCA_018780435.1 Myxococcales bacterium
CGACGTGGCAGTCGACGTGGCAGTCGACGTGGCAGTCGACGTGGCAGTCGACGTGGCAGTCGACGTGATCAATGTCTGCGATGCCGTTGACATCGTCGTCGGCGCAATGAGAAGTTTCCTCTGAAGTCGCCTCCCCGTAGGGGCAGAGGAGCTGCACGATGCGCGAAGAAGGTCTGATAGTCTCCGAATTCGCCAATGACCCGGACATGGTCGAACTAGTGGAGGGCTTCGTCGCACGCATCCCGACACGACGGGCGGCGCTGTGGGAGGCATACGAGTCGCGCAACGCGGTCGACCTCAAGCGCTTGGCTCACCAGCTCAAGGGTGCCGCGGGTGGCTTCGGCTTCCCAATCCTCACTAGCGTCGCTGGCACACTCGAAGGGGCCATCGAGATCAATGGCGATGTCACGTCCGTCGAAGCACAGCTACGCGAGCTCGATGGGCTTCTACTCCGCATCCGCGTGCGGACCTGACGCGCGAGACGGATCAGGACTCGCGTCTTGCGAGGTAGGCCTCGGCCAGACGTTCAGCGCCGGCCCACACTTTCAATGACACCGTCACGGAGCTGACGTCCGCGCTCACGACGACCTCGGTCTCTGCCGCACGATAGGGGCACAGCCATGCGCGTTCGCGCAGCCTCTCGATGGCGTTCTGCCCTTCGTCTGGCCGCCAAACCAGCCGGAGCGTGAGCTCGCGAGGGGCCCCACGCGTCAGAATCGCGACCGCCTTCGCTGCGAGGCGATGGGTGGCAACGGTCACGAGCGCGCCGTCCGTGCGACGTAAGTGGGTCTCGAAGGGCCCCAGGCGCTCGACCCGCCCAGAGAGTCCGCCTTCGACAGAGACGTCGTCGCCTTCTCGAAGTTTGCCGGTCAGCGCGAGCCCATATCCCGAGACGAGGCCAGGCAGGCGCCGCAGGAGCGACAGGGCACCCACGGCTCCGGTGACCCCGGCGGCGACCGCAGTGATCACTGGAGCCACCTCGATCAGCTCGCGGAGGGCCGCGACCGCCAGGAAAACGACGATCGTCCCTCGGACCAGGAGCCTCACGCCCCCCGCCTGTCCATCGGGATCGAGGCCGATAGCACGAGCGCGCTGAATGAGGCGTTCGGTGAACGCGATGGCTGCGATACCCACGATGAGCCACAGGAGCAGAGTCCCGAACGCTGAGAGAGACAGTAGCTCGATGAGAGCCCGCGCTTCTGAAGCGAGCGTGTCGGCGACCCCGCTCGGGGGTGGGTCGGAGGGCACGAACGTGGAAGCCGTCAGGTTCGTGACGCTCGCTCCTATGGGCCAACTCATGAGCTCGCCCCTATCCCGTTGGTGCTGCTGTTCGGACTCGTCGGCGCACTGCCGCGCGTGGTAGCGACCACACGGGCCTCCACCAAAGCGCTCTCGACGAACGGCTCATAGCGGGGTGGAATTCGTCGTCGTGGCCCGCCGCCGGGCAACGGCTCGAGCAGGCCGAGGAGGCCGAGCTCGTGAAACACGCCGAGCATTCGGTCGAGGCCGACTCCGAGGTTGGCGGCGACATTGTCGGCGTCTCCCGGTCCGTAGCGGACCAGAACGCCGAGAGTGGCGCGGGCTTCGGGGTCGAGCTGTCCGAGGAAGGGCAATGTCACTGCGGGAGGCTCTCCGACAGCAAAGGTCCTTTCGTCGCGGGGAGATAGAGCACGAAGATGAAGAGAGAGAGCGGCTCGGATGTTGCCGCCACTCAGCCGCGACAAGGCGCGGAAGTACCGCTCGCTCCCGATGTGGACGAAAGGCAACCAGCCGAGGACCGCTTCGACGGACGAGTAGTCGAAGCGGTGACCGGTGAGGCGTTCACGCGACGAAATGAGCTTCTGGAGCTCGTCGGCGTCGAGTGGGACGAGCTCCAGCGTGCGCTGAAAGGAGCGAGAGAGCGGGAGGAGACCACGCAGGGTTCCGAGCGCCGCCGACGAGATCGAGACCAGCCAACGCACGTCGGGCCCGGAGGCGGCGAATACAGTCAGGAGTGTGCTGAGCGACGGCACGAGGGTAGGCCCTGTCGGCAGCCACGACTCCACGTTGTCGATGAGGACCACGGTTCGGGTGGACTGGAGCGACGAGGCGACGGTGCGTGGATCCTCTGGGCAGCCGAGCTCGAGCGCCAGGGCCGCCACCACGCCACGAGACTGGACCCCCACGGGTTCATCGAGCCTCAAGACTCGAGGGGTGGTGAGCCTTAGTTGAACCATATTGATGAGCGTGGTGCGACCCGAGCCGCGCGCGCCGACGAGCAGGATCGACTGATGGTGCCGCCAATCGGGTGACGTCAATTCGCTGGCGATGAGCTGGAGCTCGTCGCGATAGGCCACGACTTCACGGCGATCCGTCAGCGGCTCGAGGCCGAACGCCCGCGCGAACACCGCCGGGAGAGAGAGGCTCTCGGGGCTCGGGAGTCGAGCATCGAGATAGCTCCGAATGGCGCTCGCGTCGAACTCGACGCCGGGAGAGCGCAGGCGCCGGTCGAGCACGCGGGGGCTGGCGAGGAGGTCCCGAGTTTCTCGGCGGAGCTGCGAGGACACGCGTTCGAGCGCGGCCACGGCGCCAGTACGGCTGCGCGTGACCAAGCCGTGAAGACCACCCGTGAGCTTTGAGAGTCGAGCGCGTTTCACCGGCTCGGCACGAAGCTCGGACCAGAGGGGCGCTAGAGCGCCGGCACACGTCGCGAGGATGGATGCCCGAGACGTCTCGAAGACATCGGTCGCGTCGGCGCGGATGTCCCGCATCTCGGCGGTGGCGCGATCGATGGCGCGAAGCACCGCTTCGGCGCGGACGGCCTCGTCCTCGAAGCGTCCCTGACGGGCGAGATCGAGGGTGTATTGCGCGATCTGGAGCGCCTGCTTCAGTCGGACCGGGATCGACGCCATGAGCCGGATAGGCGGCTGAAGCGCGTCGAAGAAGGCTCTGCCAACCTCTTCCACCGCAACCGCTTCGAGTCGCGCGCGTAGCTCGAGCGTCCCGAAGACGATCGTCTCGGGGTGGTCCGTCACGTCGAGCGCCACCGGTGACGAGTGGAGGCGCAGTCGCTCGGGCGCCATCGCGACCACCCCGTTCAGGCTGGTCCGGAGGTTCCCCGGCTGCACGGCCTTGCGGAAACGCGTGCGGCCGCGCCGAAGCGCGTGCTGAACCTCCATCCCGAAGGCGCTCGCCGCCGTGTGAGACATTCGATCGGCGAGCGATTCGTCGATTGGGCCGGCTCGCGCGCCCAGCTCGAGTTCAGCGAGGATCTCCGACGCGCCGTCGAGGATCCCGATAACTTCGGCTTCCAGGAGCCCGAGCGGGGCGATGACGGCGCTCTCGGTCGCCGCACGGAGGCGCTCGCCCATCGTGACGAGCTGTACGCTCCCTGCCACCGCGTCGATGGCCGCCTCCACGGCGCGAGTCCAGTGCGTAGCGAAGGCAGAGAGCCGAGCCCGGCCGTCGGCTACTTCGCGCTCGACGCGGGAGTAACGCGTCGCGTTCGAGCGGCGCCCGGGGCCGTCCAGCTCGGCGACAACGAGATCCAGGCTCTCGATGGCGACTCGAAATCCACTGTCCGCGATGGCCCGAAGCGCCCGGGTCCCTGCGCTCGTGACCTCGTCGAGCACCTCGCCTACGTCGTGGTACCGGGGCGCGGGCGCGCTCTCCTCGGACCGGTTCTCCGTCAGGAAACGACCCAGGGTCGAGAGCAGGCGGGCGCGGTACCTCATCCGTTCGGCTTGGAGGCGAAGCGCCAACTTCACGAGGCGAGGCTCGAGCGTGCAACGGGCGGCCGCCCTCAGTGGGACGCGACGCGGGGGCGGGCGCCTCAGTCGGCTCGCCATACGCGAAAAGCGGCGCCGGAGCCGCGTCGCCAGCCCGTCCGTGCGGCGTACCTCCCAAAGTGCCGGCTCGAACTCGCGCGTCACATCGCTCGGAGTCCGCTGCACGTCCCGTATCGCCGCCTCCAGAACGTTGTGGATACGCGTAGGTGCGTCGTCGAGGAGCAGCACCCGCACGGTAGCCCACGCCGCGGGGTCGTCAGGGCTCTCTGCAAGGGTTCGGACCGCGTCTGCTTCTCGCGCCATCGCGATCGCTTCGCCGTCCGCGAAGGTCGCGAGATCGGCCTGAAGTCGCGTCGAGAGCGCCCGGACGTCGGGGTCAGAGAGTGTCGTCGCTCCGGGCTCGCTCGGCTCCCTCGACTCCTTCGGGGCTGGGCCTGCCGCACCGGTGGGAAGGATCCCACTCGGCGACTTCTCCGTGCCGGGAACCTCTCCTGATTTCCGCAGAGAGATCCCGAGGAGTACGGGACCGACGATGAGGTGCAAGGCGATCGTAGCGAAGCCGAGGCTCAAGATCGGGTCTTTGAGAGCCGGGATTCCGCGAGCGGCGAGGAGAGTGAGCCCGATGTTGACGGCGGATTGTGGGAGGTAGCCAAGGGAGCCCCAACGCTGGACGGCGAGGCTCTCACCGCCCAAGCGCGCCCCCGTGCGGTTCGCGAAGTAGTACGCGAGGGCACGCGCAGCGCCGAGAGCAATAGCGAGCGGAAGGACATCGTACGTCGCCGGTATGTCCACGTTGGCGCCGGCGGTGGTGAAGAAGACCACGAAGACCGGAAGCGCGATCTTTCGTATGGGGACGAAGAGCTCGTGTTCGTACGGGGAGAAGTTCCGCACCACCGCGCCGGCCGTGATGAAGAGCATGATGAGCTCGAGGTGGAAGATGCGCGTGAGCTCGCTCACCGAGAGCAGCATCACCACCGTCATCACGAGGAGCTCGCGCCCAACGTAGCGTACGTAGAGGATGAGCAGGAGGCCCAGCAGACCGCCCGACGCAATCGAGACGGCGAACTCGATGAACAGCTTCTTCAGGAGGTCGAGATCGAGGGCGCCCCCCGTCGTGACGGACTGCGCGATGGGGATGAGGATGGCGAGCCCCATGACGACCACCACGTCCTTGACGACAGGCATCATCATCGCAAGGTCGGTGTAGCGCCCCTTCGAGCGCATCTCGGCGATGACCGCGATGGGGACTGCCGACGAGGTCGCCAGGCTCAACATCCAGAACACGAGCGCGAAGATGATGGCGTGGCTGCTCGTCACGATGCCGGGGATGGTGAACGCCAGCCACGCGACGGCCAGGGTGCCGCCCACGAAGAGCAGGACCAGCGGCACCTTGAGCGCCACCGTCATCATGATGGTTCGCGCGACGCGGCGCACGGACGTCGCGTCGAGCTCAAGCCCCGCCGAAATGGCGATGAGGGACAGCGCCGTCGAATTGAAGAAGGTCATGTCCTTCACGACGTCGGCGCTGAAGAAGCCCGTGATCCCGGGACCGAGTACGAGCCCGGTCGCGATGTAGCCCGTTACGGACGGCATCGAGAGTGCCTTGGCGCCGAGACCGATCGTGAACGACGCCAGGACGACGAAACCAATCGCGGCGACCACGATAGGCGAGGGGCCGTCCGTGTGCGCGGTGACGCCGAGGCTGTCGAGTGCCAGCATCAGGAGAATGGCGGCGATGAGGACGATGAGGCGGCGTATCACTCGCGCCTCGACGGGCTCGTTTGGGGGGGCGTGTCGCCGGGTGGGATCGTGTCACTAGGCGGGATCGTGTCCCCGGGTGCATGCCAGGTGTGGAGCTCGCCGGCATCGGCGAGGACTTGACGCAATGCTGGGACCGCCAGGACGTCCGTGAGGAGCAGTCCGAAGATGACCGCGTTCGTCACGAGCGACGCGGCCTCGCGGTTCACGAGCGCGAAGTTCACGGCCATGGCGACCGTTAGGATGCCGAGACCCATGAGCGCGTTTCCAGAACCTCGTATTTTCGGGAGCTTACGTACGACTCGAACGCCGATGGCGCCGCCGAGGCCGAACGCGGCGAGCCTCGCGATCGGGAAGGCCAAGACGAGCGCCCAGCCGAGCCCTTCGAGAGGCTCAAGGAGAACACCGGCCGAGAACAGGAGCACGATCTCAAGCGGCATTTCGAGGCGCTCGATGACGCGACCGAGCTGATCCGCCGGGTCGAGGACCGCGCCGACGACGAGGCCGCCGAGGATGGTGACGAAGAGCGGCGAGAGCTCGAGCGCGTAGGCCACGCCCGAGCCGAACACGAGCACGCCGACCACGGCGAGAAACTGGCTGCCTTCGCCCTCGTTCTTGGAGACGAAGAGGTGATAGAGGAGCCCCTGTCCGAGCCCAATGCCGACGCTCACGAGGAACCACTCCACGCCGCTCGGACCGGCGCCCGACGAGGCCCGCGCCACCGAAAGCGCAGCGCCGAACGCGAGCAGCGCCATGACGTTGGTCGAGGTCGCCATCGACGCGATGAGTGAGCTGACGGGTCCCCGAGCGCCGAGGCGGCTGGCAATGGCGCGGACGCTTGTCTCATTCGCCGTCATCGCGATGGCGCCGAGCTCGATGGCGAACCATTGTGGCCGGTCGATGTCGAGGGCGAGGAGGTCGACCGCGATCAGGGTCAGGCCCGTGACGGCGGCCCCGACGAAGAGCCCGGCAACGATGCCGGGGATGGCGTAACGTCTTGGGCTCTGGCCGTTTTCGGGCGAGAGGCCCGGCAGACCCGGCATCCGCAGGACGAGCCCCATACGGAACCCGACCACGCCCAGCACGACCGATAGGAAAGGGGTCAGCGTGGCGACCGTGGTCTCGGTGATGAAGTTCGAGACGCGCGGTCCGAGAAGGACGCCGAGCGCCAGATACTCAACGCCAGAGCGGCCCGGTCGCGCGAGCCCCAGGTTCTCTACGATTCGGCTCACGAGGAACCCGAGGATCAGGACCAGGACCAGGACGAAGCTAATGCTCACCGGGACCTCGGTGCCATGCCGCCGACGCGATGAATCGCATCGGGCGCGTCACCCCAAGCGGAGCGTGAGAATTGAGGAGAAATAGGGCGAGATCGCGAGGAGCTACGCGTGGTTCGACGGCCGGCGGCAGTCTGGCTGCAACTCCCTGTGCTCCGGTCGCTGCACCGCCCTCCGAGCTTCACCCCATCGGCCTCACATGATGCTGGGTTCGGGACGCGGCTTCGGTGCCATCGGCGGTACCATGCCCGCGGCCGGCGCCGGTGCGGCGGGGAGGCCCCCACCACCCATGGCTTCGAGCTCTTTTCGAGCCCGATCGCTGGTGGTCATGTTGCAGCTACCGTCGAAGACGACGCCCTGGTCGACCACGAGCGCAGGCGCCGTGATGTTGCCCTTGAGGCGTGCGGGGGCGTGGAGCTCGACCGACGTCTTCGAACGGACGTTGCCGATGAGGTCGCCGTAGATGATGACGTTGGCGACGTCGATCTCGGCCTTGACCCGAGCGCCTTCGCCGATGATCAGCGTGTCGTTCGAGAAGATCTCCCCGGTGAACTTGCCGTCGATGCGGACGGTCCCTTCGAACGTGAGCTTGCCTTCGAATTCGCTACCGCGGCCGAGCAGTGCGTTGACCTCGTGAGAGGGGTTCGCCATGGGGACTTTCTCCAGAAGCGCGTAATCGGTGGTGGTCATGGTTCCCTTGGGGAGCGGCGGTATCGTCACCGCCACTGCCCAGTCGCGGCGAAGCGGGCGACGCCCGGCCTTGCCCCGACGTGGCTTTCAGGTCCGTTTTCCACAGCCCCGCTCGCCGTGGGCGGACCATAACAGAGCCCCCACCGGCGGGCAACGAATCGGGTCCTGTTTCCCACTATCGCTGGCGGGCACGGCGTGTTAGGCACGCGCCGCTCGCTCGCTGAGAGAGCTGGGTAGTCGAGCAGGGCGATGTGGGACAGGCGGAGAGGCACATGAGCCACGAAAGCGACAGTAGCGATGGCCGCGACGCTCCGGACGGCGTGACACCGCGTCGGAAGCCGCTCGTCATCGGAATTGGCGGCGGAACGGGCGCCGGAAAGACCACGATCTCGAGGGCCGTCATGGCGGAGCTGCCCGATCAGACGGCAGCTTACCTTCAACACGACTCCTACTACCGAGACCGCCCCGAGCTGACGCCCGACCAGCGCGCGCGGCTCAACTACGACCATCCGGACAGCCTCGATAACGACCTGCTCGTCGAGCACCTCGACGCGCTCATCGCCAATCAGCCCGTCGAAGCGCCGATCTACGACTTCGTGACCCACCGGAGGAAGGTCGAGACGCAGCACATCGATCCGGCCCCGGTGGTCATCGTCGAAGGCAT
>JADMJS010000076.1 GCA_018780435.1 Myxococcales bacterium
CAGGAGCAGCAGGTGCGCCGCCGCGTCGTCGAGTGCGGGCCGTCCATCGCCCGTGCCAGTCGAAGGAGCACGGGCTGTACCACCGAACATTCGCTCGGAATTGACGACTGACTCCATGCGGGGGACTCCGATATTCCGTAGTAATTTCAAGTCACTGATGCATCGTCGCGCGCCAGAGAACCCCAGACCCCACTGTGTCACTTTGGCGCATCCCGTCTCATTGTGCGGGGGCTGGTGGCCCCAGGTCGCTTGGGGGCCCCGGCGCACGTGCGAGGGCCTGAGGGCAAACGGCGGCTTGGACAAGCCCCCTCCCCCGCCATTGCTGAAGCTGCCTGTTGACTCGGGCTGGCCCTGGCGGTACACGCGCGCGCCATGCCTGACTTCGATCTTCGTTATCTCACCGATCCCGACACCACCCCCGCCGCTCTCGCCTCTGTCGCGAGCCAGCTTCGCGAGTTCGCCGACGGCGCCAGCGGCAGCGGAGAGGCCGCCGCGCTTGCGAAGGTCAGCGACGACGCGCTGCTGGCGCTGGTGAAGCTGCTCACGACCCGACAGGACGGCGCCCGTCTGGCCCTGCTCCAGGCGGCCCCGCTGGCGAAGGCTCCCAGAAAGGAAGTGGGTCGCGCCCTTCACACGCTCAAGGCCAAGGGGATCGACTGCGAAATTCCGGAAGGCCGCGTGGGCGGGATCCGCTACACCGTCGAGCAGCTCCCCTGTTACCTCGGCTTGCCGCTCCCGAACGGCATGCGATTCATCCTCATGAGCGACATCATCCGGGGACAGGTCGACGCCTGCGTCTTCATCGGAACCGACTCCGGCGAGATCGCGCAGATCGCCCAGGTCGACGCGACCCGTTCGCGTTTCAAGAAGGTGCTTGAGCAGCTTCAATCGAGCGCCCACGCCGATGGCTTCCCGATGGTCTTCGCAGAGGCCTCCCTCGAACACGTGCGATGGCTCATTCACGGCGCCCTGGCGGCAGCACACAGCAAGGGGCTCCCGGTGCCGCTCGAGGCTAATCGCTTCGAGATGCTCTTCGGACCTCCGCCGAAGTCCGAGCCCGTTCACGCGGCGCTCGCGCTCCTCGGGGAGCCGGACCCGTCGTTGCTCGAACGCGGCGTCGGCCTGCTCGGGCACGCGCACCACGGCGGCGGTTACCACATGGGCGTCGTCGACTGCATGTTCGAAGAGACCATGGACGTGAAGGCGTACCAGGCTCGGCTCGGCGACGCGGCCGGCGAGGACGACGAAGGTCGCCCCGAACGCGTGAAGGTCGCCCTGAACGACGTGGTCGATGAGCTCTGGGACGCGGAGCGCCGCGAGCGATCGGCGCGCCGAATCCTCGATGCCGCCTACGTTCTTGCGCGATCCGATGGCATGAATGTCGCCCGCATCGCCCACACGACGGCGGTCGCCCTCCAGGACACGTCGATTACGGCGTCGTCCATCCCGTGGGCGCATCAAGCGACCTTCAACTGGCTCGCCCCCGACGCCAACGTCGTCGAGCATCACTGATCTCGCTTACGGTCCGTGCCTCGGCTCCTCGAGGCGCGGGCTGTGCGCCCCCCGCTAAACAGTGCCGGCGCCGGTCCTGCCGGCCGCAGTCCTCGGAATCGCGTCCGCGCTGAACGAGCCATCTCGATCACGCGACCGCAGCGGCGTTTGGGGCTCGGCCGTCATGGGCGACGTCGCCCACGCCAATGTCGTTGGATAAGGAGGCGAACTCAGGCCTGTGCGACTCACCCGAGTGGGAGTCGCACGGCCCGGTGGAGAATTACTTGCGCTTGCCGATGGCGACGAAGCCCTCGGCGATGCGCTTGCCGGCGTCGGCCGACTGGGTGCCGATGGTCACCGAGTCAGTTTGGACCTGCGACGAAAGCTGCTCGGCCTCGGACTTCATCGCGTTGAGCTTCGCGATCTGGTCCTTCATGAAGTCGTTGGCCTTCTGGTCGCCGAGCTTCTCGATGGTCGCGAGGTGAGCCGTGGCGCCGGCGAGCTGAGTACCGACCGACTTGGCCGCGTCGAGGGCCTTCGGGCCGATCGACTTGGCGCGGGCCGGGGCCTCCTCCTTCGCGAGCACGCGGAGCTCGTTCAGGATCTCCAGCTTGGTACGCGCCCACGCTTTGGCCTCGTCAGTGGCCTTCTTCGGCAGGCCGGTCACGTCCTCCTTGAGGGCGCCTGGGCAGGCCTTCACCTTGTTGACGGCGTTCCAGCCGGCGTCCTTCACCGCTTGGACCTCGTGGAGCGCCGCGTTACCCTGGAAGGCGGCGGCGGCGTCTTCGGCCTTGATCACGCGGGCTTGAATACCTTCGGCGGTCTCGACCGGCGCGTTCCAGCAGGACTCGAGCTCGTCTCGGAACTGCTTCCACTGCACCTTCCCGAGCTTCAGACCATCCTCGATGTAGAGGAACTCGTCGACCTTGGTCTGGACCAGCGCGGCGAGGCCCTTGGCCAGGGTGTACTCGGCCTTCAGGTCCGTCATGGCCTTGGCGGCGTCGGACGCGAAGTCCTTCGTGGGTGCCGAGACCGGGAGCTTGACCGGCACAAGGCCGCAACCGGAGACGATCAGGGCCGCCATGGCACCGAATCCAGCGTGGCGAACCGACTTCATCAACCGCATGACCTTCCTCCTACCTGAATGACTGTTGCGTGGCCGGGTGAGCTCGTTCTCATCCTGAACCTAGCGACTGGGACGCTGCTCGTCGGCACGGCGCCGTTCCTTCCGAGCGATACGGCCGAGCGGACGGGCGCGGTTCCATACCAAAGGCTGTGATGGTGTCAAGGCGTATCCTGCCCAGTTTGGTCGGGAGTCAGGGCGGAAGTCAGGGCGGGGGTTCGTCGACGACGGCCCTTGCACTCCGCCCGAGCGGCAGCCACCATGTCAGTCCCAGGCCGTCTCCGCGGCCTCAAGATGGTCAGGAAAGGTGATGCGGCGGCGCGACTTCCTCAAGTCCATTGGAGCGGGGCTACCGGCGTCCCTCTGGCTCGGCTCTCCCCGTCATGCTCTGGCCGCACCTTGGGGTGACTATCCGGACTATGCGCTCGAGGGCGCTTTACCGGCGGACAAGAGGGCCAAGAACGTCCTCGACATCTTTCTCTACGGCGGTCTCTGCCCCTGGGAGACCTTCTACGTCGTTCCGGAATACGGGACCTTAGACAACCCGCAGTTTGCCGGCCAGCAATGGTGGACGTTCCAGGACGGCCCCGACTCGGTCGAGAACACCTTCGCCTCGTGTTACGGCGACGCCCCCCCGCCTCTGCTACAGGACTTTCGGCTCGACGAGAACGGCAAGCTGGTACGGCTCGGCCCGTTCGTGGAGCCACTTCGGGCTCGTGCCGACATCGTCGAGCGCTTACGCCTTCACGTGATCACGCACACGCTGGAACCCCACGAGGCGGCGATCCCCTATGCGATGAGCGGGTTCCGTCTCGGTCAGCCAAAGCTCGCTGGGGTGGGCGCCGCGATTCAACGTTACTTCCAGTCGCGAGCGCCGGTCTACACCGGGGAGCCATACGCCTACGTCCTCTATTCCCCCGGCGACTTTCCCACCGACAACCTCCGAGCCGCGAGCGCCATCGGGCAACACCCGGGCGCTGCACGGCCGCTGGCGATCAAGGTCGAGTCGAATACGGCGTTCATCGACGCGCTGGGTCGCGGCACCGTCGGAGCGAACCGGGCATCGCACGACGCGCTGCTGAAGCATTATGAAGACGCCTACCGAAAGCGGCTCACGTGGCCGGGTAGCAGCGGCGCCGTGAGATCACAGCCCCTCTCGGACTATGCCTTCTCGCTCGAGACGCTGCAGAAGACCGAGGTGCTGACTGGGATCCTTGGGACCGAGTTCTTCACTGGAGCACCCGGGTCGTCCTGTGGCGAGAACGCCGACGTGAACCACCCGCATATGAGCTTGAAGCTCGCGGCGCACCTCCTGACGCGCCCGGGGAGCCAGGCCCGCTACGTCAACGTCGTCGACGGGGGGCTCATCTCGGCGTCGGGCGGAGGCGGCTACGACACGCACGACCGCCACGTTCGCGACAGCGGCCGCAACCTCACGAACCTCTTCAAGGGGCTGGTCTCGATCATCAATGCGCCGGGCGAAGCGGACCCAGGCAAGCTCAACCTCGATGAGACGCTCATCGTCATCAACACCGAGTTCGGGCGAACGCCGTGGTCGCAGAATGTCACTGGACGCAACCATCATCCATACGCCTACGTCACGGCAATGTTTGGCGGACCAGTCGGCCCTGAGCAGCAAGGCATCGTGGGCTCTATCGACGAGGCCGGGTACGCGGGCAACGCGCTCTCGCCAGCGACACCCCGCGCGGCCATCCTGCAGGCGCTCGGCGTCTTCCCATTCGCGCCCGAGTGTTACGCCGTCAGCGACGTCCTCGGGGCGACGACCGAAGCCGGGGCGGGACAGCTTCTGAACGAGCTCGTCCTCGGGGTGACATCGTGATCCGCCTGCGGACGTCCCGCCTGATGGTGGCCTTGGCCGCCGCGTGCACGGAGCCGGCTGGCGGCAACGGGACACCCGCGGATGTGGGGTCGGACGTCGCGGAGACCGCGAGCCCAACCGACGTCGGTGCGGAAGACGCGCCAACTCCGGCCGACGTGGCCGGCGACGTCGTGGACATGGACGCAGTTGAGGACGTGGACGACACCGCAGAGGGGCCTGACGCCGCGGACACGTCGGCCGACGTCGACGTCCCGCTTCCGGAGCCCGATTACGTCACCTGCGATGCCGGCCACGAGGCCTGGGCGCAGATGGTGCTACCCGCGCTCCTCGGGCGACGCGCGGCGGGACTTCGTGAAACCCGGGTCATCGCCGACATGGCGGCGGCGACGTCGCGGGCGCTCGTGGCTCGGGGCCTCATGGACTTACCGGAGTTCGAAGGACGCTGGGAGGCCTTTATCCTCGACGAGCTGCGGGTGAACCGGGTCGGCGACAAAGTCCACAGCGAGTGCTACGGCGAGGCGATCCTCGATGGCGACACGGGACAGGTCTCGGCCTTCGTGCGCGACAATGACGCGTCGGCCACTTATTCGTCGCCTTTCAACATGACCGACCTCGTGCGTTCGAGCTTGAAGCTCGACGACATGAGCCCCATCTACCGGGCCCACTTGTTCGCCATGATGGCGCGGCCCATCACCGGGGCGAACGTCGACGCGCTTCAGATGGACATCACGCGCCGACAGGACTTCGGGGAGATCTTCGAGGCGACGTACCTGCATCGCAACGCCGTCTGCGCCGGTTGCCACAACAGCCAGTTCTCCACGACGGACGCGCCCGATCCGGCCAAGGATCGGCACTGGCCTCTGCCCGGACTCTTCGAGAAGGCCCTGTACGGCCAGAACGCGGGCCGCCCGGAGATGGAGTTCTATTCCAATTTCAGGCACTTGGACGTCGTGCGGGACTCCGGTGGAAAGCGGCCTTGGCGGCTCCATTCGTCGTGTGGCCGGTTCACGCCAGCGGAGCAGATCCCGGCCGATCCCGCTGGGATCGCCGGCTTCTTCATCTCGGACCAAGGCACGACGTCGAGCATATGGAACGTCGAGGCCGCACTCGCGGAGGGGTTCACGCAGCTCCGCGCGGACGGGAAGCTGGTCGTCGACCCGGTGACGCTCGAGGTCGACCCGGAGGCCGCCTTCGCGTACCTCGTGAGCGTCCGCTTCGTGAACCAGGTCTGGCGAGAGGTCATGGGTTATCCTCTGACGCTCGTTCACTATTTTCCGCGCAACGAGGCCCAACGCGATCTACTGGGTGAGCTCACGCAGCGCTTCGTCGCATCCGGCTTTTCACTCCGTTCGCTGCTCGAGGGGATCGTGACCGGCCCCTACTTCGCCGAGCCAGCGCCGGAGGATGGCTGCGGGAGCCAAGACCACCCCTATACGATGCCGGCGCTCTTCAATCCCTGGATACTGCTAGAAGAAGATCCCGTCCTGCACGGCAACAGCGTCGGCGACATCGTTCACCGCTACGACGCTCGGGTCCTGCTCTCCATGGTCTCGTCCGCGCTGGGGTGGCCCAACGCGCCCACCTACCCGGGCGAAGGCGAGGAGTCGTTCCAGAAGGCCATCGGGGTCTTCGTGAAAGACGCCGAGCCCGGGTTCGACGGCGTCGACTTTCAGGGTCTCCTGACGTGGGAGAGCCGTTACGCGGCGTGCAGCCTCGCGACGGCCGGCCCCACGGGTTCATGCGCCGACGCCTGCGGTGGGCAAGCACCCGCCGGGTGTTATTGCGACGCCGAGTGCGCCACCAACAATGATTGCTGTGCCGACTACGTCCCGGTCTGTCTCGGCGGCGCGCCCGCAGGGCCGGTGGACGATGGGGTGGAGGACTGGTTCGACCTGCTCGAAACGGCCGTCGCGCTCGCCGAAGGCGCGGGAGAGTCGGTCTCGCTTGGTGACGTCGCTGCGGCCGTGAAGGACCACCTGCTCGGAACACCTGAGCTGTTGGCCGACGAGGGCGCGCTCATCGCCGCTCTCTTCGGCGTGGCGGATCTCCAGGTCGCTACTCAAACGACGCCGACGTGGCCCGAGGCCGCGCGACGCTTCTGCGGCGTGCTGGTCTCGACGCCCGACTTCCTCCTCGGCGGGCTGCCCCCAAGGGGTTCTTCGCTCCCACCGAGGTTGGTCGTCGGGCCGACGTCCTATGAAGCGCACTGTGAGTCGCTGAAACGTGCCGTCTTTGATCCCCAGCTCTGGAAGGTCACGTGTGGTGAAGACGTTCTCTCCGTGGCGCCGTTCGCGCCGCCACTCGGAGGTGCCCCATGACCTGGTTCGTTGCCGTGAGTCTCACGTTGATGGGGCTCGATGGGCCGTCGCTACGCCCTCCCCCGCAGCAAGAGGGTGAACGCACCGTCTCGGACCCGTCACCCGAGTCACCCGAGGCGCCCATCGCGCTCGCGCTCACCGCAGCGATGGCCGGCGACTTCGATCTCTACTTGGGCGCCGTCCACCCGGAGCACAAGGGCTCCGACGACGAGCGCACCGACCGACAGATATACGAGTGGAAGCGTTTTCTCGCGCAATACGATTGGTATCTGACGGGTGACCGCTCGGGCGCGCCCCGCTTCGTCGTGACCAGTCACCGCAAAGACGGTCCGCGCGTGATGCGCGTCTTCCTCCGCGATCAGGTCCATCCCGAGCGTATGCCTGTCCCGGTTCGCCTGAAGCGGCACGGGAAGGAATGGAAGATCGTGGTCTCCAGCCTCTGACGCTCGCCATTTCCATTCCGCCCCTACCGCAGCCGTGAGCACCTCGATGCAACCCACCGTCGACATTCGCAGCGACACCGTTACCCGCCCTACCCCCGCGATGCGCGACGCGATGGCGTCCGCCGAGGTGGGAGACGACGTGTTTCGGGACGACCCGACCGTACTCGCGCTCGAACGGCGCGTCGCCGACCTGCTCGGCAAAGAAGCGGCGCTCTTCGTCCCGTCGGGGACGATGGCGAACCAAATCGCGCTTCGTGTCCACGCCAGCCCAGGAACCGAAGTCATCGCCCACGCCGGCGCCCACCTGTACAACTACGAAGGAGGCGGCGCCGCAGCGCTCGGCGGCGTTCAGGTGCGCCCACTCGAGTCCGACGACGGTACTCTCCCACTCGCGGCCGTACAGCGAGCGTGGCACGATGACAGCGATCCGCATCTCGCTGCCACAGCGCTCATCGCGTTCGAAGACACGCACAACGCGTGCGGCGGTGTGGTCGTCCCCCGCGAGAACATCAATGAGGTCGCCGCATTCGCACGTTCGCGCGGCACGCCGATGCACCTCGACGGCGCCCGGCTCTGGAATGCAGCCGTCGCGTCCGGCCAGTCCGTCGCCGCGCTGGCCGCGCCCTTCGACACGGTGTCGGTCTGCTTCTCCAAGGGCCTCGGTGCGCCTGTCGGGAGCGCCTTGGTCGGCTCTCATGCCCACATCCGTCGCGCGTTGCGCCTCCGAAAGCAGCTCGGCGGCGGGCTCCGGCAGGCCGGCGTCCTCGCCGCGGCGGCGCTGTACGCCATCGAGCATCACCGTGAGCGCCTCGCCGACGACCATCGACGGGCTCTGCGCCTCGCTAACGCCATCGCCAACACGCCCGGCCTCACGTGCGCGGTCCATCGCGTGCAGTCGAACCTCGTCTACTTCGGCACGGCGCCGGGGCATCGATTGGGCGTACTGGACGACGCCGGACGCCCGGCGGTCGTTGGCCTCTTGCGGGAGCGGGGCGTCTGGGTGACCGGGAGCGCCGTCCGACTGCGGGCTGTCCTCCACCTCGATGTGGACGACGCCGCCCTCGAGCAGGTCCTGACCGCCCTAGGAGGGTGCTGATTTTCTCCCGTCGCATGCCTTCGCGCTTCCCCACGGGTGCGGCGTCAGATGTCTGCGATACGTCCTCACGTAGCCAGGGCTACCCTCTGGGCGTCACTCGACATCCTCCTTGCTCCACAGGGAATCGCTTCGGCCTGCTCGGTCCGAAAATCATCACCCCCCTAGCGACACTCGCCTAACGACACTCGGTCGCTGACCGAGATGCGCGAGATCACGTTTGAACCGGCGTGATTTCGGAGTAGAACCGCGCGGAACTCGAATCGGGGCGACGACGCCGATGTGCGCTGTCAAAGCGTGAATCGAGGCACCGCGGGTCGTCAGGCGAAATAGACGTACGGCTCGGCTGCCCCTTCCTGAGTGAATCGCGAGTTTGTCGTCGTAACGCTACTCGATCCGCCCAGTCGGAGAGCCCCCGGTCACCTCCTCGGCAGTTGCCCCCGACTCCAGGAAGAAGTCAGGCCGACCTGAAAGCCGACTCGTCTTGTGCGCACCGTCCGGTTGTCATGGTCGCTACTCGACGACCTTCCGCAGCCTGGAGTCGGGTGGCCTCAGCTCGAGCTCGAATTCTGACGTCGTGGGGCCGGCAGGCACCAGAAGTGGGACACTTTGGCGCGAGGACCTTCCCATAAGGTCGAGTTTTGCGCCCCTCTGGGTCGTGGCACGAAATCTGCGATGCGGGGCGCCATGACTACGCCACGCCACATCGTCCCGGGTGCTCTCGTCTTGGTCACCACGCGCTGCGTTCAGCGCTTCTTCAAGCTCGCGCCGAGCAAGGAAGTGAACGAGCTCTACGAGTACCTGCTCGCCTACACGAGCGCGAAGTACCACGTCGGCGTGATCGCGGCGGTCGCAATGTCGAACCACGCCCATCTGGTGGCCGTCGATCACGACGGCCGACTCCCCGACATGCTTCAGGAAATGAACATGATCATGGCGCGGGGCATGAACCACTTCCGCGGCGAGCACGGCAGCTTCTTCGACCGTAACAACGTCGACATCAAGTCGCTCGAGGACGAGGGCGCGCTCTTCGTCGCCATGGGCTACCTCGCGGCGAACCCAGTGGCGGCGGGCTGCGTGGAGCGCGGCGCTGAGTGGCCGGGCCACCGCTCCGTTCCGAAGGACATGGGCGAGCCGGGGCGCGAGGTGAAGCGGCCGGAGTGGCTCTTCCTGAACAAGTCCGGCGTCTACGTGGGCGAGCTGCCAGAGACCGCGATCCTCCGCTACGAGCTCCCGCCCGGTTACGCGCCCGAGGACCGCGGCCAGGCCGTGCACCTCGGCGAGATGGCCGTCCACCTCGCCGAGAAATGGGCCCGAGAGAAGAACACCCGCCGCGGCGTCAAGTACCTTGGCCGCGCCCTCTGCTGGAACATCGACCACAACCGGCGCGGCACCGCATGGGAACCCCACGGCCCGGGCACCGGCCCCGACCCCATCATGGCGACGTCGCTCGACACCCTCTACGTCGCCGAGCTCGAACGCCAAGCCTACCTCGACACCTACGCGGAGTCGCTGGACCTC
>JADMJS010000421.1 GCA_018780435.1 Myxococcales bacterium
CTTCATCGGACACCCCCGCCCTGGCCGCATCGTCCACCGAACGTCAACTTGACCTCCACGCGCCGCGACGCGCCTTCATCCGACAGGATCTCCTGGTCGCCGAATCCCCGGGCCGGCGAGATCACTCGAGCGATCCCGCGCGACACGAGCGCATCTCGCACCGCGCGCGCCCGACGGAGTGACAGGGCCAGTGTATCCACAGACTCACCCTCGTTCACCGTGTGGCCATTGACGCTGACTTCGACCACGGGGGGAGCGCCATCGAGCGCCATCCGCTCCTTGATCTTGCCAGCCATGACCCCGATGACGTTCCGCGCTTCGGCGTCGATGCTCCATGACAGCCGATCGAAGACCACCTTCTCTGCGATGGCGAAGCCGCAAGGGTCGTCCTCCGCCTCGGGCGGTGGGGCCCCACCGGACCCGGCGATCTCGTCGGGGCAACCATCTCGAAGGGCGGCGTCAGGCGACTCCGCGACCATCGGGCACTTGTCGGCGCCGTCGAGGACGCCGTCACCGTCGTTGTCGGCTTCGGGGCAGCCATCGCCGTCTTGATGCCCGTCGGGGTCTTCGGGCGCGTCCGGGCACCGGTCGACCACGTCGAGCTTCCCGTCGCCGTCGATGTCGCCGTCCGGGCAGCCGTCGTCGTCCTTCTGGCCGTTCTTGTCCTCGGCACGTTGTGGGCACTGATCGTCAGCGTCCACGACCCCATCGCCGTCGTTGTCGGCTTCCGGGCAGCCATCGAGGTCGGCGTAGCCGTCTTTGTCTTCGGCTTCGAGAGGGCACACGTCGATGGAATCGTCGATGCCGTCGCCGTCGCCATCGGACTCTCGCGGCGCCCACGAGACGCCCGTGAGGAATCGGAAGTCTGGCGTCCCAACGCCTTGGACGAGGCCAACCGCGGCGCCGGCTTCGATGGAGAGGTTCGGGACGACCCACCAGCGCACGCCGAACATGCCTTCGAGGCCGCTGTTCTCGAGGCTCGAGAAGGGATCGGTGAGCGGCGTCTTGCCGAAGACCTCGAAGCCGAGGTGAACATGAGACGGCCACGCGCCGACGTCGACGCCGAGACCGTAGGTCAGCTCATGGCTGTAGGTGCGGTTCAGGAAGGTCGCCTCCGCCGTTCGAATGCGGGTGCCGACGTTGAGCGCGAGCGTCGCATAAGTGGAACGAAGCTCATTGATCATCGACAGATGGACGCCGACGCCCGGGTCGCCACGAAAGCGGTCCTCGTCACCGGTCGGAAAGCTGAGGCCGAGCGAGAACGCGAGTCCGTAGCCGCCATCGGTGCTGTCGACGGCGGTGCCTTTGAGGCGCATCACGAGGTCGCCGAGCCCTGCCCCATCGGAGCGCACGATCGGGGTGATCGCCGTGACGTCAGGCGCGGACGACATCTCGAGCGCCAGCGGGAGCCCGATGTCGAGCTGCATGAAACCGAAGAGCCCGATGCCGAGGTTCAAGTCGGCGTAGGTGGCCGTGTCGACGAGGATCTCGGTGCGGTTGCCCGTCGTCACCTGAAAGCTCTCGCGCTCGCCGTGAAAGAGGACGTGGGCATAGGGCTGCCACTTGGGCCCCGACGGCGCTTCTTCGACGGAGAAGATGCGATAGCGTCCGCCGATGGGGCTGAAGTTCTCCACGTTCATCGCGCCGGTCGCCTGCGCCTGCGCGCCCCGGGAGAGCCCTCCCACGGAGAGCAGCACCAGCAAGAGCCGCGAGCGCCCCACCCGGCGCCAGAAGACGGCCAGCATGACGAGCCCAACGGCGACGAGCGCCCCGGTCGGGAGCTGGCCCCCCTCGGCCGTCGTACACCCGAAGACATTGTCGCCGATGACCTTCGACGGCGAGAAGTCGTCGGACGCGACGTTCGGATCGGTCCCGTTCGCGACCTCTTGCCCGTCGAGGATACCGCCGTCATCGGTGTCGGGGTCGTTCGGGTCGCTCAGGTGGACGTCGACTTCGAGCTTGTCATTCAGTCCGTCGTCGTCGCTGTCCGGGTCGTTCGGATCGGTCGGGTTCGGCGCACCGTTCTTGGTGTTACCGAGCTCGTCCCGATCGATGAGCCCATCGGCGTCCGTGTCCAGCAGGCCGTCGCCCGAGTCGAGGGGATTGCCTTCGCCCGGATCGACCTTGCCGTTGTGGCGATCGGCCGGCGAACACGCGGCCGCCGTGGGGGCGTCGGCCGAGCAGCCGTCTTCGGTGCCGTCGCTGAGGCCGTCGCCATCGGTGTCCGGGTTCTTCGGATCGGTAACCGTGGTCGTATCGGCGTCGGGGATGAACCCCGAACCCGTGAAGGCAGAGGCTTCCTCGACGCCCAGCTCGGTCCCGTCCTGCACCCCGTCGCCGTCCGTGTCGGCGTTCTTCGGATCCGTCGTCGTCCGTTCGACTTCGTCGCCGTCGGCGAGCCCGTCGTCGTCACTGTCCGCGTCTTTCGGATCGGTCCCCCAGAGCGCTTCGCCGTCGGCGTCGAGCCCGTCGCCGTCCTGATCGGGGTCGGCGCAGTCGAGCGCGCCGTCGCCGTCGGTATCGAGCGTGTCGTCCGTCGTCGGTGTAGAGGCCGGGAGGAGCGGGTCGGTCCCACACTCGAGCTCATCGGCGTCGCTGACGGCGTCACCGTCGTCGTCGGCATCGGCGCAGTCGATAGCGCCGTCGGTGTCGGAGTCTTCGAGGCTCGCGAGCGAGGGGACCGACGTGAACTTCTTCGGGTCCGTCCCGCAGAGCTGTTCGACGCCATCGGCGACCCCGTCGCCATCGGTGTCGGCCTCGGCGCCGTCGCAGATCCCGCTCTGGTCCTTGTCGACCGGCGTCGAGTCGGCGTCGGTCGGTGAGGTGCCGCACAGCGTCTCGACGCCGTCGTCGTCGCCGTCGCCGTCGGTGTCCTTGACGGTCGGGTTGGTCTCGTCCTCGCCGCGCTTGCCGTCGCCGTCTGCGTCTTCAATGCCGTCCTGGAGACCGTCGCCGTCGGTGTCGGCTGCGGTCCCGAGCGTCGCCTGACACGGGTCGGCGTAACAGCTCGCGGCCTCGACGTCGTCCTCGAGACCGTCGCCATCGGTGTCCTTGCTGGTGGCGCTGGTCTCGGTCACGTCCTTGACGCCGTCGAGGTTGGCATTCTCGGCGCCGTCCGCGAGCCCGTCGCCGTCGGTGTCGGCGAGCTTCGACGACGACCCATAGAGCGTCTCGGCGGAGTCGAGCACGTCGTCGTCATCGTCGTCATCGTCGACGCAGTCGAGCTGACCATCGAGGTCGGTGTCCGTGAGGTCGGCCTCGAAGGGCCGAACGCTCGCGGACTTGGGGTCGGTCCCACACGCCACTTCATCGAGGTCGACGGCGCCGTCGCCATCATCGTCGAGGTCGAGCGTATCGCAGGCCCCGTCACCGTCGACGTCCGGCGGCACGTCGGCGGCCTGCAACGGTTGCGTGCCACACGCGGCTTCATCGAGGTCGCTCCAGTCGTCGCCGTCGTCATCGAGATCGAGCGCGTCGCAGCTCTTGTCGGCGTCGGTGTCCACCGGCGTGGAGCCCTCGCTCTTCGCGTCGGTCCCGCATGCGAGCTCGTCCTGGTTGCTCCACCCGTCGCCGTCGACGTCGCCATCGGGATCGAGCGGGTCACAGAGGCCATCGCTGTCGGCGTCCGCGGGGACCGACGTCGAGACCAAGGGGTCAGTGCCACACAGCAGCTCCGTCGTGTCGTACGCGCCGTCACTGTCGTCATCATCGTCGCGAAGATCGCAGAGCCGGTCCCCGTCGGTGTCCGTCGGGAGCTCGTCCGTCTTGGCGGGATCCGTCGCGCATTCGCCTTCCGCGACGTCGGACCATCCATCACCGTCGTCGTCGGCGTCGACCTTGTCGCAGAGCTTGTCGGCGTCCATGTCGGCGCCGCCGATCGTGGGGTTCGAGCTCGCGAGGAGCGGGCTCGTGCCGCACTGCACCTCGAGTGCGTCCGGCCACCCGTCGTCATCGGTGTCGATGTCGAAGAGGTCGCAGGTGCCGTCTTGGTCGATGTCCGACGGGAACTTGTCGCCGTCATTGGCCGGCGTGAGGCAAAGCGCCTCCTCATCGTCGTCCCATCCGTCGCCGTCGTCGTCATCGTCAAGGGCGTCGCAGAGCCCGTCGGTGTCGCCGTCGCGTCCGTCGGCCGGCGGCGTCGATTCATCGTCGGCCGGATCGGTGCCGCAGGTCTCTTCGACTTCGTTCTCCCAATCGTCTTGGTCGATGTCGAGGTCGCGCGCGTCGCACGTGCCGTCGCCATCGAGATCAAAGGCGGGCGAGGTCGGGGTCTCGGCGGCCGAGAGCGGGTTGGTCGCGCAGCTCACTTCGAGCAGGTCGGCGGCGCCGTCGTCGTCGTCATCGGGGTCGACGGCGTCGCACTGCCCGTCGGCGTCGGTGTCGGTCGGGATCTGGGACGCCACGATGGGGCTCGAGCCACACGCGAGCTCGACCAAGTCGAAGGCGCCGTCGCCGTCGTCATCCTGGTCGGCGCAGTTCGGGAGCTCGTCGCCGTCGGTGTCCGCCGCTTCGAGCGGGCTAGGCTCCTGGAGTGGGTTCTGCGGGCTCACCCCGCAGGCGAGCTCGAAGCCGTTTGAGACGCCGTCGCCATCGAAGTCGAGCGCCTTGCACGCGTCGGAGCCGAGGCAGTCCGTATCGAGACAGTCGATGGTGCCGTCCGCGTCATCGTCCTTCTCGTTGGCGCACTGGGACTCTTGTGACCCACAGGCCGCTTCGAGCGCGTCCACCGCGCCGTTGCAGTCCGCGTCGACGCCGGCCGCGCCACACTGCCTCGGGGCGCCGGGGTAGACGGTCGCGTCCGCCTGGGCGCCGGGCGTGCACACGGCCTCTTCGGCGTCGGTGCGCGGGTCGTTGTCGTCGTTCGGGTCCACGCAGCTCAAGAAGGCGTCGTTGTCCGGGTTCGCGATGTCGGCGGCGGACGGCGTGCTGAAGGGCGACGTGGGAGAGGTCCCGCAGATGAGCTCGGCCCCGTTGGGCGCGAGGTCGCCGTCGAGATCCTGAGCGCTACAGGCCGCGCTGGCGACGCAGTCCGGGTCGGCGCAGTCTTTGAGCCCGTCGACGTCTTCGTCGATGCCGCCGGTGCACAGCTCGCCGCATTGGAGTCGTACGCGGACCGGGGCGGCGCCGCTGCCCGCACAAGCCGCCACCTGGTCGACGATGGCGTAGTAGGTCGTGCCGGCCGTCACGGGGAAGCTCGACGCGCCCCCGACCTGGCAGGAGGTCTCCACGGTGGCGGTCGCGGCCCCGCAGGCGAGATCGGTGCAGGTGGTCGCTTGGACCGCCGCGCGATATTGCTGAGCGCCGAGGTTGTCGACGAGGAGGGTCACGCTCCCGGTCGCTGGCGCAGTGAACGCGAAGAGCGCGTCGGCGCCGGTGCCGCAGTTGAAGTCGTTGCTCTCCGGTTCAATCGTGACGTCTCCGCCGCAGGCGATGGCGCGGGGTGACCCACAGGCCTCGCCAGCGCATGCCGGCGTCGTGCGGCAGCCCGTGTCGGTACATTCGGGTTTGGCGTCACAGTCGTCGTCGACGCCGTTCAGGCACACGCTCGCGCCGGGACCTTCGGTCTTGCCCGGATTCACGAAGTTCAGCGTGTCTTCACAATCGGCGCCGAGGCAGCTCGAGACGGCGAGGCCGCCCTTGACGCCATAACCATCGGCGTCGGCATCGAGGCAGCCGTCTTTGCAGTCGGGCGTGCCATCGGTGTCGGTGTCGGTCGCACAGTCGGTGGTGCAGGTGGGGGCGACCGGATCGCAGTCCTGCTGATTGCAGCGCCCATCCCCGTCGCCGTCGGCGAGCAGCTCGTCGGTGGCGCCATCACAGTCGTCGTCGAGGCCGTCACAGGCGCGCTCCGCGCAGGACGCCGCCGAACCAGGGGTGCCGAAGTGTTTCCCCGAGGTGGCGTAGCTCGCGCTGGTCGCCGCCATACACCAGGCCGCTTCACCGGAGAGATCCACGCTGGGATTTGAACGCTGCAGTGAACGCCCGGTGCCCGCGACGAGCGCCGACGCCACCTCGCAACCAAAGGAACGGAAGTCCGCGACGTCGACCGTGGTCCCACCGAGCTTCAACCGAACGAGGTCGCCGGTCGGATCGAGCTGTAGGCCCAAATTGCACGCGAAGTCGGCGCTGAGGCCGTCTGCCGTCGCCACGCTGCCGAGCGAGACCACCGCGTAGTCGCCGCCCGCCACGAGCGGGGAGGTCACGATGGCACAATCGGCGAGCAGAATGGACTGACCGGTCTCTCGCTCGATAGCCGCGCCAGCGGCGACGAGATCGATCGCCGCTCCCGTGCGGTTGTAGATCTCGATCCATTGTTCACCGAATCCGCCCTCGGTGAGCCGCGTGACGTGGAGCTCGCTGACCGCGAGCACGCCCGCTTCGACCTGACACGAGGCGTCGCAGCCGTCTCCCGGACCGGTGCCGCCGTCGTCGCACTCCTCGCCCGCCGTCACGGCGCCGTCGCCGCACTCAGAGCAGGTGATCTCGCCGTCGTCGTCGAGGCCGTCGCAGTCCTGGTCACCGAGGACGTCGCAGGCTTCGAGCGCCGAGGGGCTCGTCAGGGCGTCGACGTCGTCGCAGTCGGTCAGCGCCTCCGGACAGGTCGAGACGAAGACGCTCGCGACCGCACCCGAGCCGAATCCGTCGCCGTCGTCATCGACGCACCGATCGCAGGTCGGGATGCCGGAGTTCTCGAAGGCCCCGTCCCCGTCAATGTCACTGCCGACCGCGACCGAGCTGACGAAGAGGCCGCGACCGGTGCCTCCGACTTCGGAGGTGACGGTGTCGTAGAAGATCGTGACCGAGACGGTCTTGCCCGCGGACGCGGCCGGGAGCGGGATGCGGACGACCGTCGTGGCGCCGACTGGGCCGTCGACGTCGGTCTTGAAGGCGATGAGGCCCGGAGCCGCCCCGGCGAAACACTGTGACGCCACCGTGTTGAAGCAGACCCCGAACACGTCGCGGCCGGGGGTCGCTTCGCCGTCGAGGCGGTAGTCGATGGCGAGGGTCGGCGACGGCGAGCCCGCTGGGATGGCGAAGGAGCGCGTCAGCGTCGCTCGGACGGAGGTCCCGACGGTCTGCTTGGCCGCGACCGTCCCGGTGAGCGCCGTCCACCAGCCGCGTTCGCCCGGATTGCCTTCGCCGTACTCGAAGACGCGAGACGCGCCGTTGCCGTCGGGATCGTTGTCCTGAGACACGAAGGCCGAGCCGCCGCGATCGAGGGTCAGCACGGTCGCACAGGGCTCGGCGCACGCTGGTTCCGCCGTGCAGGTGGCGTCCGCGCAATCGACGAGGCCGTCTTGATTGTCGTCCAGGCTGTTGGCGCAGTCTTCGACGCCGCAGGAGCCGACGTCGAACGCGTTCAGGAGACCGTCGCAGTCTTCGTCGCCCGCCTCGGCACAACGTTCTTGCGCGGCCGGGTTAGTGAGCGCGTCACCGTCGTCACAATCGGGTCCCGCCGCACCACAGCTCCCGCCGAGGCCGGGGCTGGCGAGGTCGAGGAAGCCGTCGAGGTCCGCGTCCCAGCAGGCGTCACAGGCGCCCGAGGCCGCCTCTGGCGCGCCGTCGCGGTCGACGTCGGACGCGACGGTGAGGCCACGAACGAGGAGCCCCGGCCTGGGGCCGCCCGTCGTCCCGTTGCTGTCGAGCCCGATCGAGAGCGTGACCGTCTGGCCCGCGAAGGCCGCGAGGTCGATGAACGCGTGGTCGAAGGTGCCGTCGTTGTAGGCGGGGCTGGGAAGCGCCGGGTTCTGGCCAGGCACGGTGTTCCCGCTCGTCGACAGGAGGAGGCTCGGCGACGCGACCTTGCAGTCCCCCGCCTCATTGGCGCACACCACGAGATAGTCCCGGAAGGGGTTGGGATCGCCCTCGAGCGCGTAGACGAGCTCGAGCGTCGGCGCCGGCCCCTCGGAGAGCGGTGGCACGGCGACCGACCATTCGAAGGACTCGACGACGGCGGGTGACCCCGGGAGCGGGCCGAACATGCGAATCGAGGGGGTCGGCACGGATTCGTGGAAGAAGGCGGGCGGCAGCACCAGAGGGCCGGGGCCGCTGGCGAAGCCGAGCGCTTGATTGCACGGCGCGCACCAGACGTCGCCCGCGCAGCCCGAGTCGTTGCAATCGACCTCACCGTCGCCGTCGTCGTCCGCCGCGTTCGCGCAGTCCTCGGGGACGTTGGCAGTGATGAACGCGTGGTGGTCATCCTCGCCGAGAACGAGTGGCGTGAACTGAGGGTTGACTGGGACGCTCGTGACGACGCCATTGAACTCGTTCGAACGGAAACCGGTGTCGCTGAGGTAAGTTACGAGGTAACGGATCGTCACGCCCGGGCCGGCCCCAAGGGTCGCGAGATCGAGCTCGAACTCGATGCGGTTCGCGTCACGGACCAGCGACACGACGCCGCTATTGACGAACGTGAGCGCCGGGTCGGTGAGCGCCCACAGCCCCGCGAAGCCACTATCGATCCCGACCGCGAAGTCGGGACGGAAACCAGCGCCGAAATCGAGCTCGCTCGTCGCGGGTGGCACGGCGATGGCGCGCCGGAGCGGATCCAAGACGTCGCTGAGCGTGCTGGTCGACGCGACGCCGCCGCTCTGCGTATCGAGGTACAGGACGATGCGGTCATTCAGCGTCCCGGGGCCGCGTTCGAGGAGGAATGAAAGCCGACCTCCGACGCTCGAGTCCACGTGCAGGGTGGAACCGGCGCCCACGACCATCCCGAAGCCGTTTCCGGTCCCCAGTGTCGCGCGGGGGTATTCGCCGGGTGAGAGCTGCCCGTCGACCGTCCCGGCGCCGACGGTCGGATCTTGAAAGGGCACGGGTGCCGCGCTCGCGAGCGTCGGCGCCATCACGAGCGCGAGGAGGAAGCGGGTCATCATCGCGTCACCACCGGGATCGAGGGCGCCCATGAGACACCCGTCACGAAGCGGAACTCAGGCGTGCCGTAACCCTGAATGAGGCCGGTCCCGAGGCCGAGCTCGAGCGCCAGCCCGTCGACGACCCAAAAGCGGGGTCCGAGCATGATCTCGAGCGAGGTCGACTCGAGCGACCCCATGAAGTCGGAGAACGGCGTGCGACCGGTGATCTCGATGGCGAGACCCAGACGGCGGTCGAAGACTTCGACCAGGGTGCCGAGGCCGAACGTGAGCTCGCTGCCGAACTCCGCCGTGTGGAAGGTCGCGGACTCGAAGCGGATTCGGGTCCCGACGTTCGCGCTGAGCCGGACGATGCTCCACTGATGGTCGAGTACGACGTTCGCGAGGAGGCCCGCGCTCGGATCGCCCCGGAATCGGTCGCCGTCGCCGGTTGGAATGGTGGCCCCCAGGCTGAGGCCGACCCCGAAGCCGCCGCCCTTGGACGAGAGCGGCGTGCCGCGTAGACGGACGACCATGTCGCCGAGCCCGCCGCCCGAAAGGGGTGAGACCGACGTGGTGTCGGGATCGGACTCCATGGTCATCGCGACGGGGAGCCCCACGTCGAGGCTCATGAACCCCCAAAGGCCGACACCGACGTTGATGTCGGCGAAGGTGTGGGAGTGGACGACCCACTCGGTGTGGTCGCCCGCCGTGATCGACAGGCTGTTGCGTTCACCGTGGAAGAGCACGTGCCCGTATGGCTCCCAGGCAGGCCCTACGTCGGCCGAGTCCACGGCGAAGAGCCGGTAGCGACCCGAAGCCGGTGTGAAGTTGACCACATTGACGTTGGGCGTAACGGCCGCCGCGACGTCGGGGAGCCACGTGAGCAACCCGAGAGCCCAAAGGCAACGGGGAGCGGCGGCGAGAATCGATGAACGCACATGCACAGTGCCCTCTAGGATC
>JADMJS010000316.1:0-12803 GCA_018780435.1 Myxococcales bacterium
TGAACGACAAACAATTGTCGAGCGAGCGTGAGGTCGTCATCAACGAACGGCGTTATCGCGTCGAGGACGACCCGGACGGGCAGCTCTCCGAGCGCCTCTGGGCCATCGCGATGGACGGCCACCCCTACGGTTGGCCCACTATCGGCTGGATGGCCGACATCGAGGGCATCACCGTCGCGGACTGCGAAGAGTTCTACCGGACCTACTACGCGCCCAACAACGCGACCCTGGTCGTCGTCGGCGCTGTGGATTCGGTCCACGTGCTCGAGACCATCGACCGCTGCTACGGCCACATCCCGTCGTCGGTCTTGCCGCCGCAGATCGAGCCGCCGCAGCCCATCATCCCGCGGGTCTGCCGCGAGACCTTGTCGCTGCCGCTCTCGGCCGACCGCCTCTACCTCGGCTACATCGGGGCCGGCATCGGCCACGCGGACGCGCCCGCCCTCGAAGTCGCGGTCGAGCTGCTCCTCGGGGGCGACTCGTCGCGCCTCGAACGCCGCCTGATCGACCAGCTCGAGCTCGCGGTGTCGATCGACGGCTTCTCGCCGCAGTTCCGCTACCCCGGCCTCGTCGAGATCGCGGCCACCGCCCGTGTCGCCGGGTCGAGCGCGGCCATCGAAGCCGAGCTGCTGAGCGAGATCGCGCGCCTCGCCAAAGAGGGCCCGACGGCAGCCGAGGTCATCAAGGCCCGCCGGCAGGTCGTCTCGACCCTCTACCGGACGAGCTACGCGGCCAACGCCATGGCCGGCAAGTTCGGCTTCTACGACGCCACGCTCGGCGACGTCGGCGCCTTCCCGCGCGCCATCGACGCGCTCAAGCTCGTCGGCGCGGACGACATCCAACGCGCCGTCGCCACCTACCTGTCGCCCGAACGGCGCGCGACGGTCATCGGCCTCCCGAACGGGGAGGCGCCGGCCGCCCCGGAACCGGACGACGACGACGACGACGATGATGGCGAGCACGAAGGAGGTGAAGCGTGATCGCAGTCACCGAACGCGAGTTCCCCTTTGCTTTCTTGCACTTGGCCTTCCCTCGGGGTGCGCGTCTCGACCCGCCCGGCAAAGAGGGTCTGCACTACCTCGCCGGCCAGATGATCCTGCGCGGCGCTCGGGGCCGCAGCCACGAGGCCTTCGTCGACGCCCTCGAAGGGCTCGGCGCGTCGCTCGAGATCCACGTCGGTCGCGATCACACGACCCTCGCCGGGGACACGCTCACCGAGAGCTCGCGTGAGTTCTTCGCACTGCTGCGGGATTCGCTGCTCGCGCCCAACCTCGAACCGGTCGAGCTCGACCGGCTACGGCGGCAGACGCTCGCCGAGCTCGAAGAGCGGCGCGACAACGACGAGGAGCTGGCCCAGCACCTCTTCAACCAGGCGCTACTCCGGCCCGATCCCGGCGCGCGGCCGGTCACTGGCACGCCCGAGAGTCTCGCGCGCATCACGACCGCCGACATCCTGGAGGTGCTGCCCACCATCTTCGCCCGTGACGGCCTTGTCATCGGCGGTGCGGGCGACATCGACGAAGCGGTCATGGAGGCCGAGCTCGGCGCCGCCGTCCTGCCGCTCAAGACGACGACCGTGCGCACGCCGGCGTGGTCCCGCACGCTCCCCGAAGGCGTCCAGGTCTGGCTGATCGACAAGCCCGAGCGGTCCCAGACGCAGATCTTCGCGGGTCACCCGGCGCCGTCCATCCATCACCCGGACTACGACGCGCTGGTGGTCGCCAACGCGATCTTCGGCGGCACCTTCACGGCCCGCCTCAGCCACGAGATCCGCGAGAAGCGCGGCTGGTCCTACGGCGCCTATTCGAGCTACACCACCTCGAAGGAGTCGGGCTCGTTCTGGCTGCGCTACTACCCGGCCAAGAAAGACGCGGTCGCGGCGCTCGCGCTCGGGCTCGAGCTGCTCGAGACCTTCGTCGCGGAGGGCCCGACGGACGCCGAAGTCGCCTTCGCCAAGTCCTACCTCGGCAACCAGCTCGCCTTCCGCTCGGAGACCCCGTCGAAGCGGCTCGGCGAACGCATCCAGAACGCGCTGCTCGGGCTGCCCGAAGACGCGCTCGAGCGGCATCTCGCGGCTGTAGCGCGTCTCACGCGAGAGGAGATCCACCGCGCGATTCGCGAGCACCTCCGCCCGAAGAACCTCGCCGTCGTCATCGTCTGCACCGCCGATGAGCTGCGCGAGCCCATCGAGGCACTCTCCGCCGTGACACGCGTGACGGTGGTCCCTTACACCGCCGACTTCCTGCCTCACTGACGACGGCTCGGATGAGCTCGTCCCTCTTCAGCATCGTCAAGGCGCTTCGGTCCCCCAGGGCGGACGGCCCGCGTCCCGGCGCGCTCCTCGTCTCGGGGGACCCGGGCCCGCGGGCCTATGCGCTCGCGTCGCTCCTCAGCCGCGTCGGACGGCCGGTGGTCATCGTGACGCCGTCGGACGAAAGCGCCGACGCGCTCGCACAGATGCTCGGCTCCTTCCTCGACGAGCCTGACTCGCTGATCCGCCTGGCCGCGACCGATGTCTCGCCGTGGAAGGCGGCGTCGCCGAGCCGCGGCACCGAACAGGACCGGCTCACGGCGCTGTGGCGGCTCACGCGGCCGTGGTCGCTCGTCGTCACCAGCGTCCCGGCGCTCTGTCGTCGCGCGGTGCCGCCAGCGCTCCTCGTAGATCGCACCGTCGTCTTGCGGCCGGGGCTCGAGGTCGAGCGCGAGACCCTCGAGCTCGCTTTGGATTCCGCGGGTTACACGCGCAGCCCCGTCGTCGACGACCCCGGCAGCTACGCCGTTCGCGGCAGCCTGCTCGACGTCTTCCCCATCGGCGCCGAGGAGCCGGTGCGCCTCGACTTCTTCGGGGACGTCATCGAGACCATCCGGGCCTTCGAGGTCGACAGTCAGCGCAGTCAGCCGGGCAAGCTTGGCGAGGTCCTGGTGCCGCCGTGCCGTGAGGTGCTGCTGTCGCCGGAGTCCTGGCGGCGGGCGAAGGACCTGATTCGCGTCCAAGGGGGTGAGTGTGGCGTGCCGGCGGTGCGGCTGCGGGCCATCCTCGGCGAGCTGGAGTCGGGCGTGCGGCCGCTCGGACACGAGGGGTGGGCGCCGGCGTTCACGGACCTCGTCCCGATCGCGAGCGCCTACCTCTCGGGACGCCCCGGGGAGCCGCCGCCGCTCTGGGTTGTGGTGGAGCCGGCCACGGTGACGCGGGCGACGAACGAGCTGCTGGCGCTCGCGGAGGTCGAGCATCGCGAGGCGGTCGCGGCCGGTCGGCTGGTCTTCCCGGTCGAGGCGCTCCTGACGCCGCTCGTGCTCGCGCCCGAGCTGGTCATCGACTCGATCGCGCTCGATGACGCCAAGATCCCGATTCAAGTGCCTTTTTCGGCGCCGGGGCACGAGGAGCTGCGCCGCGCCGTGGCCGCGCGCCGGGGCGACGACCACGCCTTCGAGCCGGTCGCTGCTCAGATCGCGCGCTGGCGCCGGGCCGGCAAGGCCGTGGTGGCGGTCGCGGCGACGCGGGGCCACGCGTCGCGCCTCGAGGGGGTCCTCGGCCACTACGCGCTGAAGGTGAAGACCCTCGGCGGGCCGATCCCGCTCCACGCGCTCGACGGGCTCGTCTCGGACGACGCGGACCTCTTCATCTTCGAGGGTGAGCTGCTGCATGGCTTCGAAGCGCCGGGCGCTCCGCTCGTCGTGCTCGGGACCGAGGACATCCTCCCTCACCAGCGTCGCCTCGAACGGCGCGTCAAGCCGCCGAAGGTCAAAGAGCAGCTCCTCCAGGGCTTCCGGGAGCTGTCGGCGGGCTCGCTCGTGGTCCACGCCGACTATGGCATCGGGCGCTACGAGGGGCTCGTTCACCTCGTCCTCGAGGGGGTGGCTCAGGACTTCCTGAAGCTCATCTACAGCGGCGACCACGTCCTCTATGTCCCGGTCTACAAGCTCGACCGCGTCCAGCGTTATTCGGCGGGCGAAGAGGCGCCGCCGCCGCTCGACAAGCTCGGCGCGAAGACCTGGGAGAAGACCAAAGCCCGTGCCAAGAAGTCGGCCGAGGACATGGCCGCCGAGCTGGTGGCCGTGCAGGCCGAGCGCAAGGCGCGCCCGCGTACGCCGTACAGCTCACGCGACGACTACCTCGCCGAGTTCGAGGCCGCCTTCCCCTACGACGAGACCCCCGATCAGCTCCGCGCCATCGAGGAGGTCATGGCCGACATGGACGCCGCCTGCCCGATGGACCGCCTCGTGTGCGGCGACGTCGGCTTCGGCAAGACCGAGGTGGCGATCCGGGCGGCGTTCCGCGCGGCCTACGACCAGAAGCAGGTCGCGGTGCTCGTGCCGACCACCGTGCTCGCCGAGCAGCATGGACGTTCGTTCATCACGCGTTTCGCGGGTTATCCCCTCACAGTCGCGGTGCTCTCGCGCTTCCGGTCGGGGACCGAAGAAGCGGACATCCTCGAAAAGCTCGCCAAGGGTCAGATCGACATCGTCATCGGGACGCATCGCCTGCTCTCCAAAGACGTCGTCTTCAAGGATCTCGGGCTGCTCGTCATCGACGAAGAGCACCGCTTCGGCGTCAAGCACAAGGAGCGGCTGAAGCAGCTCAAGGCGCTCGTCGACGTGCTCACGCTCACCGCCACGCCGATTCCCCGCACCCTCAACATGGCCATCTCGGGCCTCCGCGACATGAGCGTCATCTCGACGCCGCCGTCCGACCGCCTCGCCGTGCGCACGCTCGTGACGCGGATCTCGGACGACGTCATCCAAGAGGCTATCGAACTCGAGCTCGGCCGCGGCGGCCAAGTCTACGTCGTACACAATCAGGTCGAGACGATCGGCGCGCTCGCCGACCGCGTCCAGCGCCTAGTCCCGACGGCCCGCATCCTCGTCGGCCACGGCCAGATGCCGGAAGCGACGCTCGAGAAGGTCATGCTCGCCTTCATCGCGGGCGAAGCCGACATCCTGGTCAGCACCACCATCATCGAGTCCGGCCTCGACATCTCGAACGCCAACACGATGATTATCCACCGCGCCGACCGCCTCGGCCTCGCCCAGCTCTACCAACTCCGCGGCCGCGTCGGACGCTCCTCCCGAAGAGCCTACTGCCACCTCCTCGTCGCCGAACCCGAAGCCCTCGACGTCACGGCCAAGAAGCGCATCGAAGCGATGCAGCGCTACTCCGAGCTCGGCAGCGGCTTCGCCATCGCCACGATGGACATGGAGATCCGCGGCGCCGGCAACCTCATCGGCGCCTCCCAGTCCGGCCACGTGAAGGACGTCGGCCTCGACCTCTTCACGGAGTTGCTCTTCGAAGCGGTGCAGAGGATTTCCACGGTCGAGTACGTGCCGCCCCCGCCGAAGTGCGAGATGAAGGTCGCCGTCTCGGCCTTCCTCCCCGAGGACTACGTCCCCGACGAGCGCGAGCGCCTCGTGTTCTACAAGCGCGTCGCCTCGGCGGCGAGTAGTGCTGAGCTCGAGGACGTCTTCGCGGACCTCGCCGACCGGGCGGGCCGCCTGCCGCCGGAGGCCGTGATGTTGCGCGAGCTCACCGCCCTGAAGCTCGAGTGCGAGAAGATCGCCATCAAGAGCTTCGCCTACACCGAGGCCGCCATCTCGGTGCAGCTCGCGCCCGAGAGCCCGCTGGCCGGGGCGCCGGCGCTACGCTTGGCTCAGCGGCGCGATTCTCGGTGGCGGCTCACGCCTACCGAGCTCATCCGGGCCGTCTCGCCGCTCGAGTGGCAGCGCGGGTTGCCGGCGGCGTTCGAGGCGGTGCGGGAGCTGCTGCGCTTTGCGGAGAAGTTTGGGGGAGTGGGGTAGGGGGGCTCGAGTCGGCTGCGGTTGCCGTTCGGACTTGCTGCATGACTTCGCGCTTCGGCTCCGATAGCCCAAAGTGGCGCCTAACGGAACAGAGCCTACCTCGCTGGGAACTCGCTCTCGCCCACAGCATACCCCGCGGTAGCCTCAAGGACGTCACTGAAGTTGCCAGCGTTGATGAATCTGAGAAGCCGAAGCGCACGTGGTAACGGCATGCGTACCGAGTACTGAACGGACGACCCATGTTGGCAGAGCGCGTCTGAGCCCTAAAATGAAACGATGCTCATCCTTCTAGGCCAATCGACCGACAAGCCGTTGAAACTTGAGACTCGAGCCCGGATGCAGATCGACAACTACACGCGTAGCGGCGTCTTGGCTGGTTCCGAGAGGTTGGCCCGAGACCAAGCCATCAAGAAGCATGTACTTGATGTGGGTAACGTTCGCCACGGCTGCGACGCCGGGTACAACTGCCACGGCATGGTCTTTGCTTCGCGCCGGGCTTGGGTCGATCGCCCAGAGACGGTCGACCAGATCCTGCACGAAGACGGGTACCGGCCGGTTGAGCTGAAGGACGTGATGGCAGGCGACGTGGTCGTATACAGGGAGGTCAACGGCGATGCGGCCCATAGTGGCATCGTGGTGGAGGCTCCCATACAGCGGGGCGTATACGTTCAGGTCATGAAGGTGTGGAGCAAATGGGGAAGCGGCAATGAGGTCATACATCCGGTCACCGCGTGCCCCTATCCGACTGAGCGGATTCAATATTACCGACCTCGAGGAACTGAGCATGACGATTCCATCTAGTGTATTCGAGGCCTACATGTTCGCGAACACGCCGTCCTACCTATACGGGCGGTTCACTCGGGAACACTTCGTTCGGCAAGCATCGCGAGAGCCTGAACTCGCGATTGTTGCGCTCGAGGGGCTCCAGGCCAAACCCGGAGAGCCGACGATGACCGATCTCGCACACGCCTACGCCCTTCTCGTGGCCCTGCTCGACGCTGGGCATACGGTGCCCGATTGGGCGCAACAGTTGAAGTGGTATGCAGAGTTAGCGGACATGGCGCGGCAGACCACAGCGTCGGCCACGATCCTCGTCAACCTCCCGGTGCAGCCCAGCGGAATGGGCCAGGTCTTCAAAGTCGGAGAAGCTGCATGAGCACGTTCCACGTCCGGTCGATCGACCTTTGTCAGATGAGTTCGATCGACCGTGACCCTCCGCACAGCGTCTCAATGTTCGGCATGCTAAACGAGGGCCGGGCTGTCGGCCTTCCGGCTCAGATAGACCGACTCACTGTCATGGGATTGATCGAACGCCTATCCGCCGGTGAGGCGGCAGAGGCTGGCGTGGTTGTGCGTGTGCTCAGCCCGAGTGGCCAGGAGATGGCCAGTGCCGAGTCCACGGTGCCATTCAGGCCTGAGATCAAGCGTTTTCGGCTGCGCCTAGTCATGGACGGTCTCGTGCTCCATGAGGCTGGCACATATCGCTTCGAGATGGAAGTCACGCCAAGCGATGGGCCGAGTCGAAGTGCGACTGCCTTCTATGATCTCACTTACTCCGGGCCTGCGAACGCGTCGGGCGCTTGATGCGGCATGGCACATCCGCCTCCGCATTACCGAATCCGAAACTTTCGACGGAGGTTCTCTCCGTCAGCTGTAATCGGAGATCTCTCCGAGATCTCTCCGTCAGTCCGGAGATCTCTCCGTCAGTCAGACTCCGGATGCTCGAGCGCGGGACGCGAACGGCGGCCTTCTCGGTCGTGCGGAGTTTAGGGTGTTGTGGGTAAAAATGGATAAGTGAACGTAGGTAATATCTCGACGCTTACCTCCCCCCGGCGACCCTCACGTCACCCCGATTCCGCCGCTGTCGTGGCGCTACGTGGGGGGAGAGGGGGCGGGGAGCAGGCCGGCGATGGCGGGGACGGCCACGGCGGTGGCCGAGGGGAGGGTGGCGACGCGGGCGCCGAAGGAGCGCACGAGGCGGTAGGTGCCTTGGGGGAAGGTGACCGTGTGGTCGCCGGCTTTGAAGCGGGCGTAGGCGAGTGCGTAGGCCTGCAGGAAGAGGTGGAGGCCCGCGAGGAGGCGCTTCTCTTCTTCCTTGTCGTGGACGAGGAAGGGGCTCGGGCCGGTGTTCGGGCCGTGGGGCTCCCAGCTCTTGGCGGTGCGGCGGTGGTCGACGTTGCGGCAGCGCGCGACGCCGAGGAAGGTCTTGCCGGCGGCACGGACGTCCTGCCGTGCTTTCTCCTCGGCCGCGCTCAGCGCCACCTCGGCGTCGTGGACGAATTGCCCGCGGTCGGCCTCCGGGACGCAGAGGGGGAGCTCGAGGCGCAACGTGACCTTCTCGGGCATCCTTCCGCGATAGCCCAAGGCCTTGTGGGCCATGAAGAAGGTGGGGCGGGAGACCTCCAGCTCCGTCCGGGCGAGCTGGCGCGGCTGGGTCCGAAGGCCGAGCCAGTCGCGGCCGTGTTCGACGCAGGCTGACGCGACCGGGTTCGCGCCGATGTAGGCGATGGCCGTGATGGCGCCGTCGCGGCCCTTGACGACCTTCATGTCCACGTTGTCGCGGGCGAAGACGCCGCCGGTCTCCCCTCGCTTCGCGTTGAGCCCGCGGGCGATGAGCATGTCGACCGTCTGGATGAACTCGGGAGCGTTCCCGTGGTGATCGTTGATCAGTAGGTGGATGTGGTTACTTTGGGCCACCGCGGCGACGAGACCTACGCCATACTTCTCACACGCGTACGCGATGACGTACTGCACGATCGCGTTCACGTAGGGCGAGGGCGTCAGGAAGAAGGTCCGCCTGAACGTGCGCGTCGTCATGAACACCGTCCGGCCGGGTTCGATGTGGCGGGGCTCGGTCACGCCGCCGGGCCATTCCAAAGGCCGTGCCACCATCGAAAGAACTCGGAACGTCGTCATCATCGCCCTTCCAGCGGAGTCGCCTCTCCGCCGTGTGGTGACGACTGGCCCCATCGGGCTTGGCCGAGCGCCAAAAAAGTGTGACGTGGTGGGGTCTGCGTCGGATTCTCGACGGGGCGAGGTTGTCGCGCTCACCGCGGCGGCGAGCGCTCGCATCGAGCGACACTCCTTCACGCCCGCCAGTGCCGCGCGACTCGCGCACCCCGTCGGGTGGAACTCCCGTCGCGGATAAGTTTCGGAGAGGGGGTGGGGCGGGAGGGAGGCCAAAAGGTATCGGCCTCGGCAGCGCACGAAGGAAATTGCGCTCGGTCCCGACGTGGCCCTTCGACGGAGTGTTCACTCTGTCAGTGAACGTAACGAGGTCGCAATCTCTGCCTTAGTGCGTTCACCTTGGGCGACGGCCATCGTCAGCTCATAGAGAGCCTCCGTGCCGGTCTCGATGGGTAAGCCATTCAAATCCAGGAACACGAGCGCTGCAGCGAGCCCGATCCGCTTGTTGCCATCGACGAAGGCGTGATTCTGCACGAGATGGAAGTGGTAAGCAGCAGCCATCTCGAATAGGTCATTGTGGACGAACTGCCCTCCGAAGGAGGCCTGTGCCTGTGCTACGGCCGATTCCACCAGTGCAGCGTCGCGTAAGCCCGGGCTACCGCCGAAGCGCTCGACCTGGAGGGCGTGAATCGCGATCACGTCCTCGACGGTGAGGAAGACCGGCTCAGTCACTTCGCGAGCTTCTCGAAAGCGGCGGCGTGGCGGTCGGCCACGCGGAGCGAGGCGGCGCGGACGCGTTCACTGTGCGATTCGCGTAGAGGGCGAATGATGAGGGCCTCGCCATCCGTGCTGATGTCGAGTGTCGTGTCCTTGTCGATGCGCAGGAGTTCGAGCACTGGCTTGTCGATGATGAGTCCGAGGCTGTTACCGACGACACTGAGCTTCTTCTGCACCGAGACCTCCGATGGCGACCGGCTTCGCTGCCGTCATAACCAAGTTATAACGCCTCGGCGCGAATCCGCAACCCGGACGTCGCGTCCGCCAGGGCGAGTACCGGTAGCTGAGGTCGCCCTCAGCCGCTCATCACGCGAGTCGAGTCAACCGCGCTCCCTTGAGTCTTTGTCTGCGCTCGAACGGCGAGCCGAGACCTAGCGGACAACGACCCGGGTGCACATCCCCGCACTGTAGCCCACGGCGCAGACCGGCGTGATCGCCAGCGCCACCGCGAGCAGCGACTGTCCGACTTTCGATCGAGCCCTGCGGTGCCCGACGAGTGGCCCGATGACGACGAGCGGCGCCTGCCCAATGCCGCTCATGCTGTTGGCGGCGGCGCCCATTGGCCACGCGGCGACGATCCCGAAGAGAACCAGGGGCCGTAGTCTAGAGGTGGCGGGTGTCGGCGTCATGAGATCCCAGCGACGGTAGATCGCGCCCACGCGGAGGTCTACTCGGCTCGGTGCGTCGTTCCGCGCCCGCCCCACCGGTAGTCTTTGTAACCTCGCGTCCGTTGCGCTACAGGCTGCCCCATGACGCAGACCTTCGCCGACTTCGATCTCATCCCCTCCCTGCAAGCGACGCTCACGGAGCGGGAGCTCGTGACCACGACCGAGATCCAGGCTCGGGTCATCCCCGCGCTCCTCGCTGGGCGCTCCGTCGTCGGCGTGTCTCCGACCGGCAGCGGCAAGACCCTCGCTTACGTGCTCCCCATGCTCGACGCGCTGAAGCGCCTCGAAGAGGCCGGCGACGCGGTGGCCCACTCCGGCCGGCCGCGCGCCGTCGTGGTGGTGCCCGGTCGCGATCTCGGCGAGCAGGTGGCGCGCGTGTTCAAGCTGTTCACGCACACGACGCGCCTCCGCGTTCGGCCGATCCTCGGTGGCACGAAGCTCGAGGTCGCCCGTAATAACGCGAGCGGCCCCTTCGAGGTCCTCGTCGCCACCCCGGGGCGGCTCGTCAAGATGCTCGACGAGAGCAACATCTACCTCGGCGACGTCCGCCTCCTCGTCTTCGACGAGACCGACCAGATGTTCGACCAGAGCTTCCTCCCGGCGGCCCAGCGTATCGTGGCCGCGTGCCCGCCGAAGCGTCAGCTCGCGCTCTTCTCGGCCACGGTCCCTCCCGCCGTCCAGACGCTCATCGCGCAGCTCTTCAAGGGGGCCGAGGTCATCCGTTCCGGCGGGGCGCATCAAGTCGTCCCGACCCTCCTCACGTCGAACCGCCTCGTCGCCGGGGGCGACCGGAGCCCCCTGCTCAGCCGCGTCCTCCAGGAGAAGGTCGAGGGCAGCACCCTCTTCTTCACGAACACCCGCGAACAATGCGACGCGCTCGCCGCCGAGCTGACCGACCGCGGTTATCCCTGCGCCATCTACCGCGGTGAGATGGAGAAGCAGGACCGCCGGGCCAACCTCACGGCCTTTCGGGCCGGCGAGGTCAAGTTCCTCGTGTCCACCGACCTCGGCTCGCGTGGGCTCGACATCGAGAACGTCGACCGCGTCGTGAACTACCACCTGCCGAACCAGACCGAGAACTACCTCCATCGCGTGGGCCGCACCGCTCGCGCCGGGCGCGCCGGCCTGGTCATCAACTTCGTGACGGAGCGCGACAAGCCGCTCATCGCCCTCGTGACGAGCCGCGGACCCGTGAAGACCGGCGCCGGCGGCAGCCCCGCGGCGCGCAACGAGGCCAAAGAGGGTGGCGCACGGCCGCCCTCGGGCAAGCGCAGCCGAGCCGAAGCGACGGCGGCGACCGACCGGCCGCGAGTTCGCCCCGGCAAGGGAGCCGACGTCAAGGCCAAGTCACGGAGCGCCGCGGCGGACGTGGCTCGGCCCAAGGCCGCACCACCCACGGAGCCAAAGGTGCGGAAAGCGCCTCGTAGAGCCAAGACGACACGCGCGGCGTCGCCGTCGGGTCGCAAGCCACGGTCGAGATAACGCGACGCTCGAGCCGTTCGGACGGCGAGCTCGGCTACACGAGTTTCGCTGTGGCTTTAGTGAGTGCTCGCATAGACGCCATCAGCCACCCCGAGTTCTCACTGTCGGCTCAAACTGCACTTGCGCAGGTCCTCGAGTCCATCGAGTCGGCGCAACGTCAGCCTCTGCGGGGGGCGTACGCGCAGAAGCGAGTCGATGGACGAGTCTACTGATATTTCCTAAGGCAGTCAGCGACCCGCAAGTCGCCGTGTCTGCACGAGATCCTGTCCAGCCTCGTGGCAGCTCGTGCACCCCGGCGCGTCACGCCCGGACACCGTGGCGTGCCCAAGGCGGTCGAACTCCTCGTACCAAAACCAGCCGTCCGACGTCTTCACGGACACGGACCAGCCGACGCGCTCCCGGTGATCGGGGCTGAAGATCTCGCGGACGGCGGCGGCGCCCACCGGGTGCGCTGCGTTGCCACCGGCGACCGAGTCGGCGAGCGACGGACTCAGAAAGACGCGGATGCCACTCGGGTTCATGCTGGAGGCGCGGACGGCGGGATCGGAGGGCCACGCTCCGTAACACTCGGCGCGCAGCCAGTCACCGAGCGCCACCGAAGCGGGCGGTGGCGAAGTGCAACGCGACGGAGGCTCCGGCGCAGTCGTGTCTGGACGAGAGCAGGCCGCGATCGCCAAGACGAACAACATCGCCTGTCCACGCGGCGTCGAGGTAACTACCCGCGCCAGCACGGGTGCCAGAATCACGGCTTGGCGCCGTCCTGGATCCAGTCGTAGACGAGCTGCGCGGACGCGTCGTCGAGCCCGCTCGTTCCACTGGGCATCTTTTGCGCGCTGCACGCGGGTCCCGATTCAGGACGCACACGCGCCCAGAGCACGCTGTCGTCAGGGGCACCCGGCACGACGCGCGTCGCGAGGCCGCAGTCGGCCACCGTGGCTGGCTTGTTCACCAGCTCGGCGTAGGCTTCTTCGTGGGTTCCGAACTGCATGCCGCCGGAGCCGGCGCCGTGGCAGTAGCCGGCCGAACATCCCTTCGGCACGAACACCGTGTCGTAGACGTGCTGAAAGCTCAGCTCCCCGCCATCCACGGCATCCGATCCGTCTACCGCGTCCGCCGCATCCGCGCCGTCGGTCACGTCCGCGCCATCCACCGCATCCGAGCCGTCGGTCTCGTCCG
>JADMJS010000316.1:12903-40281 GCA_018780435.1 Myxococcales bacterium
AGCCGTCCAGCGCGTCCGAGCCGTCCAGCGCGTCCGAGCCGTCCAGCGCGTCCGAGCCGTCCAGCGCGTCCGAACCATCGGCCGCCTCAGTCGCATCGACGCCATCGGCCGCGTCCGTTGCGTCGGCGCCTGCCGTGCCGTCCGTTGCCGCGTCGGCGCCGATGGTGTCGACGGCCGCACTGGGGCCACTTGAAGACTCGCAGCTCATGGCAATGGCCAGGCTCGCCATGGAGATCAGTCGTCGCATTTGCCCCTCCTCGATCGTCGTGGACGTCATCGTTCTTCCAGACTAGCCCGTTGGCGCTTCGAGTCTATCCGAATGATTCAGACGTGATTGAGAATCTACGGCGCACAATCGGGTTGGGTGGACGGCCTCTACCGAAAGGGCTGCTGGTCCCAGGGGATCGGCACGCGTCGAGCCACGCGGCGCTCCGATTTGTCACCTTCGACGGGGCCTTCCGAAGGCGGGCCCAGGCGGCAGCGCTCCTTCCCCCGTCAAGAGCGTCTGAACCGAGCCGGAGGCCGGCGTCCGCAGACCACGGAGATTGCCGTGAGCGTTGTGCGCACGAGCCGTGCGCGCGTCGTGCGCACGGGGCCGCCCTCGCGTGTCCAGTCCTAACTCACTGAAATGACGTGACTGCTGGCGTGGAATGGTCGCTGCAACCGGACGCATCGACGGTTGCTTCGCCTCGGCGAGTCGGCCGCGTCGCCCCTTCACCGCCAGGAGTCGCCCATGAGGCTCGTGCCTTTCGTCGCTAGCGCCGTACTCGCGTACACGCTCGTCCCATCCGCTCGCGCGGACTGTACCCCGGGGGGGCTCGCCACCCTGGCCGCCCGCGGGCTCGTGCCCGCCTTCGACCCGTCGGTACGGGAGTACCGGATCCCGCGTCCGCCCGGGGGCTCTCTGGAGCTCATCACTCGGCCCTGCGCGACGAGTGTCGAGGTCTATGCTCGGAGCACCCGCCAAACGCCCAACCGGATCACCCCAGTCTGGGCGGGCGACGGCGCCCCCGTGGACGTCGTACTCTACGAGCGATGGCGCGAGGTCGGGCGCTACACGCTCCGAATCGACGACTCGCTCCCGCCGCCGCCGCCCGTGCCGGTCGTTCGTTCGATCGCCGCCAGTGATCTGTCTCCGGCGTATGCGCCTCACATCACCCGGTACACCGTCCCGTCCGAGCTGGAGGTGCCGGGTGAACGGACCTTCAGCGCCGGCGTCGTGCCGGTCGTCGTCACCGTGGGTGACCCCTTCGTCGATGATCCCTTCGTGGATGATCCCTTCGTGGGCGACCCCTTCTCACCCACACAGCCCGTGACCGTCATGGTCAACGGCACCCTCGTCACACCGGGGGAGGTCTTCGACGCCTGGGCCCCGCCGGGTGGCCACGTCGACGTCGTGGCCTACCGGAACTGGGTCGAGCTCGCCCGCTATCGTCTCGACGTGACCGCTGCCGACATTGAACCACCGAATCCCGACGTGGATCCGCCGGATCCGGACGTCGATCCGCCGGACCCGGATCTCCAAGTGATTCCAGCCGAGTACAGGGAGGCCCTGCGCCGGCTGCTCGCGTCTGACCCGGAGGCCGCGGCCGCGTACGCCGCCTTCGAAGCGGGCCCGGCCGAGGACAAGGTGCCCGGCCAAAAGACGTTGAACTTCCGTGGCCACGACGGCGTGATGACGTCGGTCGAAGTCGCGACGGCGCTCATGGGCTGGATCGAGGTCGCCCGCAGCGCTGCGGCGTCCGAAGACCCGGCGACGCTGCTCGCTCGGTACACGCTCGTCGAGCTCGCGCTCACCCGGGCCCTCGGTCGCAGCCCCATCACGCCATCGGCGGCCCTGAGCACGGCCTCTGTCACCGAGCTCCGAGCGGCCCTCCGCGAGGCTCGTCCGCTCCTCGCGAGCGCGCTTCGCGGCGCCGAAACTCAGAACATGGGTAGGTCGACGCCACTCATCAACCCCGACGCGCCGGGTCCGGTCACGCTCCCGGGTCAGGACGTCCTCGAAGGCCGAGTCTGCGTCGGTGGCCGGCCGGCGGACGTCGGAGACGGTGACGGCGGCGACCTCGCCGCGCTCGGGCTGTCCGCGAGCCAATGCACGCTCTTTCCAGGCGGCATCGTTGGCAACGACACCCGGCCTTACGTCGAACGCCTCGGTTGCGTGCGACACCAAGGCAATCGTGGGACCTGCGCCGCATTCGCCATCGCGTCGGCACTGGAGATGGCCCATGCCGTGGAGTACGACGTGCTCCCGAACCTGTCCGAGCAGACCATCTACTACGAGGCGAAACGCCATGACGGGGACAAGGGCGACGGGCTCTACGCTGGCGCCAGCCTCGAGCATCTCGCGACGCTCGACTCGCTCCTCCCCGTCGAGTCCGAGTGGAGCTACAACCCATCGCCGAAACGCAGTGCTGTCACGTGCCAAGGGGTCATGTGCTACGAGGAGTCCTGCGCCGGCTACGACGAGGCATGCTCCGACACGGCCCACCAAGGGCAGCGCGTCTGCACCTCCCATGACCACTCCCTCTTCTGCCACTGGGAGGCCGCCGCGACGTCCGGAGGTGTCGCCTTGAACGGGTCCTCGCCTGAGCTCTGGGACCCCTACGACACCGAGGGCTCCGTCCTGCTCCTCAAAGCGGCGTTGTCGGTGGACTGGCAGGTCGTGCTCAGTATCAACGCCAACACCGCGTTCACAGACGCCGTCGAGGCGGACGGCTATCTCGACTACGAGGGCTCCGATGTTTGGAGCGGCAGCGGACACGCGCTGCACGTCGTCGCCTACATCGACAACTCGGAGCTCGAAGCCCTCGTACCCGGCGCGCCGCCGGGCGACTACGCCAAGCCCGGCTACGGCGAGGGCGAAGGCGGCTACTTCGTGCTGCGGAACTCGTGGGGGCCGTGCGCGGGAGACGGCGGCTACGTGTATGCGTCCTACCGCTGGATGCGTCCCGTGAACTTCGTCTACGGCGCCCGCGTATTCAACTCCATCAACGTGAGTCAGCTCTGACCGAGTCCCGGAGGCCATGGACGCCCACTCGGGGCCGTGTCAGGCTCGCCCGCATGGCACGAACACTCCTCGAGAAGCTCGGCTACCGCCCCGAACGGGTCGGTCTCATCTTGAACTTGCCTCCGTCGCTCGCGGCTGAGTTCGCTCCCGTGCGAGTGGGCGCAGAACCCGGTTGGCTCCTCGGATTCTGCGCCCGCGCCGCTGACGTGAAGCCCGTCGCTGACGCGCTCCTCACCCGCTACCGCCCCGGCCTTCACCTCTGGTTCGCCTACCCGAAGTTGTCGGGTTCGCTCGCGAGCGACCTCACCCGTGACCGCGGCTGGGTGAACCTCGGTGAGCTCGACTATCTGCCCGTGACGCAGATCGCCATCGATTCGGACTGGTCCGCACTTCGCTTTCGGGCGCGCGCCGAGATCGCCACGATCACTCGGCGCTTCGAGACGCGCTGAGCCGGACTGCCGTCGCGCCTTGCGGACGCGCGCCCAGGCGCTACCTTGACGCCGCGCGCTCCGCGGCCGGACCAGGGTCGGTCCGACGCCCGGGGCGCCGTGATCTTCCGAGGCGCTCCATGATCGACCCCCCTCGAGCGAACAACACGCTCCCAGACGGCTTCGACCCCCACGGGCCGCTGACGCAGGTCGCTCAGACCTTACTCGACGGGCTCGCGCGTCGGCATCGGCACACGGTCCTCGGCATCGAGACCTTGCCGTCCGGCGCCTTCCTGCTGGTCGTAAACCACAGCTTGGCCACGTACGACATCTTGCTCCTCGGCCACCAAATCTATGAACGCACGGGTCGTTTCCCCCGGGGACTCGGCGACAAGCGGCTCTTTCAGGTGCCGGGGCTCCGGCAGCTCGTCAGCTACTTTGGCGGCGTTCGGGCGTCCCACGACGCCGCCGACCGTCTGCTCATGGACGGGCACATCGTCCTAGTCGCTCCCGGCGGCATGAGCGAGGCTCTCCGACCTTCCGACGAACGTTATCGCGTTCGTTGGGACGACCGGAAGGGCTTCGTCCGACTCGCCATCCGGATGGGCGTGCCCTTGGTCCTCGCCGCGTGCCCCCGCGCCGACGACCTCTACGACGTCCAAGGCAGCGAGCTGACGCGTTCGCTCTACGACCGATTCCATATCCCCGTCCCCTTCCTTCGCGGTGAGGGAGGGGGCCTCCGACCGCGGGCGATCCGCCTCGTTCATGCGCTGAGCGAGCCGATCCAACCGCCGACGGTCGGTGACCGGGAGGACCTCGAGCCGCTCGTCGAGCCGCTCCACCGCCAGGTGGTCGCCCGCATGAACGAGCTCATGCAATCTGCACTCGACTTCGAAGCCGGCGATCCCGCCTGACGGCGCCGCCGTCGCCACGCGGCACGCCTCGTCAGCAGCGTGTATGCTGACCTGCATGACCGCACGCGGCAGGAGCGACACGTGATTCAGCGAGAGAGAGAGAGGACGCCGGTCGCGCTCGTCGCCCATGGGCGCAGCGACGAACGCTCAGCCGCGTGGCTGCTCTGCGTGGTTCACGGCGACAGCGCCGGGCAGCGGCTCTCTGTGCCCGCGGATGGCCTAGTGCTCGGTCGTCAGAGTGGCGACGGCGTCACCGTCCTAAGTGAGACGGAGGCGTCGCGACGACACTGCGGCTTCGAGCTGAACGCCGAAGGCGAGCTCACTGTACGCGACCTCGAGTCGACTAACGGGACGTGGGTCAATGGCCGGCGGGTAACGGCGGCGCGTCTCAGCGTCGGCGCGATTCTGCGGGTCGGCCGCACGCTCCTCGTCGTTTCGAAGGAGGGCGCCGTCCCCACGCCGGGACGTAGCCCCCTCCTCGGCACATCGCCGGCTATCGAGGAGGTGCGTCGCCTCGTCCGCCTCAGCGCGCCGTCCAGCCTGCCGGTCCTCATCCTCGGGCAGACCGGCACCGGCAAAGAGCTCGTCGCGTCCGGTCTTCACGAGGCCAGTGGACGCCGAGGCGCCTTTGTCGCCGTGAACGCGGCCGCCTTGCCCGCGAGTCTGGTCGAGAGCGCGCTCTTCGGGCACCGCCGCGGCGCTTTCACCGACGCGCGCACCGACGAGCCCGGCGCGTTCGTCCGTGCTCACGAAGGCACGCTCTTCCTCGACGAGATCGGAGAGATGCCCCAGGAGGCCCAAGCCAAGCTGCTGCGAACGCTCGAGACGGGCGAAGTCCTGCCGGTCGGTGCCAGCAGGCCCGTGAAGGTCACAGTGCGGGTCGTGGCCGCCACGCACCGAACCGCCACGGGACAGGGCGCCGCCCTCCGAGAAGACCTCTATGCCCGTCTCGCGGGGGTGGTGATCCGGACGCCGCCCCTCGCCGATCGGCGCGAAGATATCTTGCCTCTGTTCCGCGCCTTCCTGGGGCCCCAGGCGGCCCAGCCGGTCTCGGTCGACTTCGCCGAGGCGCTGCTCTTTCACGGCTGGCCTCGAAACGTCCGAGAGCTCAAGCGGGTCGCCGAGCGCCTCACTCTGCTCGCCGGCGCCGAACCGCTCTGGGAGCGCCACCACCTCGGGCCGGACTTCGACGCGCTCACCACGAGCGCCAGCGACGACGACGCGGACGACGGCGCCACCGCCAACATGGATAGCGATCACCCCTGGCCGCCGACGCGCGAGAGCCTCGTCGCGCTGCTCGACGCCTGTGATGGGAACGTGTCACTCGCCGCGGAACGCGTCGGGCGCAACCGAAAACAGATCTACCGATGGCGCGAGAAGTTCGGCGTGTGAACCGCTACTCGCAGCGAATGGCGGGGCAGTCGCCGTCGAGGGTCGTGTCGAAGTCGAAGCTGGACTTCGTCGTGACGCCGCTGGCCTTCACATTGGCGAGGAGAGTGAAGTCGGGGACCGCGTCGGCGTTGCCGCAGTTGTCGTCGCCGAAGGTCATGACGACCGAGAGCGCCGCGCCCGTGCCAGTCTTCGGCGTCACGACCACGCCCTGAGTCGCCTCGAGGCTCCACGTCGCGGACGCGCTGCCCGGACCGGTGAACGTGAGCTGGAGCGGCCAGCCATCTTTCTTGTTCGCGCACGTCTTGGCGCACGGATCGAGGAGCGGCAGCGCTGGCGCGATTCGGTAGGCGACCTCGCAGCCTGACAACCCGCCGCTCACTCGGATTACGCTAGACGGAACGGAGACATCGACGTCGGTCTCGACGACCGTGACTGTGTCTGGGATCGGCGCATCCAGTGCATCCGTCGTCGGCGATGTCTCGGAGCTTCCTGTCGTCTCGGCGAGGCTCACTGTGTCCGTTGGGTCCACCGCGTCCGTAGTCACTACAGCGTCCGTGGTCACTACGGCGTCCGTGTCGAGCGTCGTGTCGCTCTCCGAAAAGGCGAGCCCGTCCGGGTCGAGGACGACCGAACAGCCAAGCGATCCTATCAATGCCAGACGGAGGACGTGGCGGCACGTCATTGGGCGGACTCCGACTCGGGCAGAAGCAGCAAGATGAGCGCAGAGGTGAAGGACGCCCCGGCGAGCCCGAAGGACACGTCGGCGCCGAGGTTCTTGGAGGCGATGTCGTCTTTCAGACCCGACAGCGCGTCCTGAGCCGCGCGCGTAGCGGGCCCGGCCGCGACCGCCTCGGCCTCGTCGTAGTCGCTGCTCGAGAGCACGGCGAGCACGATCCCCGCCACCAGCGCGCCACTTCCGGCGCCGACGAGCGACCACCCCGCGATGTCCTGCGCGGAGGTGCCACGGTCCGTGGCACGGGGCCATGACGCGAGCTCGATCGTCACGGTGCGGCCTTCCTCCACATGGACGTCGCGCGCATCACGACCCGGTGCGGTCAGCGTGTGGTGGCCGGCGAGCAGCTCGATCGGCTCGCCAACCCGGACGAGCTCCCCTCCGAGTCGAACGTCGCCGTCGGCGTCGCCCTCAAGGATGAGCTGGCCCATTGGAAACTCGAGCAGAAGGTCCCACTGCTCAGCGGGCCCCAGGGGCCGGGCCGCTGTGCGCGTCGGGGCGCCCGGCGCCACCCCTGGGAGCTCGGTGACCACAGTGACCGCGCCCGGATCGACGCGCTCTCGACAGGGGCTCGTACAGCGCCGTTCGCCCGACGACGACGTGATCGTGACGAGCGCCCCGACGGGCCGAGTGACCACGTTCACAAATCCGCGCTCGGCGTCTCGGGCGGTCCGCGCGGCCTTACGACGCTCCTCGACGTCGGGCGCGGCCGACGAGTCCGGTGCGCTGGCCAGAAACGAGTCGTAATATTCGACCGCGAGCCGCCACCGGCCCCGCCGTTCGTAGCAGAGAGCGATGTTGAAGAGATACGCGGGGTCGGGGAAGAGCGCGTAGGCCTCCTTGAAGACCTCGGCCGCGGGTTCGAATCGTTCGCTTCGAAAGAGCGCGCGCCCTTCGTCAAAGCGGGCGCGGGCGTTTGTTTTGGCCCCGGAGTCATTCGGAGGCGTGATCGCCGCCGCCGAGACCGCGGCAACGCACCCGAGTGTGACCAGCCAGTGCTTCAGCGCGGGAATCGGAAGAGCGAACGAGTTCAGATGAGATCTCCAGTGCACCATCAACGAGGCTCCATGAGCCCGTCATCGACCTTTGGTGGCTGGATCTTGGGCCCTGTTTTCGCGGGGCGCTTCGAAAATGAGAGGTCATAATCCCGACGCTCGTAGCGGCTTGACTCGTCGATGACGCGCATCTCCGGCCCGCGCGGTGCGGCGGCGGCCGTAGTGGCGGAGAGCACTACGCGAGCAGGCTCGGCCGCGGATGGCGGCTCCACGCTCAGCGCCGCGACTACCGGCATCGGGGAGAGCTCGGGCGGTGCGGCGGGCTCCAAAGGTGGGCTGGGAGGCGTGGTCACGAGGGGCCGAGGGGCGTCCTCCGCTGCCGCTGCATTCTCACTGGACTCTCCAGTGCTCAAACGTTTGATGGCGATCGTCCCCCATGCGACCGCGGCGAGGAGTGCGCCACCCCAGAGCCATGTGCGGTTGCGAGGACGAGGGGTGTCCAAGGTGGGGGCGGTGGGCGCGGACACGGCCAAAGCGTCGCGATCGACCTTCGGAATCGCGAGACCTTCCCTCAATTGACGAGCGACCTCATCCGCGGACGCGGGGCGCCGGCTCCGATCCTTGGCGAGGCAACTCTCGAGCAAGTTCGCGAGCCACCGCGGGACATCGGGCGACGCTGCTCGCAAGGACGGAACCGACTCATAGAGGTGGTGGCTGAAGATCTCGGCCGGGGTCTTGGCGCGAAAAGGCGGGTGCCCGGTCTCGAGCTCCCACAGGACGCACGCGAGCGCGTACAGGTCGGCGCGTTCGTCGACGGGTTCACCTCGGATCTGCTCCGGCGCCATATAGGTGGGGGTGCCCACGGTCGTCCCCGCACGGGTCAGCCGTCGGTCCTCAGGTGCGTCGAGGAGACCAACCACACCGAAGTCGAGGAGCTTCACGTCGAGCGATTCGGCAGCGCCGTCCACCGGATCCCCGATCCAGACGTTCTCCGGCTTGAGATCCCGATGTACGTATCCGCGCCGATGCATGACCGACAGCGCGTCGGCAATACGAATGCCGAGCCATGCGACGTCACGCCACGTGGACGCGCCGCGTACGGTGGACCATGTGAAGAGATCGACGCCCGAAAGCAGCTCCATGACCAGGTAGAGCATGCCGTTCGACGTCTCGCCAAAGTCGTTCACAGTCACGATGCGAGGATCGCGCTTGTCGGGGTCACCCAGCTCCGCCGCTGCCCGCGCCTCGCGCAAGAAGCGGGCCCGAATCTCTGGGAGCGACGCGAGTGATGGGTGCAGGAGCTTCACCGCAGCGCGCCGGCCCAGCGCGAGGTGGCGCCCCGCGAGGACGAGGCCCATGCCACCTTCACCGAGCACTCGCTCGACGAGGTAGCGCCCGCCGACGACGTGACCCACGACGACGTCTGGCGTTGAGCTGTAGGTGTCGAGCTCTTGCAGTAGCGCGCTCCCGTCGTCTGGGCAGACGGGTTTGGGTTCGCTCGCGGCAAAAGGGCGTTGCTTGAGGCAGGTCGGGCAGATCAGCACTGAACCACCATACCAGTGGAACGGCGCAAACGGGACATTTGCAGTGTCCCCGGGTCACCGGGACACGTCCCGGGGGCGACGGTGCGGGCACCGGCCAAAGGCGGAAATTCGGTTGTTTCAATGGGTTACCTGTTTCACCGGGCTGGCACTGACGCTGCACGGGTGGGCCGAGTACCCGTTACGCCGGCGCGCTGCCGGCAAGGAGTCCTGGTCATGAATGACCTCAGCCGCTGGCCTCGTCTTGTGCATCGTCGTTCGAACCTAAATCCGAAACTTCGGATCGCGTCGCGCCGTGTCGCTGCGTCGGCCTTGGCCTGCGCAAGCTTTGGACTAACTGCGCTCGTCGGTTGTGGCGGCGAAGCGGCGCCCGACGGCGATCCTGCCCTCACGTCCGACAAGGACGCGGAAGGGGAGTCGCCGCTCGTGGGCCGGCGCGTGGCGAGCCGCCTGGAAAATGACTGGGGCAATCAACGCTACGCCGAGCCGTGGTTCCGGGGTACGTCACCTCGAGTCACCGAGGAGCAGCCTAGAGGGGGTGGCTCCAATGCGGGTGAGGAGGTCCCCCCGGGCGGCGAGGATGGGTCCGGAGGCCCGGACGGCCCTCCCGCACGGGAGGAGGTGCCGTCTCCTGGCAGCGAGAATGAAGCGCCCGCGGGTGGCTCGGAGGAGCCCCGCGTGGCCGAAGTGGCGGCGGTCGACGAAGACGGCAGCACGGAGACCGTCGCGGAAGGCGAGGTCGAAGACGACGGGACGATCGTCGTCGAGGGGGTCCCCGAGGAGGAGAAGCGGCCGCTCATCCTGCGTGTGATCGAGCCGGACGGCTCGAGTGGCGGCTCGGCCATCATCACGCCCGACGACGAGGGTGGGCTGCACGCGCCGCCGGTGAGCCCGGAGTCGACGGCCGAGGCCGAGGCCTTCCGCGATCTCATCTCGGGAGGCGCACAGCCGGGCGAGATAGACACGGCCGGGCTGGAGGAGTCCATCACGTCGGAGATGGCCGGCAGCGCGTCGTCGGGTACGCCGATGGCCGACGCTGTCATCGCGAGTCAAGAGGCCGAGGTCGCCGTGCTCGCGGGCATCAGCTCGGGAAGCAGCGGGGCGACGGTCGACGCGGCGGCGTTGGCCGACGCACGGCATGACGCGCACATCGCCCTCATCGACGCACTCGTTGCCGCCGATGACGCGGCGGACGAGGACGCAGCCTGGGAAGCGTATGAGGCCGCCACAGCGGCCGCGATCGAGACCACCTTGGGGGTCGACCTCGCCGGGCAGAGCGCGGCCAACGCGGCCGCGTGGGCGGCGGTTCAGATCACGGTGGACGGCAGCGTGGGAGACGCCGCGTGGGCGGCGGGCGCCATCACGACGGCGCGGCTCGATCTCGCCGCCATCGCCGACGCGGGGCTCTCGACGGCGGGGACTGACGCCGCGTTCTCGGCCTTCTTCGGCGCCATGGCCACCGCGACGTCCGGAGCCGAGGCCGAAGCGGCGTCGGCGACGCTCGGGCAGACCCTCGCGACCGAGCTCCAGGCCGCCCTGGCGGCTCAGAGTGGTGACAGTGCTGCTCTCGACGCCTTCTTGACGGCCGCCGCCGAGGCCCGGGTGACCTTCGACGCGGCGCTGGCTTCGGCGAGCAATGCTCAGATGGTCGCGGCGGCTTGGCTCGAGTTCCATGCGGCGATCTCCGCGGCGCTCGGCGAGGCGGGCGCGATGGGTAGCGCCGCCGTGAACGTGGCGGGCACCGTCACGGGTCTCGGCTCGCTCGGGGTGTTCAGCGGGCTCGGTGAGATCGGTGGCGAGCTCCTTCTGGACGTGAACGTGGCTTTCGATGCGGCGGCTTGGGCCGACGGCGGGGCACACGGTCTCGCTGGCGGGATCTCCGCGGCCTTCGACACGGCCGTCAGCGCGGCGCTGGCCTCCGTCTCCGAGAACGGGACCCTCTCGGTGCTCGCGACGTCAGTCATCGACGCGGGCGGCGAGGCCACCTTCGACGGCGTCTCGCTGCCGGTGGACGAGAGCGGGGCTTGGGCCGCCGGCGTCTCGGGCGTCATCGCGATCGCCACCGACGTCGACGGTCGGATCGTCGCGGCGGCGCCGGTGGTCGTGCCCGACAGCGACACCCCGCCCGAGAGCGTGGAGGTGGCGCCGATCAGCGCCGAGCTGACGGCTGAGACGCTGGTGTACCTGGAGTCTCTGGCCCAGGACAGCGCCCTGTCCCCCGTCCTCATCGCGACCATCGTGACGGACGCGTCGGCACGCGCGATGCTCGCGGGTGACGGCCTTGGCGCAATGCATGACGCGTGTGCCGCCGCACAGGCTTCGCTCACGTCGAGCTTGGAGCTGTCCGCGTCGGCCTTCATCACCGCCACAGCGGAGGCCCACGCGGACTACCTCGCGGGCCTCTCTGCCGCGACAACCGCCGAGGCACGTGCCGACGTCCACGCGGCTCTGGAGGCGGCACTCATCGCCGCGGTGAGCGACGCGGCCCCGACGGCACCGGATGCTCAGAGCTGGGCCGACGCTTGCGCTACGATGGACGCGGCGGCCGTCATCGCCCTCGCCGGGGCCTCAAAGGGACCGGGTTCTCTGTCGCTGGTGGCCATCGCCAACGCGGAGGCGCGCATCGACGCGCTGGTGCAGTCGTCGGCCGCCATCTCCGGCCACTTCGACGGCAGCGCCAAGGCCGAGGTGCAGGCCGCCATCGACGCGGCCGTCGACCAGATGGCGAGCGCGCCCACCTGGGCTGAGGCCGAAGCGGCAGGCGACACGTTGGTCGCAACGGTCGTCGGCGGGATCGGCGTTTCTGGGCAGGTCGAGGCGCTCCTCGTCGCCGACGGCGGCCTGCTCGCGCAAGCCACGGTCGAAGCGGCCGTGGCGGCTGCACTTGCACAGGGCACCGCGTGGGAAGCGGCTCTTCAGCTTGCGGCGAAGACCGAAGCGACGTTTGGGAGCACGAGCGCCCTTCACACCGTCGTCGCTACAGCCCACGCGGCCCTCTCGGCGTCGGTCAGCGCGACGTTCGGTCAACAGCTCGGGGCGGTGAATGGTGAAGGCAGCCTCGTGGCTGCAGCGGACGTGACCGCCACGCTGATGTCAACGATGTGCGGCGCGCCTGCCGTGCAAGGCTCACGCTGAGGGCCGAGCGCTCCGCACGCGACCGGGGCCGCGCTCGACGGGCGACCGAGCCACCGATGACACGTGGTGATGAGCGTGCTTCGTTCGATAGGCTTGGCCGCGTAGTCATCGCACCCCGCTTCGAGACAGCGGTCTCGCTCCCCTTCCATCGCGTGTGCCGTCAAGGCGACGATCCCGATGCGGCTCCCCTCGGCCCGTAAGGTCCGTGCGAGAGTGTGGCCATCCATGACCGGCATCTGAACGTCCGTAAGCAGGAGCTCGAATGGAGTCCCGGTGGCTTCAGCAGCCCGGAGCCGCTCGAGCGCTTCACGTCCGTTCGGCACGACCTCCACCTCGGCCCCCGATTTTCGGAGTAAGAACGTGATGAGCCTCTGGTTGTCAGGGCCGTCTTCCGCGAGAAGGATGCGGCCCTTCAGCGTCGGGAGGGCCTTCGGCGGCTTGGTCACCGAGAGGCTTGGTCTGTCGAGAGAATCGGTCCAATCCGCGAGCGCCGGGATATCGAGCGCGAGCTCGAAGCGAAAGCATGCCCCATGGCCGGGCGTGGAGCGCCGCAGGAGCACCTCCCCGCCCACGAGGTGTGCCAGCCGACGTGAGATGGCGAGGCCGAGACCGGTGCCGCCATGGATGCGGGAGGCGCTTGAATCGACCTGCGAGAAGGGGTTGAACAGGCGTTGCGCCAGCTCGGTACTGATCCCGGGGCCCGTATCCTCCACGTCACAGGTCAAGCGGCACGACGCCGGGTCGGCGCGCAGGCGGAGGGTCACGGCGCCGACGCTCGTGAACTTGATGGCGTTGCCGAGGAGGTTCAGGAGCACCTGCCGGACGCGAGTGCTGTCGGTGCGAATGGTCCGAGGGATGGTCCCATCCACCACGACGTGAAACGCGAGGCCTTTTTCGTCGGCTCTGGACCGGACGAGCGTCTCGAGTCCGGCGATGATGCCGGGTAAGTCGACGTCGTGCCTCTCTACTTCGAGCTTTCCGGCTTCGATCTTGGAGAGGTCCAAGATGTCGCAGATGACCGTGAGCAGGTGCTGTCCAGCGCCGCGGATGGTATCGAGCGTCTCGCGGCGACGGGGCGGAGAGTCTGCGATCTCGGGATGGTCCCTCAGGAGGTCGGCGTAGCCCAGGAGCGCCGTGAGTGGCGTACGGAGCTCGTGGCTCATGTTGGCCAGGAACTCGCTTTTGGACCGGCTCGCGGCCAGGGCCTGCTCTCGAGCGAGCGCCAGTTCGCGATGTTTGGTCTCGAGGTCGCTCAACATTCGCCTGGCGCGCTCGCCTTCGCGGACGAGCGCCGCCGTCGACTCCCGCCGCGAGAGCTCAAAGCGGGATACACACCACGCGACGGCGACGCAGGTGAGGGCGCGGGCGAGCGCGTAGACGACGGGAACGCCGACGTCCGGGGGCCAATGGTCGCGGTCGACGGAGCCGACGTGGAGGAAGAGCGACGCCGAGATGACGGACGTCCACGCCAGCGAGGTGCGAAGCGGGAGGGTGAGCATCGTGACGGCGACCAGCACCGGAAACCACCCGAGCGTCGGCGACAGGAGCCCGCCCCGCTGGTGGGCGACGATCGTCAGGCACACGAGCGAAATGGCGACAATCGCGTGCACGGGCCCATATCCGGCGCCGGGCAGGCCCAGCCGGTGTGCGGCGAGCATGAGTCCAAGTGAGAGGGCCAGCGCCGCGACGCCACCCTGGACGACACCGGTGCTCCACTGCAACATCGTGAGGAGGATGCCGCCGACCGCTACGGCGAAGGTGATCCTGCGGGCCGTGCGCAAGTGATGCACGCGGTCGTGATTCGGTGCAGGGTCAGTGGGGCTCGGGCGATCGTCGAGCAAGCCGGGCTCCCGCGCGGGGAAAGAAGTATCTCGTAGGTCGCCGACACGGAACTGAGTCGGCGCACCCAAGAAGTGGCATCGAAACAACGACTCCGGTGCTGAAGGAAACTAAGTGATGGCGACGTCCGAACGTGGCCATTCGGCGATGAGCAGCGTCGCCGGAACGCCGAGAGCCTATCGCGTATCGACATTGAGCACTGCGGCCAGGCTTCTCGTGGTCGATTTTGGGCGACGCTCTTTCGGGTGGACCTTCAGTGGATGGTGAACCGCGCCTCGCACTACGTGACTCCGAACGACAGGTTCATGTTCGACAGGCGATGTACATCGGCGCTGGCGATTGAGAGCGACGTCCGGCTGCCGTCAGTGGACGGGTGGTTGCGTTATCAGTGTCACCACGAAGGGGCGCGCGCGAGCCACGGGCGTCACTCGCAGCTCGACTTCGGCGTGATCGGGGCGGAGGACGTCGAAGCGGGTGCTCCCGTCCGCGGCGTCTTCCGCGGCGGTGACCGTGACCGGTGGGGGTTGCAGGCGCGCTTCGCCCGGGTGGGAATCCCGTGGCATCGGCGCGACGGTGGCAGCGCCGGCCGGGGTGATGGTCACCGTGAACTGCGGCGCCGGTGGCGACGGGAGGCGCAGGTCGATGGGGGCCTTCCCGCGGAAGACGTCGATGAACCAGTCGGGATCGAGGCCACGGGGGAGCCATGCGAGTGAGCGGTAGAGGCGGGTCGAGTCGATGGTGATGCCGGTCGTCCAGGTCGGAGCGGGCTCCTGCTGGCGGCGGGTGTAGAGGCTCAGCTCGAGGAAGGGCAGGGTGAGGCGACGCTGGCGCTGCCAGGTGACGTCGAGCGCGGCCAGGGTCTCATCGCTCACGGCGTCTTCGAACTCCGCGTGGCCGAAGAGGCGCTCGCGGAGCGTCACGACCCAGAGCCGCTCGAGGCTCGGCTGGCGGGCGAGCGTCTCGATGGGGAGGCCGTAGCTCCGGATGGGGCCGTAGAGCCGGAGGCTGTTCGGGCCGCGGCCCCAGTAGCTCCAGTTCGAGGGGCCCTGGTGGACGTACTTGCGGTCGCGGTCGTGCAGGTAGAAGGCGAGGCCCACGCTGTAGAAAGGCGCCGGGAGGACCGCCACGCCGTCGCCGCTGCGGGCGGCGAGCCGGATCCGCGACGCGGCGCGGTCCTGGGCGGGGCGCTGGGGCTCGAAGGTGCCGGCGGCGCCGCTGGTCGCGAGGCCCAGGATGAGAGCGGCGGCGACGGCGCGGCCGGCGAGGGTGAGGCGGCCGGGTGTCTCTGCGGTAGACGACGGCAGGCCCAGCCCGAGCAGGACCAACGCAAAGAGCGGCACGTAGCCGGCGAGCCAGCGGTAGCCGAAGTAGACGCGGCCGCCGAAGTTCTTCACGTGGAGGCCGTAGCTCACGGCGAGCAGCCCGAAGATGAGTACGAGCGGGACGAGGAGCAGCAGGGCGACCGCGCGGTCTCGGCGTAGCCAGCGCACGGCGCCAACGGCGAGCGCCAGCGACGGGATGGCGGCGGCGCCTTCCCAGCCGGTGGGGAGGCCGAAGACGACGCGCACGTGCTCGAGGACGAAGGCGAAGAACGACGGCGCGAGGGGGTAGACCGCCCGCGTGGCTTGGTTGTCTTCGGCGCTCATGCGGAAGGCGCGGACGAGCTCCGGGCCCCAGAGTAGGAGGACGGCCCCGAAGAGGGCGAGTGGGAGGAGGGCGCGGCGGGCGCGGGCGAGGGTGACCCCGTCGCGGCGGCCGACGACCACGAGGATGAAGAGCGCGAGGGCCTGTCCGGCGAAGACGAAGAGCGTGAAGTAGTGGGTGAGGAAGCCGAGGGCCGCCGTCGCGGACCAGGCCAGCCAGGTGCGTCGGTCGCCGCTGTGCCACGCGAGCGCGATGAGTCCGGTGGACGCGATCGAGAGCGCCATCACGAGCGAGTAGGGCGTCGCGTCACGGCTGTAGCGCAGCGCGAGGGGGGCGAGACCGGTCGCGAGCCCGGCGAGGACGGTCAGGGCACGGCTGCCGGTGAGGCGAGCCGCGAGGCGGGCCGTGAGCCAGGTCCCGAGGACGTGGGCGACCATAGCGGGGACGCGGAAGAGGAGCTCGTCCCAGCCGCCCGGTCCGAGGCCGGAGGCCGTCTCGCCGCCGAGCTCCTTGACCAGCCAGAGGAGGATGGCGAAGCCGGGCGCGTGGGCGCGTTCGGCGACGACGGGCGCGGTCGCGACGGCCCAGGGCGAGTCACCGGAGAAGGCCTCTTGGAAGTAGGTGTGTTCGAGGAGGTCGAAGGGCTCGAGGAACATGCCGGCGGCCCAACCGACGACGAGCGCCGCGGGCAGGGTCGCGAGGAGTGCCCAGAGTGGAGAGGGCGCGAGGAGCGGCCAGAGGGGCGAGAGCGAGGGGAGGGAGGTCGTGGCGGGGAGTGGGGACTCGCGCCGCCGCAGCAGGCGATCGAGCGCCACGACGAGGGCGAGCAGCGCGAGGAGCAGGGCGCCGCTCCAGAGCCAGCCGCCGGTCGTGCGTCCCTGGCGCTCATCACGCTGGCCGGGTGGGGTGGGCACGGCGAGCGTGAGGCCGTCAGACGGGACCGGGACGGCGAGCGCGTGCAGCAGCCACGGGTAGGGCGCGCCGGTGTCGGGCCAGAGGGCGAGCTGGACGTGGGTGGCGCGGGCGGGATCGACGTCGAGGTCGAAGGTGCCGTCCGGGCCGACGCGGGCGGTGGCGACGGGGGCTAGGGTCAGGTCGCGCGACGCGTAGGCCTCGATGGACGCGGGGCCCCACGCCTCGGCTGAGCCGGTGAGCTTGCCGCGGACGGGGGCCGCGCTCACCGCGGTCGTAAGGCACACGAACACGGTCGACACGGCGCCGATCAGGGCGCGTGCCAGCGGCGCGCGGTGGGCCGGGCTACCAGCCGATGGCGCGGGTCGCGAGGTCGAGCTTGGGCTGGACGGCGAGGCGAGTCTCCTGAGCCATGTAACGAGCGAGGGTCCCGTTCATGCCGCGGGCGATGAGCGAGCCGAACTGGGCGGCGTAGAAGGGCCGGAAGAAGACGCGGCTGACGGCCCAGTTACGCGCTTTCTCGAGGTCTTCGCGGCGCCGAATCCAAGGGAGCTTGACCCACGGGTATTCGGTCATGTGCGGCGACCACTCGCCGACCAGCGTGCCGTCGGCTTTGGCCTCGTGGTAGACCGGCGTGTCCGGGTAGGGGAGCAAGACGTCGATGGTGACCGTCGTCGGTTTGGTCCGGACGATGAAGTCGACGGTGGTTCGCAGGGTGTCCGGGGTCTCGCCGGGGTAGCCGAGGACGTAGCCCGTGTGGCAGCGGACGCCGTGGCGACGCACGATCTCGATGCCGCGGGCGCATTGTTCGACCGTCGTCTTCTTGTTCATGCGCTCGAGGATGTCCTGGTCGGCGCTCTCGACCCCGAAGCCGATCTGGACGGCGCCGGCCTGCTTGGCGAGCGAGACGAAGCGGTCCGTGATCTCCGGCGCCCGCGCTTTGAAGGCGAATCGAATCGGGAGCTTCTCGGCGATGAGCAGCTCGAAGACGCGCTCGGCGCGGGCGCGGTTGGCCGTGAACAGGATGTCGTTGAACTCGACGAAGGAGACGCCGAGTTTTTCGTGCATGAAGGTCAGCTCTTCGAGGATGCCTTCGGGCGACCGCATGCGGTAACGGCTGACGGTGTTGTAGCAAAAGCCACACGAGAAGGGGCAGCCGCGACTCGTGACAATGCCGCCGACCGGGCGTTCGGCTTCGAGGAGCGCGTAGTAGAGGCCGCGGTCGTAGCAGTCCTGGACGAGGTGGTGGGCGGGGAAGGGGAGGCGGTCGAGGTCGTTCTCGACGGGGCGGCTCTCGTTCTGGACGATGGCGCCGTCGTCGGCTCGGAAGGTGACGCCGAGGCAGCCGTGGAGGCCATCGCCGCGCTCTTTGCGCTGAACGAGCTCCTGCATGGTCCACTCGCCTTCGCCGCGGACGATGGCGTCGACTTCCGGGAACTGCTCGAGGCACTGCACGGGGATGGGGCTCGCGCCGGGGCCGCCCATGACGATCCAGGCGGCGGGGTTCGCGGCCCGACACAGCTCCGAGAGCCACAGGTTCTGAGACGCGATCTCGCTGAAGTAGGGGAAGGCGTAGACGTCGGCGCGGGCGGCGTCGATGAGCCGCTTCACTTCGACGTCGCCCACGAGGGTCGCGTTGAGGTCCATGACCTCGACCCGGTGCCCGTCCTGTTCGAGGAGCGCGCCGATGTAGAGGAGGTTCAGCGGCGCGTAGCTCTTCTGCTGAATTCGCGGGTAATCGGTGGCCCGCGGGTTGATGAGCACGACATGGAGCGACACGCGGCACCTCCTACGTCCGACTCTACCGGAGCTCGGCGCCAAAAGTTCGCTCGACTATGACCTCGGCGCCTCTTCGGAGGATGGATCTTCCTCTTTCAGTCGAATAGGACCGAACTGGTCCGGGTACTTGCCCACCTTCCCGGCGTAGAAGGCGCGGATGATGTCCATGTCCTTCTTGATGTCGCCCGAGGGGTAGAGCGGGGGGCCGAAGCCGGCTTCTTTCTTCGCGTAGTCGAGGTAGCCGAGCACGACGGGGACGCCGGCCGCCTTGGCGATGTGGTAGAAGCCCGACCGCCAGTACTCAGCGCGTTTGCGAGTCGCCTCGGGCGGGATCGCGATGATGAAACGGTCGCGTTTCGCAAACTCGTCCGCGATCTGATCGACCATGTTGCGCCGTTCGTGGCGAACGACCGGCACCCCGCCCATGGCGCGCATGATCGGCCCGAACGGCGGCTTGAAGAGCGTGTGTTTGCCCATCCACGACACGCCCATCCGGTTCGAATACCCGACGGCTTGCATGTAGACGAGGTCCCAGTTGGTCGTGTGCGGCGCGGCGATCAGCACGTATTTGGGCAGATCGGGCGGCGGGTCCACGAGCTTCCAACCGGAGAGCTTGAGATAGGTCTTCCAGAATCCGGCGAACATGGCGGGACGCTACCATGGAGAAGGCGGATCCCGCTATCGGTCTCGGGCTGCGGTGGGAATCGGCGTAAGCCGATGGGGTCAGGGCCGTAACGGGGAGCGGAGGAGGTTCTGTTGGCGGGTGCTACTCGGTACCAAGTATTCGAGCGCGCAGAAGGTGGGCCCGCGTAGCTCGGCTCGAGGGCTTTCGATGCAGTCCGAGAGAAGTGCGTTCCAGTCGAGGACGGCTTGTTGTGGGTTCCCCGCGCCTGTGGACCGCTCGACGAGCTCGACTCGGGGGAGGATGTTGTTACGGACATGGTCGCTGATGGTGTCGATGTTCTGATCGAGCTTCAGGATCGCAATCGTGCCCGTGCCACGCCGCGTTCGTCCCGTGACCTCCCACTGCCACAACTTTCGATTGAGCGCGCGGGACGCAGCAGAGGGCCGCCAATCGAGGTGGTCGAGAGGGTCTTCCGTGGCGGGGTCGATGAGTGTTGCCCCCTCCTGACTCCAGTTGAAGGATCGCCCGCGGAATCCGAGGTGGCAAGGAGAGCACTGCCCACGCCAGCCGTGATGCTGTAGACGTGCTCACGCATCTAGAACGTGTACAAGAGACCAAAGTGCGTCTGACTGACCGGCTCGAGCTTGCCCGGATCGCAGCGCGGGTCGGCGACGCCCGTCTCGATCTCGCAGCGCTGCAGCGGGTTGAACCCGACGTCGAGGCGGATGGCGATGCCCGACAGCAGGTAGCGGAGTCCGACGCCGGCTGTGAAGCGGAAGGACTCTCGGTTGAAGTCGAGGAGGGACTCGGCGAGGCCGCCCCAGTCGACGAAGAGGCCGAGCCAGATGCCGCCGATGTCGCGCTGGAAGAGGGGGAGGCGTAGCTCGACGGTGCCCATCATCAGGGAGTCGCCGCCCTCTTGGACGAGGTTGGGTAGGCCCGCTTCGTCGAAGGTGCGGACGGAGTTGTCGGCGAGGCCGCGGATGCCGTTGATGCCGCCGAGGCGGTAGCGGTAGCGGTTCGGGACGTTTTTGTCTTCGCCGAACGAGAGCGAGTCGGCGTAGCGGAAGTACGCGGCGACGATGAGGAACTTTCGGACGTTCACGACGCCGCGGAGGTTCAGCTCCCAGAGGAGGAAATTGCCGATGTCGCCGGTCGCGCCGCGTTCGTCCGTGCCGCGGCTCAGGATGTAGCGGAGGCGCGTGCCGATCGCGAAGCCCTGCGTCGGATGGATGGCGTTGTCGAGGTAATCGAGGGTGGCGCCGAGGGCGACGTCGACCGTCGGCGCGAGAGGGTCGTCGCGCTCGAGCAGGGAGGGCAGGGTGCAGGGGCCGTCGTCGCAGTCGTCGCCCGACGCGATCGCGCTGGCCGTGACGGCGAGGCTCGAGCGCAGGTTGCGGGTGAGGTTCACGGCGAGCTCGGTCGTGCCGCCCGTCTCGAACTCGTCGACCTCACGCGTGGCCCGGTCGTAGCGCACGAAGACGCTGCCGCGCAGGCCGACGTTGGTCCCGAGGAGGCGCGGCTCGTAGAGGGTGGGGCGCAGCTCGATGAGGCGCGAGAAGGCGCTGGCCCAGGCCTCGCCGTCGGTGGCGCTCTCCGGGAGCGAGAGGCCGTATTTGAGGGGCAGCTCGAACTCGATGGCGCGGCCGAGGAAGTTGACGTCGCGGTAGGCAAGTCCCCAGAAGTTCAGGAAGTTCGGGATCTCGAGGGGCACCGCCTGCACCGGGCCCTGCGTGACGCCGTCGACCGCACCCACGCTCGAGCTCACGGCGCCGCCTACGGCCGGGATCCCACCTTCACCCTCGCGGGCGACCAGGGTCTGAATGCCCGTCCGGACCTCGATGAACTCGGAGGTGGCCTCCTGAAGCTCGACCACGATGGCGATACGGCGGCTGGCCGGCGTCGCGAGCGGCGCGATCTTGCCGTCCCGGGCGGCGCTCGGGAGCCCGACGAGGTGGAGCTGCACGTCCGAGAAGACGCCGAGGAGGCGGAGCTGCCGGCCCGCCTCGTCGATGGCGATCCGGGAGAGCGGTTCACCCGTTCGAGGCAAGCTCTTCCGAATGAGCGGCTCGGCCGTGCGGCCGTGCCCGATGACGAAGACCTCGCCGACCTCGTAGCTCGGGCCGGGGCTGACTCGAAAGCGCAGATCGATTCGGTCGGCACGTACGGTTCGGTAATCACAGTGGTCTTCGTCACAGGGAGAGAGACCGTCGCTGCCGCAGCCCGGTGCAAAGTCGCCCCCGGCGAGACGCCCGGCGCAGAGGACTTCGAGCGCGAAGTCGTGGTGCCCCGCCGCCTGATAAGCGGCTTCGATAGTCGACGCGTCACGAGCGACCACCCCGGGCGAGAACACGTCGCCCGGGACGGCCTCAAGGCGGGTTCGAACGTCGGCGAGCTGCACGGCGCCCGTCTGGCGAGCCCCCTCGTGCGGGCGGACGGCGACCTCGTCGATGTCGATGTCACCGACGCGCGACGGGGTCCCCACGTCCACGGGAACGGTGACGTAGAGGACATTCTCGCCCTTCGGTTGGGTGACGCGGAAGTGCAGGTCGTCTTGGTAGTAGTCGAGCACCGGGGCGTCGGGTCGTCCGGATCGAACCACCTCGAGCCCGGGCTGCCGATTAGCCTCGGGGCGCGCGTCCGTGAACCGAAAACGATGGTAGCCCGCGTCGACGTGCCGCCGGCGCACGCTGTCGAGGTCGCTCATCATCTGATCGACGAGCAAGAAGCCGCCGGCGCCGAAGAAGTCGTAGACCTTGGTCTTCATGCCCTGGAGCAGCTCGTCCGCGGGCAAGCCGAGCGCACCCACGAAGTCGATGGCACGGATCTCCTTGGGCCAGTTCGTGGTCACGAGAAAGGTGATCGCGGCCACGGGTCCGCGGAGCTGCTCGGTCGCGAGCCCTGGCGGCACGGGCAGCTCTCGGTAGTCGAGGACCACGTCCGCGAAGAGGTGGCCGAGCTGCTGGTAGTGGAGCTCCAGCGCTTCCCGGGACAGCAGCGACTCCTCGAAGTCGAAGTTTCCCGACTCGCCGAAGGTCAAGGCGTCGAGGACGGCGTCGTCGTTCACGGGCGCGTAGCCGAGGCGGCCGGGCGCGGGCTCGTCCCGTCCGAGGATGGAGAGGACGGCGCATCGCGCGTATTTCACCGCGACGCGAGTGCGCTCCGCGGTCGCGTCCGGAACGAGCGCCACGCTCGGGTCCATGATGCCGCGGCTGCGCAGGAACGCTTCGAGCAGGCGCTCGGCCTCGCGTCGCCGCCGCTCCGTATAGGGCTCGCCGCTCTCGAGCTTCGCCGCTTGCCGGAGCGTCCGCGCGGAGAAGGTCGGGCACGCCGGGGCGCCCGCGACGGTCGGCGCGTCGCCACCCGGGACCGAGACCTCGACGGCGATGGCGCCCATTCGGCGCCGATCCCCTTCCATGACGAGCACTTGCAAGTCGACGGACTCCGGACCCGTGACGGTGGCGTCGATGGTCACCTGCGCGCCGCCGAAGCCCTCCTTCGCGTAGCGCCGGACCAGCAGAGACGCCTGTCGCTGCCGCTCCTTCTCGGTCGCGGCGTCGCCAGGGTTGTAGATGCCGCCCGTGCGAAAGCCCAAGCGGTCGAAGATGTCGCTGTCGTAGAGATTGGCGTTGCCTCGGACCTCGATGTGGCGAATTCGACGGTTCGGCTCGACGTGAAAGGTCAGGTCGGCCCACGCGCCCGACGCGTCGACCTCGCAGCCGCGCCGAACCGACTTGAAGAGCCGCGTCAGGACGATTCGCTCGCGGGCCCCCTCAGCCGCGCCCGCGAGGTAGCTGGTGCCCGGCGGGAGCTCGGCCAATCGAACGAGCCGCTCGACGACATCCGGTCGGCCGCAGGACCAATCGGCCTCGCATCCCGCGAAACGCACGCTCGAGATCGGCAGGCCCGTGCAGTTCTCGTCGCCGGGCTCGACGGGCGTCGGAGGCGCTTCGGCCCACGCGCCGGGGCTGAACGCGACGGCCGCGATGACCAGGAGCTTGAGAAGTCGCGGCACCGGCGGAAGCTAGCCCGGATTGGCCGTCCCTGTCACGCCAAGGGCAAAGGGGTCATTTTCGTGAGTGTGCGCCGGCCTTCGTTATGGTGAGGCGTTGGCGTCCGAACGATGCCGTGAAGTCGAGGCTCCGATGTGCACTCCGTTTCGTGGTGGTCCCTTCCTGACGCTCGCGGCCCTCCTGCTCAGCCAGGCCGCGATGGCGCACAGCGTCGCCCAGGTCCAGACGGCCATCTACCTCGCCCCGGACACCGTCTCGATGCTCACCGAACGCGCCGTCAGCGGCACGCCCGGGCTCGTCCAAGGCGACGTCGTCAGCTACGTCGTGCAGTTCACGCCCGTCGAGAACGGCGCCTTCGTGGGCCCGAACGGCTACATCACGGCCTACCTGCCGGCGGGCGTGGAGGTCGTCGACGCCGCGGTCGTCGCGAAGCAGAGCGATGGGAGCTTCATCGCCGTCCCCCCGTCGGTGCCCGGACCCATGCCGAACGGCTGGGGCGCCCGCGGGAGGCGCACCTTCACGACGGGCAACGCCGCCTGGGCGAGCCTCTTCACGCCCGAGTGTTCGGTACAGCCGCTCGGGCAGTGCAACGGCAGCCTTGCTCAGATCTATGCCGACACCGGCATCTTCTACTCGGACGATAGCCGTACGGACGTGTTTGTCTCGCCGAGCACCGACGGTCGTGTGCGGCAGGGCACGAACGGCTACGACGTCTCGCCGTCCGGCGAGGGGCAGCTGAACCCGATCCTGAATCAGGATCGCGCGACGACCCACAACCTCTGGGACGCGGCCCAGACGAACGCGTTTGGGTCGACCAATGGGGCAGTCACCTCGCTCACGGACCCGGCGTCACCGGACCTGTCGATCAGCAACGGCCAAGGCGCGACCCCCTTTGCCGCCGGCTCGCCGGTCGCGGGGCCCGAGACGGGCTATTCGAAGGACAACCTCGGCGCCACGGGCCCGTGGAAGCGGATCGCCTACCCGGGTTCACGAATCGGCCTCGCGTCGGAAGGGCCGGCCACCTCCGAGAACGGGACCGGGACGGGCACCTCAAGCGCCACCCACATCGGCGGCGCACCGACCTCGGCCGGGTACGCGCTCTCGCAGGGAACGCCACTGCCGGCAGGCACCCACGCGATCCGCTTCGCGGTGGGTCGGCTCGACGTCGGGCAGCTCAAGTACGTCCGCTTCACCGTTCGCCTGACCGCGCCGCCACCCACGACCGGCCTCATCATGAACAGCGAGGTCTTCGGCGGCGACTCGGCGCAGGCCGCGGGCAAAGTCGGCCAGGACAACCCGTGGCGCTACGCCGTGCCGTCGGTGGCGGACAATAACTCCAATCTTTTCGTGATCGTGCAGCCCGTCGCCATCGATGGGGAGCCCTTCGTCGGCTCGTCGCTTCCGATCGACTCCATCGTGACCTACCGGGTCACTTACCTGAACACCGGGAACAGCACGCAGCAGAACGTCGTGCTCTCGAACCTGTTGCCGGACCAGGTCGCGGGCACCGTCACGGCGGTTCGGGTCCTGAGCGGTCCGGACATCCGGCCGATCTCGCCAGTGGACCCCGCCGCTGGCGAGACCTTCACGTTCCAGCCTATCGCGACGCTGGTCCCGGGCTCGGGCGGCAGCGTCGAGTTCGATGTGCGCGTGGACGGGGCGACGGGCGACATCGTGGCGGACGCGGCCACGCTGTCCAGCACGCAGCTCCCGGACGGCGTCACCTTCCGCTCGGTCACGTTGATCTCGGACCGCGCCGACCTCATCATCACCAAGTCCGCGACCCCGAGCTCGCGGGCCCCCGGCGGCACCCTCTCGTACTCCCTCACCATCCAGAACGAGGGCGCGTCCGATGCCACGAGCGTTCGCGTGACGGACCTCCTCCCCACGGCGGGTGGGTCCGGCGTCGCGAACCGTTTCGAGTACGTCGCCGGGAGCAGCGTCGTCACGGGTCTCGCGACCGTGACCCCCACCGTGGCCACCCCGCCCACGGACCCGATGGCCGCCGGCCAGAACCGCACGCAGCTCACGTGGGATTTTGGCGCGCAGGTCCTCGCACCGGGGCAGACCCTCACCATCACGGTGAACGCGACGGTGGGCAGCAGCGTCACGACCGGCACCTACCGCAGTGACGTCATCGTCTCGTACGACAACGCCGACTTCGTCGCCGAAGCGCGCGCTTATGGCGTGGCCCCCGTCGTCGTCGACGGGACGCCGCCGGCCACCGCCTTCGACGTCACCGAGCCGAACCCGACGCCGGACCCGACCGGCGACTTCGACTTCTCGTCGAACGAAGCCGGCGTCACCTACGAGTGCCGGCTCGGCGCCGCGGCCTTTGCGCCGTGCACCGAGGTCTACTCGACGTCGGCGCTGACCGACGGGACCTACACCCTCGAGGTCAGGGCCATCGATGTCGCTGGCAACGTCGATGCGACGCCCGCGTCGCACACCTGGACCATCGACACCACGCCGCCCGACACCGACTTCGACGCCGCCGAGCCCCTGCTCACGAGCGACGACACCGCTGACTTCGACTTCGGCTCCGACGAAGCAGGCGTGACCTACGAGTGCCGGCTGGGGACGGCGCCGTTCGCCCCCTGTGCCGAGCTCTACGCGACCACGACCCTCCTCGATGGGACCTACGTCATCGAGGTGCGCGCCCGTGACGCGGCGGGCAACGTGGACGCCACACCGGCGACGCACACGTGGACCCTCGACACGACCCCGCCGAGCACGGCCTTCGACCTCACGCCCGACCCGCTGACGACCGACACGACCGGCGAATTCGACTTCGCCGCCGACGAGCCCGACGTGACCTACGAGTGCCGGCTCGGCGACGACGCTTTCGCCGAGTGCGCCGAGCTGTGGGCCACCCCGGCGCTCCTCGACGGGACCTACACCATCGAGGTGAGGGCCATCGACGCCGCCGGCAACGTCGACCCGACACCCGCCGCCTTCACGTGGACCGTCGACACCACGCCGCCCACGACCGGGTTCGACTCGGCCGAGCCGACCCCGACGGCGGACCCGACCGGCGACTTCGACTTCGCATCGGACGATCCCGCCGCCACCTTCGAGTGCCGTCTCGGTCAAGACCCCTTCGTCCTGTGTTCCGAGCTCTTCGTCACCTCCGAGCTCACCGACGGGACCTACACCCTCGAGGTCCGCGCGCGCGACCTCGCGGGGAACGTCGATCCGAGCCCGGCCTCCGTGACGTGGACGGTGGACACGAGCGCGCCGGACACGTCCTTCGACGCCGTGGAGCCGGACCCGACGGCGGACCCGACCGGCGACTTTGACTTCGCGTCGACCGAAGTGGGCGTGACCTACGAGTGCCGCGTGGGCACGGCCGACTTCGCCCCGTGTACAGAGCTCTTCAGCACGGTCACCCTCCTCGATGGGGTCCATACGCTCGACGTGCGGGCCCGAGACGCGGCCGGCAACGTCGATCCGACGCCAGCGACCACCACCTGGACGGTCGACACGACGCCGCCCGACACGCTCATCGACGCTGCTGAGCCGCTCTTCACCGCCGACGCGTCCGGTGACTTCGAGTTCGGCGCGACCGAAGACGGCGTGACGTGGGAGTGCCGGGTCGGGGACGCCGCGTTCGCGCCGTGCCCCGAGAGCTACAGCACGGCGTCGCTCCCGGACGGGACCTACACGCTCGAGGTCCGGGCCATCGACGCCGTCGGTAATGTCGACGACAGCCCGGCGTCGCACACGTGGACGGTCGACACGACCCCGCCCGATACGTCCTTCGACGCCGCCGAGCCCGACCCGACCATCGACACGACCGGTGACTTCGACTTCGGGTCGACCGAGACGGGCGTGACCTACGAGTGCCGCCTTGGTGACGCGCCGTTCGCCCCCTGCGACGAGGTGTTCACGACCGACACGCTCGGTGAGGGCACCTTTACCCTCGAGGTGCGTGCGGTGGACGCGGCCGGCAACGTCGACCCGACGCCGGCGTCACACACGTGGACCGTGGCGTTTGCGGACCCGGACCTCGATGCGGACCAGGACGGCGTCCTCGACGCCGACGACAACTGCCCCACCGTGGCCAACGCACTGCAGGAGGATCTCGATGGGGACGACCTTGGCGACGCCTGTGACCCGGACCGCGACGACGACGGTGCCCTAGACGACGGCGACGGGAGCGGGGAGGCCGGCGATGGGCCTTGCGCCACCGGCCAGAAAGACGGATGCGACGACAATTGTGTGGCGATTCAGAACGAGAGTCAGATCGACGCTGATGGGGACGGGCTCGGCAACCTCTGCGACCCCGATTCCGACGGGGACGGCGTGGACCAAGGGCTCGGAGACGAGCCCTGCATCGCCGGCGAGGTGCTCGGCTGCGACGACAACTGCCCGCTCGTCCCGAACGCGGACCAGGCCGACGCCGACGCCGCCGGAGTCGG
>JADMJS010000316.1:40291-45135 GCA_018780435.1 Myxococcales bacterium
GGCGACCTCTGCGAAGACGACGATGACGGTGACGGCGTCCCCCGCACCGACGACGCGCCGTGCGTCACCGGCGTCACAGCCGGCTGCTCCGACAACTGCCCCGAGATCCCGAACGTCGAGCAGACCGACACCGATGGCGACGGCGACGGCGACGCCTGCGACACGGATGATGACGATGACGGCGTCCTCGACGGGGAGGACAACTGCCCCATCGCGGCCAACCCGACGCAAGCCGACGGCGACGCGGACGGCCTCGGAGACGCATGTGACACGCCCGGCCCCACGGACGACCGGGACGCCGACGGCGTGGTCGACGACGTCGACAACTGCCCGGACGACGCGAATGAGCGCCAGGACGACCTCGACGACGACGGCGTCGGCGACACCTGCGACCCCGACGGCGACGGCGATGGCGTGCTCGACACGGTCGACAACTGCCACGGCGTCCCGAACGCCGACCAAGCCGACTGGGATGGCGACGGGGTCGGTGAAGCCTGCCAAGGTGTCGGGCTCGGTGTGACCGGCGGCGCGTGTAGTACGTCCGTGGGCTCTCTGGAGCGGCGCTCGACCGGGTGGCTTGCGCTGCTGCTCGTCGGGCTCGGGTGTTGGTTCTGGCGGCGTCGGCGCGGCGTCTCCTTGGGCGTTGCGCTCCTGCTCGCCCTTGGGACCGCGACGCCCGACGCGAGCGCCCAGACGGGCGGCGCCGTCTCGACCTTCCACCCGTCGCCCTTCATGCAGGATCTCATCACGGTCCAGAAGGCGACGACCCGCAAGTCCGGGAGCTGGAACGTCGGGATGCTCTTGGAATATCAGCGGAATCCGCTGGTGCTCCGCGACATCGCGAGCGACGAGATCGTGAGAAAGATCGTCTCAGACACCGTGTTCGCCCACGTCCGCGGCGCTTACGCCGTCACCGACTGGTGCGATCTCGGGCTCGTCCTCCCCATCATCGCTTTCCAGGCCGGCGACGGCCTTGGGGGCGGCGCGGAGCCCGGCGTCGCGGGGATCGGCGACCTCGAAGTCGCCGTGCGCTTTCGGCTCTTTCAGACGGACGACCGCCGCTTTGCGCTCGCGCTCACGCCGACGCTCACGGCCCCGACCGGGCGCCTCGTCGATGAGTCGATGGGCAGTCCGTCCGTGACGTTCACGCCGTGGGTCGGGCTCAGCTACGACCTCCCGGTCTTCGGTGTGGCCTTTGGCCTCGGCTATCGCGTGATGAAGGACTCCACCATCGCCGACCTCGCGCTCGAAGACGAGCTGCTCTTCCGCCTCGGTATTTCGGTCCCGGTCTCGGACTCGGTCGTGATCCTCGCCGAGGTCGACGGGGGGACCGCTGCGACCAGCCCTTTCGCTGACGCCGGCCGCACGCCCGTCGAGGCGCGGGCCGGCGTTCGTGTCCTCGCGGCCCCGTCCTTCTCGGTCGACGTCGGCGCCGGCGCGGGCCTCACACAGGGCTACGCGTCGCCCGACTTTCGCGTCTACGCCGGGTTCAACTTCTTTCGCGAGCCACCTGGCGATCGCGACGGCGACGGGCTGATGGATGAAGACGACGCGTGCCCGGACGACCCCGAGGACCGCGATGGGCTCGAGGACGGCGACGGGTGCCCGGAGCCGGACAACGATCGAGACGGGATCTGCGATCCTTGGGTCGCTGAGCGGCCGGCGTCCGCGCCGACGATCACCGTCTGCCGGGGGAGCGACCGTTGTCCCGAGTCGCCGGAAGACGTGGACGGCTTCGAGGACGAGAACGGCTGCCCCGATCCCGACAACGACAAGGACGGGATCCCCGACACGAAAGACGCCTGCGCGCTTGAATCGGAAGACGTGGACGGCACCCTCGACGACGATGGCTGCCCCGATCCCGACGACGACGCCGACGGGATCTGCGACGGCTGGGTCCTCGAACGTCAGCAGCAGGCCGCTTATGAGGCCCTTTGCAAAGGCGTCGACAAGTGCCCGAAGGTCGCGGAGACCGTAAACGAGATCGAGGACGATGACGGCTGTCCCGACGAGCTCGCTCACGTCGAAGGCAACAAGATCATCATCAAGGACAAGATCTACTTCTTCTACGGCAAGGCCGTGATCATGCCCAAGAGCGACCCGGTGCTCGCGGCCGTGCTGAAGATCATGAATACGAACCCGCAGATAAAGCGCGTCCGCATCGAAGGCCACACCGACACCCGCGGCCCCGCTGGGCGCAACAAGGCGCTCTCGGCGTCCCGGGCCAAAGCCGTGCTGACGTATTTGGTCAAGCGCGGCGTCTCGAAGGGCCGCCTCATCTCGGAAGGCTTCGGCGAAAGCACGCCGATCGTGCCCGCGGAGAAGACGGAAGAGGAGTTCGAGCTGAACCGCCGCGTCGAGTTCACCATCTTGGACGAATGAACGTGGCCTCGGGGGAGCGGCGCTAGGCGCCCTGCATCGGGATCGTCGGCAAGAGGCCCTTTCGAGCGAGTAGCGGCATCAGGTAGAGGCCGAGGTCCTGAAACGAATTCGCGTTTGGATTCAGCATCTTGCCGATGCCTTCGGCGGTGACGAGTCCCACGAGGAGCAGCGCCATCTCCGGGACCGGCCGTAGTCCGTAGCGGCGTCCGATGGCGAACATGTCGCCGATGACGAGCCCCCATTCGAGCTCGGCGGTCGTGCGACCACGGAAACGCGCGGCGAAGGCTTCGGCGTCGCGGGTCAGCGCGGGCCAGTCGATGTCCCCGATGTAGGTGTGGAAGTTACGGAGATGACTGACGAAGTCGTCCGTCTGACCGAAGGAGAGGCACTTGGCGAGGTCGACCACCTGCGCGAGGTGTCGGTCGTTCAGCTTGACCACGAGGCCGACGTCGAAGACGACGATGCGTTGCGCGTCGTCCACGAGGAGGTTCCCGGGGTGCAGGTCGGCGTGTAAGAAGCCGTCCTCGAAGCACATCTTGAGGAAGAGGTCGCGGAGCGTGAGCGCCGACGCGCTGTGGTCGCCGGGACCGAGCGCGTCGACCTTGCGGCCGCGCAGGAACTCCATCGTCAGGACGCGCGGGCCCGAGAGCGCTGGGTAGACTTTGGGGAAACGAACCTGGCTGTTGCCCTCGAAGTTGCGCCGAAACACCTCGTAGTTGGCGGATTCGAGGCGCAAGTCGGTCTGTTCGAGGATGCCGGCGAGGAAGTGTTCGAGGTGGCCGATGGGGTCGGTCGAACGGATGGCCGGGATGAGGTTCAGGATGCGCGCCTGAAAGCGGAGGATGCCGCCGTCACGCTCGACGCGCGCCCGTACGTCGGGGCGCAGGATCTTGACCGCCACCTCGTCGCCGTCGTGCGTCACCGCGCGGTGCACCTGGGCGACGCTGGCGGCGGCGACCGGGACCTCATCGAACTCCTTGAAATGGTGGGAGAGTGGGCCGCCGAGGTCCGCTTCGAGCTGCGGGCGTAGGCGCGCGAAGGGCGTGGGTGGGAGCTTGTCCTGGAGCAGCCGTAGCTCGTCGATCGTCTCCGGCGCGAGCAGGTCGGGGCGTGTGCTCAGCACTTGGCCGAGCTTGATGAACGTGGCGCCGAGGTGGGCCATGCCGAAGCGCAGCAGACGACCGCGTAGTCGGGCCACGGCGGAGGCCCGCCGCGTTCGATCCCAGATGAACAGCGTGCCGATGCGCCCGAACAGATAGGCGGCGAGGCAGCCGTTCACCACGACCCCAATCCAGATGGCTCGCCACAGGCTTCCGAACCAGTTCACGTTGTCCCTCCGCGGCCATCCTGCCCCACTCCACGGTGGATGCAACACCCTCTTGGTTCGGTGGCGAAGGCGTCACGAACTCGACAAGGCCGCCGTCACCGGGCAACGTGGCAGGGCCGTGGAACTACCGAAACTGCAAGCGATTCCAGAGGGGGCGCGCCGCGCCGTCCTGGTCCTCACCGCCTTGAACCTCCTGAATTACGTCGATCGGTACGTGCCGAGCGCCGTGAAGGACCTCATCAAGACGGATCTTGGGCTCACCGACGACGAGACCAGCTACCCGCTGTCCGCCTTCGTCATCGTCTACATGCTGGCGAGCCCCATCGTGGGCTCCCTCGCTGACCGATACCCCCGCCGCGTGGTCATCGCCGCCGGTGTCGCGCTTTGGTCCCTCGCGACGGCCGCCGCCGCGTTCGCGACCGGCTTCTGGACGCTCCTGCTGGCGCGCGCATTCGTCGGGATCGGCGAAGCGGCCTACGCGACGCTCAGCCCCGCCTGGCTCTCGGATTACTACCCGCCCGACCGTCGGAACAAGATCCTGACCATCTTCTACGTCGCCATCCCCGTCGGGTCGGCCATTGGCTTCGGGCTCGGCGGCTACCTCGGCCAGACCTTCGGCTGGCGCACCGCCTTCCTCATTGTGGGCTTGCCCGGCGTCCTGGCCGCGCTCGCCGTCCTATCCGTCAAAGATCCGGGCCGCGGCACCTTCGACACCGACAAGTCCGAGGCGCCCCCGGCGTGGAAGCAGGCGCTCCCCGCGTTGCTCGGTAATCGTCAATATGCTTACGCCGTCGCGGGTTACGTGCTGGTTACCTTCGCGTCGGGTGCGCTCGCCGACTGGTTCCCGACCTTCTTGTCTCGCCACCGCGGCATGGACTTGGCCGAAGCCGGGACGCTCGTCGGTGGCGCCACAGTCGTCGGCGGACTCGGTGGGACGGTGCTCGGCGGCTTCCTCGGCGACTGGCTCCGCGGCAGGACGCGCCAGCCCTATCTCGCGCTGTCGGGGGTCACCATGGTCATCGCCTCGGGGCTCGCCGTGCTGGCGCTCGAGGTCCAAGGCAAGCTCGTGATCGGGCTCCTCATCGCCGGCGCTCAGCTCTTCATGTGGTGCTACAACGCCCCCGTCAACGCCATC
>JADMJS010000183.1 GCA_018780435.1 Myxococcales bacterium
TGAAGGGTGTCCCGGAGGCGCCGAAGGTGGACGATGGTCTCGGCGCCGCGGCGGCCTTTGGGGGTGCTGGCGTAGATCTCGGGGCCGGCGAGGGGCAGCAGCAGCTCGCCGATACGGTCGCTCGCGACCGGGAGATTGTACTCGAGGACGTAAGGCAGGAAGAGGTTCATGCAGAGGCCGTGCGGCAGGTGGACCATGGCGCCGAGCGTGTGGCCGAGCGCATGGACGAGGCCGACCATCGAGTTCGAGAACGCGATGCCGGCCATCGTCGAGGCCTGGGCCAGCTCGAGGCGGCCCAGCGGCTCGGTCGGGTGGTCGAGGACCGGGATCAGGTGCTCGCTGATCTTCTTGATAGCGCTGGTCGCGTAGGCGTCCGACAGCGGGTTCGCCGCCATGCAGGTGAAGGCCTCCATCGCATGCGTCATCGCGTCCATCGCAGTCATGGCCGTGAGGTGCGGTGGGAGGGTCTGCGTCATGCGCGGGTCGAGGATCGCCGCGTTCGGCATCAGGAAAGTCGACGTAAACGGGACCTTCACGCCGCGGGACTCGTCGGAGATGATGGCGACGAGTGTGACCTCGGATCCGGTCCCGGCCGTGGTCGGGACGACGAAGAGCGGCCGCAGCGGTCTCCTGAGGTGATGGGCACCGGCGTAGCGCAATAGATCCCCACCTCCCTCAGTGACGTCGCCAGCGTCACTCACGAGGATGTTCACGCCCTTGCTGGTGTCGATGACCGAGCCGCCGCCGACCGCCAGGATGGCGTCACAGCCGGCCTCACGATAACGCGACGCCGCGGCGCGTACGGTCCTGAGCGAGCTGTCCTGGGGAACGTCGTCGAACACGGCACCGGGCGAGATTCCCGAGCTCGCGAGCGCCTTCTGGACGTGATTCAGGAGGCCGGCCGCGATGACGCCCTTGTCGGTCAGGATCATTGGCCGCGTCGCGCCCAAGAGGCCGAGCTCGAAGGGGATGTGCTCAAGCGCGCGAACACCGGCGATGACCTTCACCGGGCAGAAGAACTCGTAGAAGTCGCGGCTCATGGACGGTCTCCTTTCAAGAAGTTGCGGGCGAGTCGACCGTAGATCCGTGCGCCGGCACGGAGCTTGCCGGACGCCGCCATGGCCGGATAACGCTTCACCGCCTTCTCAGCGATGACTTGCGGGAGGATGAGGGCCTCCATGCGGTTGAGGACGCGAACCAGCCGCACTGATTGGGAAATGTCGCCGTCGACGTAGAGGCGGTCATTGGCGAAAGCGCGCGTCGTGCTCTCCTGGAACGAGAACACGAGGAACGCGTGGGCGAGGTGTTTGAAGACCACGGTCAGGGTCGCCCGGCTGTCGAAGTCGGGCAGGAGCTTCAGGGTGCCGTCCGCCTGGAGCACGACCGCGAAGGATGGCCCGGCCGGGATGACCTTCATGGCGATGATCATGCCCGGCGTGAACGCCGCGAGCTCGCGCCGCGTCTCCTCGTCGGTCTGGCTGGCGGCGACGAGCCCACGCCCGATCACCGCCATCATGACGCTGACGTAGGCCCTCTGGGCGGCCGGCTCAAGCTCGGAGAATCGCTCCTGCAGCGTCACTTCGGGGCCCCCGGCAGGAAGGTCTCCCGACCTGTGGCGCCGCCCACGACGTCGTCGAGCTCGAAGCGCATCGGGATGGTCTCGTTTCCGAGCCACATCGCCGCTTGGTCAGCGAAGTGCGCGTCGCCAAGCAACCCTGACTGGCCGCCCGGGACGATGTTCCGGCCGGTGGTCTCGTCCCCGAGCGCGATGACCATGCGCATGACGGGGCCCGTGTCGTAGG
>JADMJS010000045.1 GCA_018780435.1 Myxococcales bacterium
TCGCCATCGGCACGTCGTTGGTGCTGCTGTTGCTGTCGATCGTCGTGTGCGCGCTTGCGCGGCGGTCGCGCGCCAAGAAGACGACGACGCCGACGATGATTAGGCAGCCCAACGCGGCCGCGACGGCGCCGACGATGACGCCGATGCCGACGGGCTCCTCGGCCAGGCCAGTCGTGGCGACGCCGCCGGGCGCCGTGCTGGATACGTCAGTCGACGAGGCGGGCGACGTCGCATTCGCCGACGCGGGCGTCGTCGAGTCGGTCGTCGCCACCGTTCCGTCAGCGCTCGTCGACAACGCTCCACTGCCGCTCGTCGACGTGGTCGCGGGCAGTGTGAGCACGGTCGTGGGCGGCGAGGGCGTCGGCGCGGGCGTCGGCACGGGCGTCGGCGCGGGCGTCGGCGGCGTCGGTGCCGGTGATGGCGTCGGCCCGGTCTGGCACGACACCTGAAACTGGCCTGTTGGGGAGGCGAAACCAAGCGTTTTGCCGATGCGGATGATGATCTCGTCGCCGACTCCAACGAAAACCGAGCCGGCTTCCTTGGCGTTGCCGTTGCACGTTCCGAAATCGTCGCAGTCGCGGCTGCTGTCCTCGATCGCCAGCGTCCGCGTCGTTGGGCCGGGGCAGCCCTTGTACAAGCCGAGCCGCGTGTCGCCCGTCACGTCGCACAAGCTGACCGTCGCCCGGCCCGTGCACGTCGCCTTGTACGAGAACCAGACGTCTTCTTCCGCTACGCACGTGCCACAGTAGTTGCACGTCGTCGCGTTGACCGTCGTCACGCCGTTGTCGCCGTCGGTCACGCTGCGGGCGTTGACGCAGTCGTCGTTCGGAACGCGCAGCGTGCACGAGCATGAAGGTTGCGGCAGCGTCCGACAGTCGATGTACGTGCGCCCAAAGTCACAGGTGGAGTTCAGCGGGCTGCCCTTCGGCCACACGCCCGACAGCAGCGAGTTCTCTACGTCGAGCGCAACCAGCGACGTCAAGCCGGTCGCCGTCGCCGGCACGGTGCCACCGATGTTCGTGAACTGCAGGGACAGCCTCGCCAGCCGCGACAGCAGGCCCAGCTGCGAATTGACGGTGCCGGTGAGGAATCGGTTGTTGTTGAGGCGCAGCGCTCTGAGATTGGTCATTTCGACGATGGCGCGGTCGATCGGACCACTCAAATCTGTGGCGCTCAGGTCAAGGAGCTCGATCGACGTCGGCAGGCGCGGAATCGTGCCGTTGATGGCCGTCTCGAACGCGGACAGCTCCACGAGCTGGGTGAGGCGGTCGAGATCAGGCAGGGGGCCCGCCAAGTCCCGATTCTTGTTCAGGAAGATTCTGCGCAGCGACGTCGCCTGGCCCAGCGATGAAGGCACGGTGCCCGTGAAGCGGCTGTTCGACAGGTCGAGATGCTCGAGGGCGGTGAAGCGGCCCAGATTGTTCGGAATCGCCGACTGAAAATCGTTCTCGCGCAGGTCCAAGTGCGTGAGCAGCGTCAAGTTGCCGATGTCGGGCACCGAGCCGCGCAGCGATTGGTCGCTGAGGTCGAGGTGCAGCAACGCAGTCAACTGCGCGATGAACGACGATATGGTACCCGAAAGACTTTTGAACGACACGTTGCTGCCGAGCCGTCGTGAGAGAAAAGAAAAAAAGCAAAAAAAAAAAAAAAAGCAAAAAAAAAAAAAAAAGTCTCAAGTCTCACAGTCGGACAATGTCGTTGTCAACGCACGCGATGACGCTGCCGACACAAGGAACAGTTGAAGAGGAGGTGAAGCGCGGGCAGATCGACGATGAGCAGCCTGACAAAAAAAATTGAGCCA
>JADMJS010000468.1 GCA_018780435.1 Myxococcales bacterium
GATTGGCCTGAACGGCCAATCCGCGGAGCGATTTCGCGCACCGGACGCCGACGAATAGGGCAGAGTTCAGCCGGACTTCATGGAGAGGCTGAGCCGCCGGCGAGCGCGATCGACCTCGAGGACCTTCACCGTGACGCGGTCGCCGGGCCGCACGACCTCGCTCGCGTCTCGAACGAAGCGGTCACTGAGCTGGGACACGTGGACGAGCCCGTCCTGATGTACGCCGACGTCGACGAAGGCGCCGAACTGGGTGACGTTGGTGACGACGCCGGGGAGGACCATGCCGGGCTTCACGTCATCGAGCGTGGTGACGTCCTCACGCCACGCCGGGGCTTCGAAGGCCGGCCGGGGATCCCGGCCAGGGCGCGCGATCTCAGTGAGGATGTGTTCAAGGGTCGGCCGACCGACGTCGGCGCTCAGGTAGCGATCGATGGGCGGCCCCTGCCAGGCCTTGCCGACGAGCGCCGCCACGGTGGTCCCGGCGTCTTTGGCCATGGTGCCGACGAGCGCGTAGCGTTCGGGGTGCACGCCCGAGGCGTCGAGCGGCTCGGGGCTGCCCGGGACGCGGAGGAAGCCCGCGCACTGCTCAAAGGTCTTGGGTCCGATGCCGGCGACGTCGAGGAGCGCCTTTCGCGACTTGAATGGGCCACGCTCGTCGCGGTGGGAGACGATCTTCCGGGCGAGGCCGGGCCCGATCCCGGCGACGTAGCCGAGGAGCGACGGGCTGGCGCTGTTCAGGAGCACGCCGACACGGTTGACGCAGTCCTCCACGACCGCCGAGAGGCTCGCGTCCAACAGCTTCTCGTCGACGTCGTGCTGGTATTGGCCGAGGCCGAGTGACCGGGGTTCGATCTTCACCAGCTCCGCGAGTGGATCTTGAAGTCGCCGACCGATGGAGATGGCGCCGCGGATGGTGAGATCGAGGTCCGGGAACTCCTGCCGCGCGACGTCCGACGCGCTATAGACGCTCGCGCCGGTCTCGGCGACTTCCAGGACTGGGATCCCCTGCCCGGTCGTGTCGCGCAGGTGCTTATTGACCGCGCGGGCCAGCGCCATCGCCTCCCGGCCGCCGGTCCCATTGCCGACGGCGATCGCATCCGGCCGGTGGCGCTTTACGAAGGCCGCGAGCTCGTCCTGAGCGCGCGCGCGTCCCGAGTCGACGTGCGCGTAGACGGTCACGGTGCCGAGGTAGCGGCCCGTCTCGTCGAGCCCGACGCACTTCATGCCCGTTCGCAGGCCCGGATCGATCGCCACCACACGTCTTGGCCCTAGCGGCGCCGCCAAGAGGACGGCTTCGAGGTTCCGGGCGAAGACCTGGGCCGCCGACACGTCCGCACGAGACTCGAGCTCGGCGATGACCTCGCGCTCTATGCTCGGAAGCAGGAGCCGCGCGAGACCGTCCTCGAGCGCAGTGCGGACCTCGTCAGAGCTCGGCGCGCGCCCGATCGGCACGAGCGGCGCGAGCTCGGCCACGAGGGCTGGGAGCTCAAGCTCGACCGAGGTCGTCAAGACCTTCTCAGCGGCGCCGCGCCGTAGCGCGAGGACGCGATGGGATGGGATCTTTCGAACCGGCTCTGCGAAGTCGAAGTAGTCGCGGTAGGTCTCCGCGGGGTCCGCCTGCCCGGGCGCGGCGTCCTTCGCGTCCTTCTTCGATGAACGCGACCGTTTCGACGTGAAGACCGCGAAACGCCAGGCGATGTCGCGCACCCGTGCGCGCATCCGGGCGTCGTCGGACAAGCGCTCGGCCAAGATGTCCCGCGCCCCGGCGAGGGCCGCCGCGACGTCCGGCACATCGGGGCCGAGGAAAGCAGCGGCGAGGTCGTTCGGACGTTTTCCGGACTCCTGACGCAGGAGCGCGTCGGCGAGCGGGAGGAGCCCCCGGTCGCGAGCATCCGACGCCCGCGTGCGCCGCTTCGGCTTGTACGGGAGGTAGAGGTCTTCGAGCACGACCCGGGTCGTCGCGGCGAGGAGCGCCGCCTCGAGCTTCGGCGTCATGAGCCCCTGCTCTCGAATCGACTCCAGAATAGCGGCGCGGCGCTCGTCGAGCTCCTTCAGCTCCTCTGCGCGCTCGAAGAGGGCACGAAGCTGCACCTCGTCGAGCCCGCCCGTGACCTCCTTCCGGTAACGCGCCACGAAAGGCACGGTCGCGCCACCGAGGAGCAGCTCGAGCGCCGCCGCCACGCCGCGTACCGGGAGGTTCAGCTCCTGCGCGATGCGGGCAGCGTGGGCGGTGGGTTCGGACGTGGTGGACATGCGCACTCCTCAGGGCGGTTCGGGGCCGGTTTTACCCTGACCAGCCCCCGAGGCGCGACTTCATGACGTGGGATATCGGTACTACGGGTAGTCCGTGACCTGGCACGTCACCCCGACCGATCGCGCGAAGTCGAGCGCCGTCCGGACGCAGGCAGCGTGCTCTTCGTCGGTGATGGGATCCCGCTGATCGAATTCCTCGGAGTAGGAGAGGTAGCTCCGCGTATTCTCGTCACGGCGGCTGTCTTCTGTCGACCGAAGGCAATAGGTCCCGGCATGACCGTCGACGTAGTCGACCGAGTAGAACATCGCCTTCGAAGACGAGATGACGCCGTTCGCCGTCGTGGTGCCGCTCATGTAGAGCTTGCCCCAGTCGTAGTGGTAGCCGTCACCGAAGTAGGTGTAGTCCTCGCAGAGGACCGTGGTCGACTCCCAACCCGCGGCCTGGAAGGCCTGCCACGTCTCATCGAGCTGCACCGTCGAATAGCAGGGACATTCCACGGGCGGAGGGTCTGGGAGCAGGCCCACGTCGAGCCCTACATCGATGATTCCGAGGTCCACTTCGATGGTGGAATCGGTTCCCCCAAGCAGGGGGTCCTGCCCGAGTAGGGCCTGTTCGCTCTGTTCCAACGCGGGTGCTTCCTGGGGCGCCTCGACGCCGTCCATAGGGCCGGCACAGGCCACGGACAGAAGCGACGCCAGCAGCGCCAGTGCAGTGTGGGCCGGCTTCGCGGCCCTCGTCGACCATTTAATGTATGTTCTCACGTACATATCCTTCCTTGCTTATTCCGCTGGATAGCCGACATGGCCTCCCGTACGGATGTGGTACCGCGGGGCACGGAGCAACCCCCATGCCAGAGGTGTCCTCATTCACCGGATGTCGGTACATGCAGGGCCGTCGATTAGCCCAGGGTGGCTCGCGACGACGGACGGGGCACTCCGTGAGCGGGGCCTGTCCCGGTGGGGGGCTGTCCCCGGGACAGTGCCATTCAACCTGGCCGTGGTCGCCTCGTTCAAGCCACTCCGGACGTGAATCCGAGCCCACGTGGCGCTTGCAAGAGGCCTCGAAGCGCGCGACGACCCCCTGGCCGTCCTGCTGATGTCGGTCGATTGCCCAGGTTCAGGCCAACCTGCTGCTCGAACCGTCTACTCGCGTGTCGTCACGGTACCGTCGGGAGCGGGTTCGGCACTCCGAGGCGCGCCGGAAAGGTCTCGATCCCGGCGTTTCGCTTGAGCGACGTCAAGAGTCGGACGAGCTCGGCTTGCGCGTAGACCTGCAGCAACGCGTCATACCAGGTGAGCCCCTCCGTCTTTTGGTAGTGCCACCATTCACGACGGTTGTAGGAGTCCTCCCAGCCGTTCTGAGCGCGGATTCGCTCGAGGCCGTGTTTCTCGAGGATCGCGGTCACATCGACGAAGGTCGTCGTGTAGACGCGGCGGCCATACGGGTTGTGGTGGAACTCCGTGCCCTCCGGCAAGCGCACCGACGTGGGGTCGGGCGCAACCGCCGCGTCGTCCTGGGCAGCGGCTGCACCGGCATCGGGGGGCGCAACCGCCGGCGCCGCACCGGCCTCGGCGGTCGGCGTGGCAAGGCGCGCCAAGTACAGCCGGAAGAAGGTCGAACCGCCGCTGGCGTCCTCTCGGATGACCCACCGCAGCCCCTGGTTCAGGTCGACCGCACGTCCGGTCTTGTGCCACGAGAAGTTGTCGGCACCCACCTTCGTGGTGGCGTTGGCTAGGTTTCGCGTGCTGTCTCCCACGCCCTGAGTCAGATCAGCTCCGGTCAGCGTCTGAATCTCGGCACAGGCCGCGACGAAGTTCGCGTGTATCGCACTGCTCAGGCGGTGGCCACCCGGCAACGCGACGAATTGGTGGCTCGGCGCGGACGCTGCCGCGACGCCTGCTTCAGCTTGAGCGGCCGCTTCATCGAGCTGCAGCGCGCCGAAGTCGGAAGTCGGCTCCACTGACGGGGCCACCGCGAATGGCTCCTCCGCACTCGCGATGGGCTCGGGGCGTGACACCACGTCGGCGGCCACGCGATCGGCTGCCGCCTCGAGCGACGGCGAATCGACGATGGGTTGCTCGGACGTTGCGGCGACCGAGACGGCGCCTCGTTCGAACTGGGCGACGTGTGTGAGCTCGTGCGCGAGCAACGCGAGGCCCTCACGCGTCGATGGCTGGTAGAGACCGGAGCGAAAGGCAATGTGGTGCCCGCTCGCGAACGCGTTTGCGCCGACGCTGCGACACAGAGCGTCGGCTGCGGCCCCGGCGTGCACCCGAATATGGCGCAAGTCGATGTGAACGCCAGCGGCGGCGAGCTGCTCCGACAGGCGCTCCTGCATGGCGTCGGACAATCGTTGTCCGCTCCCCAGCGCTTCGAGCTCCGACGTGGTCACCGTCTCGGATCGACCGGTCTCATCCGCCGATTTTCGGAGCGCGATGACCTCCGCTCCAGAGGGTCGCTCCGCCCCCGTCGAGTCGGCGACGCGTGAGGACGCCGCCGGGTGACTCGACCACGCCTCCACGAGCGGCATGTGACCGCGCTGCAAGGTCCCACTGCGAAGTGCTGCGTTCAGGTGGTCGGCCGACGCCGTCGCCCCGTCCGCCGCGAAGCGAGACGCCGTGGCGGTGGCGATGCGGTCAACGGGAGAGTCGGATCGCAAGGACCGGTCCCCAGCACGAAGGCGGGACTGGTCCAGTTCAAGCGCGCGCTTTCGCTTCAGATCGGCCACCGTTCACCTCACAACATCGACGCTAGCACGCTCGCGAACTCACGTGCAATGACACGAATAGGGACAGGGTACGGGTCAGGTCAACCACGCTCCCTCCCGGTGCTCGGGGCGCCACGGAGGGGGCGATCGACGCCTCCCTCGCGCACGGCAAGCCCCATCGATTCGCACTCGAGTCGCCCGGCTTCGAGGAGCTGTGCCATCGAGATCGGGACCGACTTCGAGCACGATCGGTAAGCCGCCCGCACAATGGCGTTCTTGATGTTCCCCCCTGCGAGCTCGAACTGCCTCCCGAGTCGGGAGTAGTCGATGTCGGTCGCCACGGGGGCGGTCGACGGGATCAGCGACTCCCAAATGCGGGCGCGCTCGGTGGGGCCCGGAAACGGGAACGTGATCCGGTATTGGATGCGTCGCTTGAGCGCGTCGTCGAGGGAGCCGAAGAGATTCGTCGTCAAGATGACCACCCCGTCGTAACGCTCGATCTCCTGCAAGAGCAGGTTCACCTCCTGATTGGCGAAGCGATCGTTGGCGCTCTTCACCTCGGTCCGTTTGCCGAAGAGGCTGTCGGCCTCGTCGAAGAGGAGGATGGCCTGCGTCACACGCGCCCGAGAGAAGATCTCGGCGATGTTCTTCTCGGTCTCGCCGACCCACTTCGAGACCACGTTGGGTACGTGAACTCGGTAGAGAGGGCGGTCGAGCTCCCGGGCGAGGATCTCGGCGCAGAGGGTCTTGCCGGTGCCCGGTGGGCCATCGAAGAGCACCCCGAAACCTCGGCCGGTCGTCAGGCGTCGTCCGAAACCCCACTTGTTCAGCACGAGCTCGCGGTTCTCACAGGCGTCGCGGATCTCGAGGAGCTTGGCTCGCTCCGCTTCCGGAAGGATGAGGTCCGAGAAACCAAGGGGCGACCGAATGCGCTGCGCGTAGTCCTCGAGGTTGCACTTGAGCTGCGCCTCCGCGGACGCACGCAGCAGCGGCATCGTCAGGAGGGGAGACTCGGGATTCGCATCGATGGCCTTGTTCAAGGCGACCACGACGGCGTTCTTGATACTCGCGCCCGTGAGGTCGTAGAGGTTCGCCAAGAGCCCAATGTCCACGTCGGCAGCAACGGGCGCTTCAGGGGGGAGGTGGAGCTCCCAGATCTGCTCCCGATCGAGCGGCTCCGGAACCTCGAAGTCCATGCGGAACACGATCCGGCGGTCCATGGCCCCGTCGAGCGACTGCGGTGCACACGTCGCGAGGACCACGATCCCCTCGTGCCGCTCGAGCTCGGTCAGCAGAATCCCGAGCCCCGGTGCCCGCTTGCCGAAGAGAGACTCACACTCGTCAAAGAAGACGACTGCCCCAAAGAGAGATGCGTCACGTAGCAAGGAGTGAATGGTGGGTTCGAGCGCCTCACCCGCCGCCGACAGCTTGTCGGAGTAGACTCTCACGAGGGGACGCCCGAGGTCGTGCGCGAGGGCCCGAGCACATAACGTCTTTCCGGTCCCGGATGGACCGGCAAAGAGCAAGGTGACGCCGCGACCGTAGGGGATGGCCTTGTCGAAGCCGAGGCGTCTCGACGTCTCCCGGAAGCGATCGTGATGCTTCACGAGGGCCAGCAGCTCCACCTTTCTCGCTGCAGGCGCGATCACCCGATCGAGGGTGACCTTCGTCTCCTCGATGGCACAGAAGCGCCGGACCTCCGAATCGAGCCGGATACGCCCCATCAGGAGATCGACGGTGCGCTGAGGGACACACAACACCCGCTCAATCAGCGCGTCGCCCCGAACGTGAGGCGAGATTTCGAGCGTGACGAGCCCACTCCGAAAGAGTGGCTGCTCTTCGGCGAAGCGTCGTTGACCGTCGAGCCGAGCGAGCACGTCGCCGTAAAGAACCTCGAGGGCCAACGCGACGGAGCATCGGTCGGCAATGGCCGAGCCCTGAAGCACCTGGAAGCGCGTGGCCATCGCCGGCTGCAAGTACGGCGCGACCGCAAGCCCCAGTATCCACAGGTCTTCCTCGTCCAGACTGAGCTGGTGGAGGATACGCTCCAGAGCCGGAACGGACCGAAGCGGAGGGAGCGCGGTATCGCCCCAGCACTCCACGGGGCTGGTCTTCGGCGGTACATCGGCGAGACGCGCCAGCTCGACGTCATGGAGAGCGCGCTCCACACATTCGAGGATCTGAATGACCCCTGCAGCGGGCCGCTCTGCCGGCGACCGAAGCGACATCACGAGCGGCGAAGGACCGAGATACGGTCGCCTTCGCTTACGTCGCCCGACTCGATGACGGACAGGTGGACGCCGCGTAGCTGGACCGCACGCCAGTCGTCCGAGAGCGTGAGCTTCCACGCGTCTTCGCCCACACGCGCCGCGAACTTGCTGCAGCCTTCGTGGGGTTTGTACGTGACTTCACAGAGCGCCGTGCCGACCCGCAGGAGCGATCCCGGGGGGAGGTTCTCGGCTGACGTGTCGATGGAGGCGAAGAGGTTGTCGCCGAGGATCGCGACTTCGTTGCCGTCCGTCAGCACGCGGGCCACGTCGTAACGCATCAGCGTCACCTGAGAGTGGCGCTTGGGCGTGCGGCCATCGAGCCAGCGGTCTCCGACGACACCCGCTTCGACGTCGAGACGGGCACGTCCGGGCATGCGGCGTCGATTATTGGACAGGCGCAAGACGACCCGCTCGACCACGGCCTGGTCTTTGGCCGGTGACAACCCCCGAACGCGAGCGTCGAGCGTGGCGTAGTCGAGGTGGTGGGGAGGGAAGATGGACGCTTCGTCGAAGGTCGGTAGGTCGTCGGACATGGGCCCCGGTGGGGGCCGTGGGTCGGGGGCCCAACCCGCTTGGACTATTGACCGTTGCCTGACGCGTTCGAGGCGAACTTCAGGCTACAGAGGTAGGGCTGGCCCTGGGCCGAGATGGTGTGCGTCGCTTCGGTGATGAGGACCTTGCCGCTCACACGCGGCCCGAAGCCCTTGACCTCGACGACGGCGCCCGGGATGAGCTTCGGATCACCCTGGACCTCACATTCACCGGTCAGGTGCTTGAGGCTCATCTGGTCGAAGATGCTCTGCGCGATCTGTTGCGCCTCTTCCTTGGACTCGCAGAACTCGGCGTTGCGGTCGTAGACGGACCCCGAGCTCGAGCTGCCGTACATGGCCGTGCCCGTACGCTGCCAGCCCGGCGTCCAGCTATTGGCAGCGCCGCAGTCGATCTCGGACGAACACTTGTCGACCTCGGCGACGAAGCCCTTCTTGCTGGTCGGGTTCCAGCCACGAACGCGCACTTTGCTGTACGACGGGAACGTCGAGACCGAGAAGCGAATCTTGACCGCCTTGAGCGGGTTGTTGCCCTCGAGTCGGTCGAAGCACAACGTCGCGACGGGGCTGGAGTTGATGTCGAGCTTTCGCCCGGCGCCCTGCCCCTTCAGGAAGTCGTACGACGTGCTGGTCGGGCGCGGCACCCAGCGAGTCTTGTAGGTCGGGTTGGACGCGTTCTCCGGCGCGGTGAGCGAGTCGGAGACGTTGCCGACGCCCGCCTGTGAGCCCGAGAAGACGTCCCCGACGGGGCCGCCAGCGTCCATGTCCGCTGCGCCATCGCCAAAGCTCTTGGCCGAGTGACCGCGGGTGAGACGGTGCGTCTTGTCGTAGCCGCGGATCGTCACGAGCGACGGGGTGTCGCCGTCGGCCGAGTACTCGGCGTCGACATAGACGATCTCGCCCTTGAAGAGAACTTCCGGCGTATCGTAGCCGAAGCCCAGCTCGATCTGGGCGCCTTCTTTGACATTGTCGAAGACGGTGCGCTGCCCTTCGTGGGTCGACAAGAACTGGAGCATGAAGGCGTCAGGGGCATCGAGCTTCTGGTCGACGACGAGCGTCACGACGTTAGCGCCGGACGTCGTCTTCCACGCAGCGCCGGTGCCGGTGGCCTTGATCTCCTCTTTCCCGTCGATCTTGACGAGGAGCCTTACGCTCTCGGAATTTGCACTGGTCGGCATCTGCTACCCCCTCGGCTCAGCGAACGCCGGTCAGGATCGGCGGAACGATGAGCTTGGCGCCGGGCTCAAGCTCCATCGGATCGTCGATGTTGTTGGCACGCGCGATACGACGCCACTCGGCAGGGTTGTCGTACTCCTCGGCGGCGACGTCGGCGAGCGTGTGGCCCCGCTTGAGCGTCACGAGCTTGGCGTGGTCGGGCGAGTTCATCTGTGCGAGCGCGTTCTGGTCCTCCGGCGTGAGGCCGAGCCGGAAGGTCATGCCGACCTTGGCTCGGACCGGGGTGCCGTTCTTCAAGAACATCGTGTATTCGACGTCGAGGTTGTCCAGCTTGCACTTGAGCGCCGACATGGCGGTGAGCTCGTTCGTGAAGTTACCGTACGTCATCACGAGCATGACCGGCGCGTGTTTGCCCTGGTCGTAACCGACGAAGGCTTCGAGCGTCTTGATGTACTTCGTGTACACGCTCGTTCGCTCTTCGTACGTGTCGAAGTAGACCGTGAACTGCATGGTCGACGACCGCTGCGGCGCCGCGTTCTGATCCGCCGGCCGGTCCTGAGCACCCATGACGGGCGTCGACGTACGGGCCTGTGCACGAGTGATCTTGAGCGACTCGGGGTTGAACTGCAGCTCGAACGGGATCTTGGGCATGGTGGCCCGCTCGTCATCAGGGGTCAGCGCGATCTTGGTCGGCTCACCACCGAAGGCCATGTCGAGACCGCCCGTGATCATCCCGGTCAACGTGCTGGCAAGGCTCATCGCATCCTCCGTCGGGGGCGTTCAGGAGCCCCCTCCCTGTTCG
>JADMJS010000314.1 GCA_018780435.1 Myxococcales bacterium
AAGTGCCCGGCGCGTCGAATGAACGAGGCGCCGGGCGTACCCACCCCTATCCCTGTTGAACGCCGGCCTGAGCTCGTCGCTCGGTTCGGCGTTCCCTTGGCGCAATCGGCTTGGCCGTTGCGGACGCTTGCGTCCCCGGGGCGGGCGGTGCCGGCCACGGGGAGGCTTCGATGACGGGTCCGGGCCTTGCGGCCGAGACGACGTCAGGGAGCGTCTTGGTGCTCTGCTCGTGTGAGGAGAGCTGCTCGAAAGCCGGCTTGGGCTTTCTTGCTGGTTTGGCTGTCATCATCGCGAATCGGTCATGCGCGTTCAACTTCGGAGACGTTGATTCCGAGGCCGTGTAGAGCGCGAACGAGCCGGAAGACGAGCGTCAGGCGATCATGGACGCTGACGTCGTCGGGCGCTTTCGCGACAAAGTCCTTGGCGAACGAGACCAACTCGGCCGCCGACCTTGGCGCTTCGATGGTGGCGGACCAGCGGGCGGCGTCGTCGATGCTCTCGACCCACACCTTGGGTTCGGGAACCGAATCGATGTGGCTGCCCGTCCGCCACGATTCCGGGAGGTCCCGCTGCCAATCATCAAGCTCGCTTCCGGTGAATCGCCGTCGAGCGAGCCGAACCAGCTGAAATCGGTCGTCCTTCTGGCGGTGAACGAGCCAACGAGCCACAGGGTCACGCGCCAACGACTGCCAGTTTCCGCGATGGACCGTGATTGCGCGAGTGAAGGTATGACGCCACACAACGGCACCGGTGACCTCGACGAACCTCGCCTCGCGCCTCGTTCGGATGGTCCGTATTACTCCCGGTCCCGGCCAAGGCAACCTCACGTCGTCGTCCGATTCCTCTACTGGGCGCTCCGAGACTTCACGCTCCGACACGGCTACGTCCACGTCCTCGACGAGGTAGAGCTCGCGCACCGGACGGTTCAGAAGATGGCCGAAGCGCTCTATGAGGCCACGAAGCTGGTGTTCCCGGGCTTGCGCCTGTCCCTTCGCCCATCCACTCACGACGCTTTGAACGGTGCGACACTCCCTCGCGATGGCGTCCTGGGTCATCCCCTCCCTCATCGCGATGGCGATCAGGCGCCGAGTCTGGTCGAACTTCTTCCCGCGTCCGGTGGCGATTTCTTCCTCCTTCAAGTCTACTTCCCTCCCCGCTTGCCGCCCGCGGGCGCCTTGGGTGCAGGATTGCGGTTCGGATTGAGCTGCGCGCCTCGATTACCCTGGTTCTTGTCCCAGGTGATGTTCGTCCCCGGCGTTCCCTTGTTGGGGTTCTGGATGTCGGCGGCGTGGTTGGGCTTCTTGTCGCTCATGGGTGCTTCTCCATCGTAGTGAGACCGGCACTTGCCGGCGGGAGAACCAATACCAAGGCGACGAGACTCCCCGCATTCGATGATTCGCGATGGTTTCCGATAGTGAACCGTTGCGGGTGTCGATGGGCCCGTGACTGGGCTGTGTGCCCGCGCTGTGGGACGAGCTGCGGCCTGACCTGCTCATTGTCGACGAGGCGCAGCGCCTCAAGAACTGGCGCACCAAAGGCGCCGCCGCGGTGAAGTCGCTCCGCACACGCTACGCGTTCGTGCTCACCGGCACGCCGCTCGAGAACCGCCTCGAAGACCTCTACTCGATCATGCAGGTCGTCGACGGCCACGTGCTCGGGCCGCTCTGGCACTTCATCCCGCGCTACCACGTCCTCGATGCCCGCAGCACGGCGGTCGGTTTCCGAAACCTCGCGGAGCTCCGGCGGCGGCTCCGTCACGTGATGTTGCGACGTGACAAGCGTCTCGTCCGCGACC
>JADMJS010000005.1 GCA_018780435.1 Myxococcales bacterium
GCGACCGGCGAGTTGAAGAAGGAAGCGAACTCTCGCTTCCCGATGGCCCAGATGGTTCCCATGCAGAATTCCCTTGTCTCTTGCTGCCGGTCTCTCGAAGCGAGGCTCTCGCGGAGGCGCGCTGCGTCGGCTCAGTACTGGGTAAGGCGGTGGAAGATCTGCTCGAGGTCCACGACGTCGCGCCGCAGCTCGCGAAGTGCCCACCCCTCGCGAACAGCGAGCGAGAAGATGGCTTCGGTCAGCTCGGTCTCGGAGCCGGACGTGCTGATCGTGAAGCGGTGCGCGCCATCGGCCTGGCCGGCCTCTTCGGCCGACGTCACGCCGGGGAGCGCGCCGAGCTGGGTTCGAACGTGGTAGGGCTCGCCGCCCGTCGGGAGTCGTGCGTTGAGCACGAAGCGCGAGGATTGGCGTCCTTCCCGCTCGAGCTGATCGGCCGTGCCATCAGCCACTTTGCGCCCACCGGAGATGATGATCATGCGCGAGCACGTCGCCTGAACTTCCGGGAGGTTGTGCGTGCTGAGGATGATGGTGTGTTCGCGCCCGAGGTCCTTGATGAGCCGACGGATCTCGACGATCTGGTTCGGGTCGAGACCGCTGGTCGGCTCATCGAGGATGAGGACCGGCGGCTCGTGGATCATCGCTTGGGCGAGGCCGACGCGCTGCCGGTAACCCTTGGACAGCTCGCCGATGTTCTTCTTGATCATGGGCCCGAGGCCGACGAGCTCGACCATCTTGAAGATGCGAGCGCGACGCTTGCTGCTCGGGATCTTGCGGATCTCCGCGATGAACTCGAGGTACTCGACGATGCCCATGTCCGGGTACATCGGGGCGTTTTCGGGGAGGTAGCCGATGGCCCGTCGGAGCTCGAGGCTCTCCTGGAAGCCGTCGTGCCCAGCGACTGCGAAGCGTCCGGACGTGGCCGAGATGAAGCCCGTGAGGATCTTCATGGTCGTGGTCTTGCCCGCGCCGTTGGGCCCGAGGAAGCCGACGATCTCGCCTTTGCCGACGGTGAAGGAGATGCCCTTCAAGGCCTCGAAGTCACCGTAGAACTTGCGGAGCTCCGAGACCTCGATCATCGGCGTGCCTGTGGAGGGGACCTTCACCCCATCGCCCTTTGGAATCGAAATCGAGCTTGCTGCACCCGTCATGCGCCTCTCCAACCCTGCACGCATCAGCCAGAATGGACCCGGTGGGTTTCACCGTGTCGCTCGCGCGATCTTGCTTCGAGCCCCCGCCATGAGGTTCCGCCGCGTCCGGGCTGCGAAACCCGACCAGTCGGCGATTATTCCCAGGATCGACGCTTCGAGAACCCCGAACACCCCTCTGCTATGGCCTGGACGCGCGGGCGCGGCAACATAGGCCCGCTGCTCGGGGTGTCAAGATGGGGTGGTGGCGGGGATCTCGCGGACCCCTAAAGTCGCGGTCACCGCGGCGACGTGCGACGTGAGGTCGCCTCCTGCCGTACGCGGCGCACGATGAGATCGATGGCCACGCGCGTGTTGCCGCCTTCCGGGATGATGAGGTCCGCGTGGTATTTCGTCGGTTCCACGAAGCTGTAGTGCATGGGCCGGACGGTGGCGTAGTATTGGCGTCGGACGTCGTCGAAGGTGCGCCCACGCTGCTCGATGTCGCGACGGATGCGTCGCAGAACCCGAATGTCGGGCGGCGTATCGACATAGAGCTTGATGTCGTAGCGCGCGTTCAGACGCGGATCGGCGAAGATCAGGATGCCTTCGACGATGACCACCGGGGCCGGATCGATGTGCTGCGTCTCGACCTTCC
>JADMJS010000320.1 GCA_018780435.1 Myxococcales bacterium
GACCCCATCGTCGGCGTCGGCGAGCTGGCAATCTCGGACCACCGGTCGAGCCAACCGACCTTCGACGAGCTGGCCCGGATCGCCGCCGACGCCCACGTCGCCGGCATGATGAGCGGTAAAGCCGGGCTCCTGCACCTCCACCTCGGCGACGGCCCGCGCGGCCTCGACCTCGTTCGGCGCGCGCTCGAAACGCTGGAGATCCCGGCGCGCACCTTCCACCCGACCCACTGCAACCGGCAGCGCCGGCTCTGGGACGAAGCGATGGTGCTCTCCGAACGCGGCTGCACCGTCGACGTGACCGCCTTCCCGGTGGAAGACGACGATCCGGGCCTCAGCGCCGCTGACGCCATCGACGATTGGCTGCGCACCGGGCTCCCCGCGGACCGCCTCACGTGTTCGAGCGACGGCGCCGGGTGCTTGCCCGTCTTCGACCAGGACGGCCAGGTCTGCGCGATGGACATCGGCCGCCCGGCGCTCCTGACCGAGACGCTCCGCGCGGTACTGGAACGGGGCCACACGCTGAGCCAGACGCTCCCGTTCTTCACGTCCAACGTCGCGAGACTGTTCCGTTTTCATGGCAAAGGACGCATCGCGGTGGGCAATGACGCCGATCTCGTGGTACTAGGCGCCGCCAGCGAGGTGCGGGAGGTCTGGGCCCGCGGTCGCCACCTGCTGGCAGAAGGCCGCCCGGTCGTCCTGGGCCCCTTCGAGAGGGTCAGCCGAAATGGAGATTGAGTGTCCGCCGTGCAATTTTCGACGAAGCGAGTTGGCGCCGATAGGCGCGTACTCGAGCGACGAAGGTGGGCTGCATCGCCCATCGAGGAGCGAGAGCGACTCGATTCTAGAAAATTGCCGGCGGACGCCAATCGGAGTTTCGGCTGACCCTCACAGCCACGCCCGACCTGACCTGCGTCACCCGGTCCCCGCCGCGACACCGAACGAGAGTGAGAGCCCGTGAGCCCCGCGAAAGTCGAAGACACTGAACGCCGCGGCTGGATCGTCCCCGTGGGCGGTCGCGAAGAGAAAGCCGGCAGCGCCGACATTCTCCGCCGTTTCGTCGAGCTCGCCGGTGGCGACTCGGCCCGCATCGCCATCATCCCCACCGCCTCGGTTCTCCCCGACACGGGCCAGCGCTACGAGCAGCTCTTCCGCGAGCTCGGCGCCCGGGCCGCGTCGTCCTTACCCTACGCCGAACGCCGCGACGCCGACCGCCCCGACTGGATGGGCCTCCTCGACGACGCCACGGGCATCTTCCTGACGGGCGGCAACCAGCTCCGGATCTCGACCATCCTCGGGGGCACCCCCGTCGCCAAAGCCATCCGCCGCCGCAACGCCAAGGGCGTCATCGTCGGCGGCACCTCGGCCGGCGCCGCGATCCTCTCCGAGCACATGATCGCCTACGGCGAAGGCGGCGCGACCCCGAAGGCCGGCACCGCCACGGTCACGCCGGGCCTCGGCCTCACCAACCGCGTCGTCATCGACCAACACTTCCGCCAACGCGACCGCCTGGGCCGCCTCCTGAGCGCCCTCGCCTACAACCCCTTCGCAGTCGGCATCGGCCTCGACGAAGACACGGCCGCCTTCATCGACCCGGGCGACACCATCCACGTCACCGGCACCGGCGGCATCACCATCGTCGACCCGAGCGCCATCACGCACAGCTCCGTCGCCGAAGCCCACCCCGGCGACCCCATCTGCGTCACCGGCATCTCACTCCACATCCTGACGGCCGGCGCGACCTTCAACCTGCACACGCGCGTCCCGACGCCGCCGCCGCCGCG
>JADMJS010000764.1 GCA_018780435.1 Myxococcales bacterium
GGTGCGCCGACGAGCTGCATCACGAAGTCGCCGATGTAGATGCGGTCGTCACCGGTCACGACCCGCGGAGCCGCGATGCGCTCCTTGTTCACGTAAGTCCCGTTCGTGCTCTTCAGGTCGATCACGATGAACTTGTCTTCCTTCACGACGATGCGGGCGTGTCTCTTCGAGATGTTGCCCTTCGGAAGGATGATGTCGTTGCCGCTGATTCGGCCGATCGTGAGCTCGTCTTTGTCGAACGTGAGCCGGCGCTCGGGACCGCCCTTCTCAATCATCAGGACCGTGAACATGCGCTCCCTCGACTTCCTGCCTTCTACCGGCGTTCCAATCGCCACCAGCGGAGGTCGTCGCCCGAAGACGTCAGCCCCGCGCCCATGATTGGCCTTCGTGGCCGGCCGTCGCCTGCGTCGGCGCTCCGTCGTGGTCGAAGGAGCTCGCCGGGCAGCATCATGGGGCCATGATTGTTGAGCACGTCGAAGGGGCTGTCAAGGCGACGCCATGAGCCGATTAGTCTAGCAATTCCAGCGCCTTGCGCCTTCTCGTGACTTGTGAGCGAAAGAAGGGCACCTTGCGCGACATGGCGATCTCGGCCATCGAAGTGCTCGGAAAGCGCGTGCTGGACTTCTTCACGGGCGTCGGCGCCATCGTGATTCTGTTCGTACGTTCGCTGGGCTGGCTGTTCCGCCCCCCCTTCCGAATCAGCCTCTTCCTCCAGCAGATGGAGTTCGTCGGGGCCGGTTCCTTCTTCATCGTCTTCTTGACCGGGACCTTCTCGGGGCTCGTTCTCGCGTTGCAGCTCATCGATGGCTTCGGCCGCTTTCAGGCCGAGACGCTCGTGGGCTCGACCATCGCCATCGCGCTCTGCCGCGAGCTCGGGCCCGTGCTCACCGGGCTCATCGTGGCCGGGCGCGCGGCCAGCGCCATGGCCACCGAGCTCGGCACGATGAAGGTCACCGAACAGATCGATGCGCTCGAGACCATGGCCGTGAGCACCACGCACTACCTGGTCGTCCCGCGTCTGGTCGCCGGGATCGTGATGATCCCCATTCTCACCATGCTCTTCAACGTACTCGGCCTCCTGGCGTCGTATTACGTCTCGGTCGAGGTGATGGCGATCGATCCCGGCAGCTACCTCCGAAACATCAACAAATACCTGACGTCACGCGATGTGACGGTCGGCGTCCTGAAGAGCGTCGTCTTCGGCGCGACCATCGCGCTCGTCGCCTGTCACAAGGGGCTCACAGCCTCGGGCGGCGCGCGCGGCGTCGGCACCGCAACGACCGACGCCGTCGTGTCGAACTTCATCGCCATCTTCGTGCTCGATTACGTACTCACGGTCCTCGCCTTCCAGTAACGGTCGGCTCCGTGACGAGAGCGAAGGTCCACGAATTCGCACACGTTGATTGACAAGCCCCGGACGCCGCCGGTAAACGCCGCGCATGGACAGGCCCAAGACTCCTCGCTCGCGCTCGCGCAAGACCACCGTCACGGGTGCCGCGACCGACGTCCCCGACACGACCATCGCACCTCCCACGGACGCCGCCGCGCCGAACGGGGCGTCCCCCGAGACGCCGGCTCCACGGGCGGACGTGCCTGCGCCTGACGTCACGTCGCCTCTCGCGACCATCATCATTCCGGTCTACAACGAACAGGGCCTCCTTGAGACCGCCGTCGTGGACCTCATCGGCAAGCTCCGCCCGCTCGGATTTCCGTTCGAGATCATCCTCAGCGAGAACGGCTCGAAGGACGACACCAAGGAGCTGGCCTTCGGGCTCGAGCG
>JADMJS010000540.1 GCA_018780435.1 Myxococcales bacterium
ACCTCGAACGAGAGCTGCTGGTCGCAGAACCGCCGCGTCGAGTTCGGCAAGTAAATCGGTCCTGAGGGCGATGGCGGGCTCGTCCCGCCGCGCCTGACCAGGTCCGTCACGAGAGGTCGAGGCCAAAAGGCCCCGGCCTTTCGTCGTTTAAGGGCTGGACTGTGGCGTGGCTACGGCGTCACGGACGAGGGACGAGGCGGTCTTCTTAGGCCCATCGCCCGTCGTTCTTGACCCTGACCGCCGATCGCGAGAGACACGGGCCGCCGTGCAGGCCGCTACGCCCCAAGGGGCACGAGGTCCGAGACCCAATGCGAAACTTCTTCTGGTTGCTCCTCTCTACCCAGCTCGCGTCATGCGTGACGCTGGCGCGCTTCGAAGAGCTCGAGTCGCGCGTGCTCGCGGCCGAACGCGCAGCCGAGGCCGGCGACGAGCGTGACGCCAAGCGATTCGAGAACCTCGCCAACCTGATCAAGGAAGCGAGCAGCCGAGTCGACAAGGTCTCCGCGGCGCTCAACGCGGAGCTCGATGTCTCGGGCGACACCGCGCGGAAGCTCCGCGGCCAGCTTGAGGAGGCCCAGTTCCAGCTCGCCAAGCTGCAGCGAGAGTTCGACGTGGTCCGGGGCGCCGCTCAAACGCGGTGGGGCCTCGACTTCGCGCCGCCGGTCCAGAACCTCCCAGATGACGCTGACGGCCTGCTCGCCTACGGCAAGAAGCAGCTCGATTCGAGCCAGTGGTCCATGGCTCGCGCGGGTTACATCCGTTTTCTCGAGCGCTTCCCGACCGATGAACGTGTCCCCTTCGCCAACTTCGGCCTCGCACGAGCTTACTTCGGCGAGAACCAGATGAAGACGGCCGTGAAGAAGTTCGGAGAGGCCTACTCGGCGTGGCAGAACTTGTCCGCGTCCAAGGCGCCGCCGGAAGCCGCCGAGTCGCTCTGGTACGCCGGCCTCGCGCTCGAGACCTTCGACTGCAAGAAGGGCCGCGACATGCTCAAGTTCTTGCGGCAGACCTACCCGAAGTCACCGCGTGCCGCCGAAGCCAAGACCAAACTCGACGGACTCAAGTGCAAGTAATCACGAGAGGAATGACGGTCGTTGCGAGAGCCGCGGCGTTCGTCCCCTCCTGTATCAGAGGATGCCCCCATGCGTGAACCCCTCCGTACGATCGAGCCCTTGAAGGGCGTAAATGAAGCCACGGCCATCATCGAGACCAACCACGGCACGATGTGGGTGAACCTGTTCGTCAAGCAGGCGCCCAAGACGTGCGCCAACTTCATCGGGCTCGCTCGCGGCACCCTCGAGTGGACCGGCGCCGATCGGCAGAAGCGCAAGGAGCCCTTCTACGACGGCCTGACCTTCCACCGGGTCATCAAGGGATTCATGATTCAGGGTGGCTGCCCGCTCGGCAACGGTATGGGCGGTCCGGGCTACGTCTTCGCCGACGAGTTTCACCCTCAGCTCAAGCACACCAAAGCCGGCACGCTCTCGATGGCGAACGCCGGCCGGAATACGAACGGTAGCCAGTTCTTCGTCACGCTCGGGCCGACGAAGCACCTCGACGGCAAACACGCCGTCTTCGGCGAGGTCGTTCAAGGTCTCGACGTCCTCAAGGCGATCGGCGACCTGAAGTGCGCTGGCGACGACAAGCCGGTGCAGGACGTCGTCATCCAGCGCGTCACTATCGAGACCAAGTAGAAGGCGCTAGGAGCACCCGGCGATGGCGACACGTCTTCCGGCCGAGTGGGAGCCTCAGTCCGGGGTCCTGCTGACGTGGCCTCATGCGGCCACGGGCTTCGGCCCGTGGATGGCGGAGGTCGAACCCGTGTTCGTGGCGATGGCGACGGCGATCGCGCGTTTCGAGCGGGTCCTTGTGGCCTGCCACGACGACAGCGACGCCGCCCGGGTGCGGTCACTCCTGTCCTCGTTGCCGTCCGACCGGCTCACGTTGGCCGTCACGGGCAGCGACGACGTCTGGGCGCGCGACCACGGGCCGATCACGGTCGTGCGCGACGGGGCGCTCGTCCCGCTCGACTTCATCTTCAATGGGTGGGGCGGAAAGTTCGAGGCCGAGCTCGACGACGCGATCCCGACGCGGCTCTCCCCGTGGTGGTCACAGCGCGCCGAGGCCCTGAACCTCGTCCTCGAAGGCGGGGCCATCGAGAGCGATGGGCGAGGGACGCTCATCACGACTCGTTCGGTGCTGTGCAATCCGAACCGCAACCCGGGTCTCACGCGGGACGCCATGGACGCGGAACTGGCCCGGCACCTCGGTGTGAAGCGCATCGTCTACCTCGAACACGGCCACCTCGACGGGGACGACACCGACGGTCATGTCGACACCATCGCGCGCCTCGTCGATGAACACACGATCGCCTACGTCGCTTGCGACGACCGGACCGATTCTCACTTTGCGAGCTTCGCCGCGCTCGAAGCCGAGCTGAAGAAGCTCCTGGCCTTCGACGGCCGGCCTTACCGACTGGTCCCCCTGCCCTGGCCGCAGGCCGTCCATGACGAAGACGGGCGGCGGCTCCCGGCGACCTACGCGAACTTTCTCATCATCAACGGCGCGGTGCTCGTGCCGACCTACCGCGATCCGTCGGACGCCGAGGCGTTGCGGCGGCTGGCGGCGGTCTTCCCCGGACGCGAGGTCATCGGCATTGACTGTAAGCCCTTGATCTTGCAGTACGGCAGCCTCCACTGCGCCACGATGCAGCTCCCGGCCGGGACGCTGCACGAGGGTCGCCGTTGAAGGTCGCGCTCATCCAAGAGGCGTTCTCGGACGACCGCGCGGTTGACGCCAGCCTCATGGCTGCGCGGATTCGCGAGGCGGCAACCGCGGGCGCTCAGCTCGTGGTGCTCTCGGAGCTGCACGGCGGCCACTATTTCTGTCAGTCCGAAGACACCGCCGAGTTCAATCGGGGTGAAGCCATCCCCGGACCGACCACGGACGCCCTCGGCGCCCTCGCGCGCGAATGTGGCGTCGTCATCGTCGGATCGGTCTTCGAACGCCGGGCGCCGGGGCTCTACCACAACACCGCGGTCGTGCTCGAGCGCGATGGGCGCCTCGTCGGGCGCTATCGCAAGATGCATATCCCTGACGATCCCGGCTTCTACGAGAAGTTCTACTTCACGCCGGGTGACCTCGGCTTCGATCCCATCGCGACGTCGGTTGGCAAGCTCGGGGTGCTCGTCTGCTGGGACCAGTGGTATCCCGAAGCGGCCCGGCTCATGGCGCTCGCAGGTGCCGACGTGCTCATCTACCCGACCGCCATCGGCTGGGATCCACGCGACAGCGACGCCGAGAAGTCGCGCCAACGGGACGCCTGGGTGACCATCCAGCGCGCGCACGCCGTCGCCAATGGCCTCACGGTGCTCTCGGTGAACCGCGTTGGGCTCGAGCTCGATCCAGCCGGCGTCCTCCCCGGCACGCTGTTCTGGGGCACGAGCTTCGCGGCCGGGCCCCAAGGCGAGCTGCTCTTCCAAGCGACGGAATCGGCCCGCGGCGCGTTCACAGTCGACGTCGATCTCGACCGTACCGAGGAGGTACGCCGAATCTGGCCCTTTCTGCGCGATCGCCGCATTGACGCCTATGGGGAGTTGACGCGACGCTATCGGGACTGACCCGTGAGGAGAACGCCGATGAAGGATCTCAGCTCGTGGACGCCCATGGTCCTCTCCGCCCCCATCGTGCTGTCGGCCGCCACCCTGGCGACCACCGACGCACTCGCGGGGCCCCCGATGCCGCGCCCGCGGTGTGAAGGCTCCGAGTCCACGTCCTGTTCGGCGACGCCGCCCAAAGCCGGCGAACGCGTGAGCCTCGGCCGCATCGGCTACAACTGCTGCCCCCCCACTGCGAAGTGCAATTACGCGTACGTCCCCTTCACCGAGTGCGGCCACGAGACGTGCGTCTATGGTCGCGATCCCGGCCGCTGCCCTACTCGGCAGCCCGTGGTGGATCCAAGCGCGAGCAAAGATGGCGGAAAGTCCTGTAGTTACGGTGAGCCAGAGCAGGTCTGCCTGAACCGAAAGGTGACCTCCGCCTGCCTCATGCCCTACCCCACCAACTACTCGGGGCCGCCGCGCAACCCGCCCTTCAAGACCTGCGGCGACGACCGCTGCACGACCTCGACCTTCATCGAAGACTGCTATCCCACCCGCGCCGAGACTAAGAAGTGCGACGGCGCCTGGACGCCCGTCTGCCTCGGCGGCCAGCTCACCGACCGCTGTCTCCCGAAGGCGCCGCCGGCCGGGACGACCTTCGCCGCGACCGTGTTCGCGACGTGCAAGGACGGCTCCTGCGCCATCGGTGGCGAGGGCGCCTGTTCGAGCTTCGACTGATCGAATGCCGCCACTGAAGCACGTTGGTGGCACCTTCAAAGTGCTCCACGATCAGCTCGTTGCGAAGGACATCGATTTTGAGAGCCTCAAGGCTCTCGCGATCGCGCCGGACCTGCGGGCCCACGCCATCGCGATTTGGTCGCATCGGGTCGAGACCGAATATCGGTCGATTCAGATCATGACGCGCTTCGCCGGCGAATGCCTCGCCGCGGGCGACCCGCTTGAGATCCACGCCGGCGCCGTCCATGCCATTGCTGACGAACTTCGCCACACGGCACTCTGCGCGTCGGTCGTCGAGGCGCTGGGAGGCCTCCCGACGTTGCCCGACCCGGTAGAAGAACCGCTCTCGGCCGAGTTTCTGGCCCTCCCGGCGGCTGCCCGCGCGCTCGGGACCGCGGTCGGCATGCTCGCCATCAGCGAGACCCTCTCGGTGGCGCTCATCGAAGACTTGCACGCTCGCGCCACGGAGTCCGCCATCGAGGCCGTACTGCACGCGACCCTCGCCGACGAGGACGACCACCGAGACTATGGCTGGGACTACGTCGCGGCCTCACTCGGGCGCTTCGACGCCGAAGGTCGTCGTTACGCTCGGATGGTCGCAGACGCCGCGTTGCGGCCACATGAAGCGCAGATCCAAGCGTCGCTCGGGACGGTCGACGAGTCCGAGCACGATCTCGCACGACACCCTGAACCGGAGCTGGCCGCGCTCGGGCTACTGAGTCCCGTCCGCCAAGCGCTCGTCATCCGGGAGACCCTCCGAACGAAGGTCCTCCCACGGCTGCGCGACCTGGATCTCCTTTGACCCCGGCGATGCGCCGCGCCATTCGATGGACGCTGATCGTCGGCCTCTTGGGGACAGTCATCACCGCCGCGCTGGTGGTGGGACTATACGCGCCGCCTCCTTCCGTCGCTGTAAACGAGCCCGCGAGCCCCGTCGGCCTGCCCGACCTCAACGGCGGCGACGCGCACCTGGACCTAACCTCCCTCCGCGGTCGCGGCGTGCTCGTGGCATTCTGGGCAACGTGGTGCGAGCCCTGCCTCGCCGAGATGCCACTGCTCGTGGAGCTCCACCGGCGGTATGGCGGGAAACACTTCGCGCTCGTCTCAGTCACCGACGACGATGCGGACAAGGTGCGCACGTTCCTCGAGAAGAACCCCCTGCCCTTCCCTGTCCTTCACGACCAGGATGGCGCGGTCCGCGAGCGCTACGGCGCGGACGCTCTGCCTTACGCCGTGTTCATCGGCCCCGACGGCGTCGTGCGCGGAAAACGAATCGGGCGCCTCCGCGAGACACAGGCGCTCGAGGCCATCGAACGGCTCATCATCGACGCGCGCGCCGAAAAACGAGGCGCCGCTGGAGCCGGTCAGTCGTCGCCCCAGGTCAAGGAGTAGCTGCCGCAGACCGGGGGACCGCTGACCTGATAGACGCGGATGTAGACGTTGCCCGAGTCGCCCGAGCCGTCGCAGTTCGGGTCGAGCACGACGTTCTCGTCGTTCGTCGCGCCCTGAGTCGAGCAACAGCCCTTCATCCCGCCGAAGGTGGAGGCCGTCCCTGCGTCGCAGGTCAAGTCCACGCCACTGCCGTCCGCGCAGGTGTAGTAGAGGCAGAGGTCGTAGTTCACGCCCGCGGGGAGGTTCTTCAGCTCCGCCCGGGGGTAGATGTAGCTGAACGATTCGTCCTTGTCGTAGTAGCGGTACCAGTCTTCGTCGCCGGCCGGATACAGCGACGCCGTAAAGGTCGCGGTGGGGTAGTCGTCGCCATCGGCGATGTTGCCGAGGTTCTTCGCCGAAGCGCTCCCGGAGTTCGGTTCGAGGTTGTCGATGTTCGGGGCACCGACGCACTGCCCAGACTGGCACGAGTCGCCCGACGTGCAGGCGTCCCCGTCGGAGCACGCACCGCCGCTGTTGCCGGTCCAGCCGTTCGGGGCGTTCGATGAACAGCTCTGGCATGGATTCGCCGGATTGGTCGTGCCGTTCGCGTAACACGTCCCCGCGATGAGGCAGTTACCGGCCGAGAGGGGGTTCTGGCAGCCGCCCGCGCCGTCGCAGACGTCGTTCGTACACGCGAGGCTGTCGTTGCACGAGTAGGGCGTGCCGGAGCAGACCCCGGCCTGGCAGGCGTCGCCATACGAACAGACGTTGCCGTCATTGCATGAGGTCCCTGTGGTGCCGGTCCAGGCCGTGGTCGAGAGACCGGGCTGGCAGGCCTGACAGGCGCTGCCGGGCTTCGGCGTGCCCGCGGGGATGCAGGCCCCATCGATGACGCAGCCCGACTGCAACGTGAAGGTGCAGGTGCCATCGCCGTTGCAGGTATCGGTCGTGCAGGCGGCGCCGTCGTTACAGGTGTAACCCTGGCCGGTGCACGTGAAGCCGTTACAGGTGTCGCCTTGGGTGCACGGGTTCCCGTCGCTACACGCCACGCCAGACGCCGGTGACCACTGCTTCTGGTTCTGAAGGGGATCACACTTGGTACACGCGCCCGCGCTCTGAAGGTCGCCCGTGCCGTAGCACTTGCCCTCGATCGCGCAGAAGCCCTCGATCACGACCGTGCTGCAGCCGCCCAGGCCGTCGCAGAGGGAGTTCGTACATTCGAGGCCGTCGCTGCAGGCGTAGGGCGCGCCCGAACACGTGCCCGAGAGACACACGTCCCCCGACGTACAGGCGTTTCCGTCGTTGCAAGGGAGTCCGTCCCCGTCGGACCACGCGGTCGTCGACTTGTCCGGGAAGCAGCTCTCGCAGGGATCGGCTGGATTCGGCGCGCCGGCCGCGTAGCAGAGGCCGCCGATGAGGCAGAAGCCCGCCTTCATCGGGTTCTGGCAGCCGAGGTCGACGGAGCACAGGTCCTGAGTGCACTCGAGCTGATCGTTGCAGGCGCCGTCATCCATGACGCCGTCGCAGTCGTCGTCCTTGCCGTTACAGGCGTCGGGTGCCGGTGCCGTCCCCACGCAGGCCGGTGCGCCATCGACGCAGCTCGCCGTCCCCGGGCAAGCGCCCCATTCGTTCTCGATGATGCACCCGTCCGAAGCGACGTCATCGGTCGCGCCGTCGCAGTCGTCGTCCTTGCCGTTGCAGGTCTCCTTGGCGGGGATCGGCCCCTCGCAGCTGGTGAGCCCAGCCGGTCCGCAGGAGCGGATGCCTTGGCAGGTCCCGATGGCGTTCGCGATGGCGCAGTCCGTGTCGAGCTCGAGCGCCGCCCAGCTGTCACGGCACTCGCAGATCCCGGAGGTCGGGACACATTGTTTGCTGGTTTGACCGCTCTCGAGCGTGACGGTGCTGCACGCGTACCCGCCCGGGCACGGGATGCCGCCTTCACAGGTAGAGCCACAGAAGCGGCCGTCATTCGGATCGGCGGCCGGCAAGCAGAGCGACGCTTCGTCGTTCGGGCCGGACCGACATTCACTGTTCTCTCGGCACGGGCGGCAGAGTCGGACGTGGCGCGGCAGACAGACATAAGCGACGTCGCCGCTTCCAGTCACGAGCGCCCCACAGTCAGCGTCGCCGGCACAGCTGTCGATGCAGGCGTCCGCGCAAACGAAGCCGTCCGGCCCGGGAACACAGTAGCCCGACTCGCAGTCGTCCGGTGTCTGACACGGGCAGCCCGCGAGACTACAAGGTCCGCCGCTGTCTTCCGAGACGTTCACCTCTTCATCAACACCGTCGGTGCCGCCGCCCGTGTCCAGACCAGGCTGCGTCGTGTCACGGGTGTCGGCGAGGGTCACGACGTCGGTGGTCCCGCTGTCGGCACCGTCGGCGCCGTCGACATTCCCGTCGCTGCTTCCGTCTGCGGCGACGTCCTTCTTGGAGCTCACGATGGGCGCCGCCGCGTCGCTACAAGCACCAGCCAGAACCACACTGGCGACGAACATGAGAGATGCCGAAACGCGCCGTCGCTCCATGTCTTACCCGCACACCTCGGGGCCGCGGAGGCGCCCATATTGGCGCGAACGGGCCCGACGGGGCGCGACGATTGTAGCCGGTTCAGGCGGTACGCTGTAGCCCGAAATTCCCCAGCGAATCAGAGCGACTTTTCGAGCTGCTCGATCTGATCGTAGAGCGACGGGCCCTCTGGCGCCGCCGACGGCGACATCGACTTCCGTTGGATCTCCTGCCGGGGGCGAGCCAGGAGATCGTTCGGGTAGTCGAGCGTGTAGGAGATGCGCCAGGAGGCGATCTGCTTCGGGCCGATGGTGGCAGTCCACTTGACGACGCCGTCGGCGTCCTGCGACGCGCCCTTCGGGATCTCGACGTCATCCACTTCGATGTCGTCGATCTGCGAGACGGCGACCCGGTCGGCGAGCTCGACGGTGACCGGCTGATCCGACAGGTTCTCGGCCGTGATCTCGTAAGAGATCGAGAGAGAGGTACGCTTGTGACCACGCTCCAGGGCGCTGCGTTTGCGATCGAGGCCTCGACCCAGCTTCAATCGGTCGTACATGCCGAGGAAGGTCGAGAACTTTTCGCCGGGCGCCACGAAGTCGAACTCGCTCGTGCCGACGAAGGCACCGTCATCGAAGAGCGAGACTCGCCCGGGCAGGATGGGCTGCGCCGTCTCGTTCACGAGATCGGCCGTCCGAACGACGTTGAGGGACGCTTCCGGCACGCCCACGAGGCGGACCGTGGCGGCCAGGTCGGACGCTGAGATGGGGACGCGGACGGGACGGCCGTCGGCGCGGACGTTGCGCGGCGTGCGCGCCGTGAAGTGTGCCGTCGTGCCGCGCACCGCGATCTGGGCGAAGCGGGCCGCGACGCGGGACTGAATGCCTCGTTGATTCTGGATGTTGTCTGCCCAGTCCATGCGGTTCTGGGCCACGACCTCGTTTTGCTGGTCATAGAACTGCGCGGCCCGCCCGAAGCTCTCGTCCATCTTGCCGAGGATGTCGCCGAGCCCGGCGCCGCCGCGGCCGAGCAGGAGCCCACCGACTTGTGGGACGTCGAGGATCTCGCCTGGGCGCTGAGTCGAGAACGACAGCGCCGCTCGATCCCAATCTTCGCCCGTCGTCTGCACCACGGTCGCGTACTGCGCCAGCGCGACCTTCTGACCGTTTCCGACGACGCGGAGCTCCGACGTGGGCTCCCACGTCGCGCCCGGCGTGAGATAGGTCAGGCTCAGCGTCGCGCGACCGCTACCCTCGATCTCCAGAAACACCGTGCACTTACGGAGCTGGCTCTGCACGGCCAGCTCAGCGCGCTTGGCATTTCGGGCGGCCAGCTCAGGCTCGAGCTCGCGGCGTCGACGCGCGAGCTCCCGGAGAGACTTGCGGTTACGGCGCAGAATGTCCGAGACGAAGCCGAGGGTGTCGCCCATCGTCTTGACCGAGATGTCGCGCGTCGCGAGCTC
>JADMJS010000311.1 GCA_018780435.1 Myxococcales bacterium
TGGACGCCGTACAACGACGCCCTCCTCTCCGTCATCTCGGGCGACACCTCGCCGGCGGACGCGCTGAAGGCAGCCCAGAAGAAGATCGACGCCGACATGGCGCGGGCCGCGGGCGGCGCCGGCACTCCGTGAGCCTCGCGTCCTGTCGCCCCGCTGCCGCCCGCCCGGCGCCCGAGCCGCACCCTCTCCCTGGACCGCGGGTGCGGCTCCTCGTGGTCGCCGTGCTCGCGCTCGTGGTCGCGAGCGGAGTCGCGTGGTCCGTTCAGCGCTTCGAACGCGGCCTCCTCGAAGACCGGGCACTCCTTCAGGCGCTCGGGGTCGCGCGTGGCGCGGCGCGGCTCGCCGAATCCAGCCACGGGACTCGTAGCCCCGCGCTCGTGGCCTTCGGGGCCGCGCTCGCGACGTCGCACCCGGACCTTCATCGCCTCGTCGTCGTCGACGCCGGACGGCCCGACGCGTTCGGGGTGCGCCGCAAGGCCTCGACCATCTACGCGCTCGACGGCGGGGCCGCCTCGGGTGGAGAGCCCGGCGCCATCGCCGACATGGACCGGCCGGTCCTCGACCGCACGAATCACCTTCAGTCACGCTTTGGGTCGGACGCCGAGCGCGCGCGCCCGTTGCGCCTCGCGGAGTTGACCGAGGTCTCGGACGCCGAGGCGGGGAAGTTGCGTCTCGCCGCCTACGCGCCGGTCCGAACGCCCGACGGGCAGGGGCTCATCGGCCTCGCCGCGGCGCTCTTGCGGATCCCGGCGCCGGCCGCGCCGCTCCCACTCTGGCCCTTCGTCGCGGCTCTCCTCACGCTGGCCGTCTTCGGTTATCTCGACTACCAGCTCTCGTTTCGGCCGCGCGGAACCCGAAATGCCCTCGTGGGCGCGCTCGTCCCGCTCGCCATCGCGGTCCCCTTCTTGTCCGCGACCTCCGAGCACACCGCCGTCCAGTGGCAGCTCGAAGCCCGCAGCCGGGATCTCCTCACGGTGCAGAAGGCGGCGGACGCGGGCGGCGAGTGGGCGCTGGTCTCGCCTATTGCCGGCCGTGAGCTTTGGAGCCCGGATGGCGCCTTACGCCTGACGCGCGATCACCTCGGCCTCGCGCCGGCCGACATGCCGAGCACCGTCGCGGGCCTCCCGGACGTGAAGGCGACCGTCGAGCTCCACCCGGAGGTCGCCGACGCCCTCGCGGCGCCGTACGACTGGGCGCTCCTGCCCTGGGCCTTCGGCTTCGCGCTGCTCTTCGCGGCGCTCGTCCTGCCGATCTTGCGCCTCGTGCACAACGTCGTCCGCGATCCGGGCGTCTACGCCTACGTGACCCCGGCCGTCGTGGGCCTCGTCGTGCTCGTGGTCGCGCCGTTCACGATGGGGATCGGCCTCGCGTTCTACCACTACCACCTCGAAGGAAACGCCTATGAGTTCATCGGGTTTGGGAACTTCGTGGAGATCGTGGCGCCGTCCGACACGGCCGACATCCACTTCTGGCGCACGCTCGGCGTCACGGTCTTCTGGACGGTCGCCAACGTGTTTTTGCACGTCGCCATCGGCCTCGGCCTCGCGCTGCTCCTGAACCGGCCGGGCCTCGCCGGGCGGCGCATCTACCGCGTCCTCCTCGTGCTCCCGTGGGCGGTTCCCTCCTACATCACGGCGCTCCTCTGGCGTAGCCTCTTCCTCGGCGAAGACGGTCCTATCAACAGCCTGCTCGGCACCATCGGGATCCCGCCCATCGGCTGGCTCGGCGACCACTTCTGGACCAACTTCATCCCGAACCTCGTGACCA
>JADMJS010000176.1 GCA_018780435.1 Myxococcales bacterium
AGACATACTCCCCGTATTTCGAGGACTTGGAAGGGTCCGGGCGGGGATGCGACGCGAGGCAAATCGAACAGATTATTTACGGAAGATGCCTAACGTCCATGCTCGCCGAGCGAGCGGAGGCTTTCGTACTGGATTGACAGCAGGGCCTGCGTCCCCAAGGATTCCGGGGATGCGGGCCTGGCTGTACCGGGCGCGTCGCACCTAGCCCGGAGTCGTCATGAGCGAAGCCCTCTCCTCCCTCGCCGCCACCCTCTCACTTCCGCTCGGCGAGCTAGAGGCCCTGGTCCGTGCTGTCGCCGCGGCACCGCCACCGCGGGATGACGCGGCCACCCTCGCGCTCTTCGGGGGCGCCCTCAGCGACGACCATCGACGCCTCCTCACTCACGCCATCGACACCGCGCGGGCGGCCATCGAACCGACGCCATGGACGCGCGACCGCGTGGTGGGCCTGCGCGATGAGCTACGTCGGCGTAATCTCAGCGCATTCTGGGTTCCGCGTGCCGACGAGCACCAGGGGGAGTACGTCCCCGCCGGTGCCGAGCGGCTGCGCTATTCGACCGGCTTCACGGGCTCCGCCGGCGCCGCCGTGTTCCTCCTCAGCCGGGCTGCGGTGTTCGTGGACGGCCGGTATACGCTCCAAGCGAAGCAGCAGGTCGACGCGGGCACCTTCGAGATCCAGTCCCTCACGGACAATCCGCCGATCGACTGGCTGAAGTCGCTCTTGAGCGGCAAGACCGACGGGATCGTCCCCAAAGACTTCCGGCTCGGGCTCGATCCGTGGCTTCACTCGCAGAACGAAGTGAAGTCCATCGAGAAGGAGCTCGGAAAGCTCGGTGCGCAGGTGGTCTTGGTCGAGACCAATCCGCTCGACGCCTCATGGGCCCAGCAGCCGCCGACCCCGGTCGCTCCGGTATTTCCCCATCCGACCGAGCTCGCGGGCAAAAACCCGGATCTCAAGCGCCACGAGCTCGGAGACGAGCTGCTCACGGCCAAGGTCGACGCCGCCCTCATCACGCTGCCCGACTCCATCGCGTGGCTGCTGAACATCCGCGGCGGCGACGTACCCCACACGCCGCTGCCGCTCTCCTTCGCCGTCCTCCACGCGGACGGCACGGTCGACCTCTTCGTCGACCCACGGAAGCTCACGGAGCCCACCCGTCAATGGCTTGGGGCCGAGGTGCGCCTTCATCGGCGCGAGGCTCTGCTCGGGCTGCTCGGCGACCTCGGGCGTTCACAGCTTCGCGTGCAGATCGAAGGCGCGTCCTGCCCTGCCATCCTGGCGCGTACCCTCGAAAAGGCTGGCGCGACGCTCGTGGAAGGCAAGGACCCCTGCCAGCTACCGAAAGCGCGCAAGAACGCGACCGAGCTCGAGGGGATCCGGGCCGCGCACCGGCGAGACGGCGCAGCGCTCACGCGGTTTCTCTGCTGGCTCGATCAGAACGTGCTCGCACGTGCGTCATCCGGCAAACCCATCATGGAGATCGAAGCGAGCGACCGCCTCGAGGCCTTCCGCGCCGAGTCGCCACTGCTCCGCGACCTGTCTTTCGACTCCATCTCCGGCGCCGGAGCGCATGGCGCCATCGTCCACTATCGCGCCACGCCCGAGTCGGACGCGGCGATCCTCCCCGGCACGCTCTACCTCATCGACAGCGGCGCGCAGTACCCCGATGGGACCACCGACGTCACGCGCACCGTCGCCATCGGCACTCCGACCGCCGAGATGGCCGATCGGTTCACGCGCGTTCTCAAGGGCCACATCGCGGTCGCGCGCGCCATCTTCGCGCACAAGACGTCGGGTGGTCAGCTCGACGCTCTCGCGCGCCTCGCGCTCTGGGAGGTCGGCCTCGACTACGAACACGGCACGGGCCACGGCGTCGGCGCGTATCTCGCCGTCCACGAAGGGCCGCAGAACATGAGCCGCCGCGCCGTCACGGCGCCGCTCGAAGCCGGCATGATCCTGTCCAACGAGCCGGGCTACTACAAGACCGACGGCTACGGCATCCGCATCGAGAACCTGGTCACCGTGAAGAAAGCCGAGATCGCGGGCGGCGAGAAGGAGATGCTCGCTTTCGAGACGCTCACGCTCGCGCCCATCGACCGTCAACTGATCGACGTCACGCTGCTGCGGGCCGACGAACGGGCCTGGGTGGACGAGTACCACGCGTGGGTGAATACGACGTTGGCGCCGCTCGTGGATTCGGTGACTCGGGTGTGGCTGGCCGGCGTGACGGCGCCGCTCTAGAGGCCCATTTCGACCCAGCCCTCAGCGCCGCCAGGGGGCCCCTCTATGGACCTTTCGGGAGGCTCGTCTGGAGCCATCCGTGAATGTAATCGGCGAGCTCCTCCCAGCCGCGCTGACCACACAAGAAGTGATCGCGGTCCGGAAACACCCTGAACTCACGGACGCTGCCGGGATCCTTGTACGCTCGGAAGTTCTTCTCGTTCAGCTGCCACGGCACGATGTGGTCGCGTTCACCGCCAATGATCAGCAAGGGCGCGTGGGCCTTCGCGAAATCGATGACGCCCTCGGGCCCTGCGGGACCGCGGGCAACCTTTCGGCTCTCGGGGACGACGAGCGCATCGAAGACCGGCCGAGTCTCCTCAAGCGAGATCGTGTTGCAGAAGGCGTAGTGGAACTGCTCGAGCGTGAACTGGAACGGCCGGCTGCCCGCGAAGGGATTGACGACCGGAAGGTTGGCCCGAAAGAAGCTCCACTTCGCGGCGAGGATCCCCTTGGGCGGCGCGGAATCGAGCGCGACAGCCGCCTCCACGAGTCCCTCGTTCAGCAGCCGCTGTGCGATCAGGCCGCCGACCGAGTGGCCGACCACGATGGGCTTCCGCGGCAAGGTTGAGATGAACGCGCGGTGCGTCTCCATGACGTCACGGAGAGTCGTGGTACGCAGGATCTCCGGGGGCGCTGCCCGCAGGGCCCGGGGCTCTCCCTCGTGGCCCGGCCAGGCCACGGCGTGGCACCGGTATCCGTACTCCGAAAAGCGCGCGATCCAGGCCGCCCAGCTCTTCGGGGTCATGAACATTCCGTGGACAAAAATGACGTCGTGCGGCATGCGGCCTCCTGGGGGAGCGAACCAGAGCTCGCCGTTCGGCGTCTGCGTCCGGCGGCGACCAGTCCGGTCGGCCTTCTCCCCTCGATTCCTGCGGGAGCTCGTCGGCACTCAAGACCGGCTTTTGGAACTGCCGAGCCTACCTCTTGGAGAGCCACTTGGGTACAGGCGCCGTTTCCGGAACGCCCATCTCTCAAGACACCGGCGCGTTGATCAGGGAATCAGGCCGTCTCGCGCGCGGGCGGGGCGGAGTAGCTGCCGTCGATCGGCGACCACTCGCCCCAGCGTCCGCCGTCGCGGAGGCGAAAACGAATCGGCGTGAAGCCGCGATGGGTGAGCTGCTGGACGAACTTGTCGAGCAGATCCTCGAAGGTCGGCGCTTCGCGGATGATGAACTGGATGATGAAGTGGAGAGGGTCCGAGCACTGCGTCTCGGCGAAGAGCCGGCGGCGGTTACGCTCGTTCTTCTCGAAGACCGTCACCTGGAAGACGACCGAACGCCCCAGCTTGGTGGCCTCGAGCTGGAATCGGTTGAACTCCTTGATCACGGGCTCGATTGACCTCCAGGGTGGCCGCGCCGTCCCCATCGTTCGGAGCTGAACCGGGTGGGGCGACTCGCGCCTCGCTCCGGGATCGGAGCCATCGTCGCGGCAGGGTCCCCGTTCACGGGTACGGTGCCGGGTGGAAGGCAGGCCTGCAGAATAGCGACTCGGGCGTCGCTGTAAAGCCCCCCAAAATGAGGTGACGAATTGCGTTTGACCCAGCGCTTCGCGTCCGAGATAACGCGCGGCCCATGGGCGAACACGATCAGGACTCGATGGCAGTCGCGACTGCATCCACGGTGGCGCCCACACCCGATACGGCGGGTGCACCGCTCTCGGCAGTCCTGCGCTTCGACGAAGGCACGCTCGTGCTTGAGCCGGCGTCTCTGCCCGACGAGGTCGTACCACCCGGCTTTCAGCGGGATCGTCGAGCCGGCGGCCGCTTTCGGGCGCTCGCGTGCGCCTACCGGGACGCGCACCTCTACCTGCGTGAGCATGGTGTCACCGTCACCGACGCCGCTGCGGACTACGAGAAGCGACCCTTCGTCTCTCAGCTCGAGCGGGTGCCCTTCGAACATCAGGTCGACGCGCTCCGCTGCTGGTGGGCCGCGGGTGGGCGCGGCCTCGTGGTGCTCCCGACCGGCGCAGGCAAGTCCTACCTCGCGATCCTCGCCATCGAGCGGGCCAAGCGCTCGGCGCTCGTCGTCGTCCCGACCATCAACCTCCTGACGCAGTGGGTCGAAGTCCTCCGTGGCGCCTTTGGTGAGCCCGTTGGCGCCATCGGTGGCGGCCAGTTCGAGGTGCTGCCGCTCACGGTCGTCACCTACGACTCCGCGTCGAACCACATGGCTCGGCTCGGCAATCGTTTCGGGCTCATCGTATTCGACGAGTGTCACCACCTCCCGGCGCCAAAGTATTCGCTCGCCGCGGAGCTCTCGATCGCCCCCTTCCGACTCGGTCTCACGGCGACTCCGGAGCGGGCGGACGGCTCGCACGAGCTACTGGACCGCCTCCTCGGTCACGAGGTCTTCCGAGTCCAACGTGACGCACTCGTCGGCGACATCCTGGCCGAATACGAGCTCGTGGTCTTCCCCGTGCCCCTCTCGGAAGCCGAGCGGCTGTCCTACGACGACCATCGCGCCATCTTCTCGCGGTGGCTCGCTCGCCAGCCGCCGGACGTCCGGAAGCGCGGCTTCGGCGAGATCCGAAAGCGCATGTCCAGCACCGCCGAGGGGCGACAGGTCAGTCGTTCCTACGAAGCCTACAAGGCGATACTCCAGACCGCCGAAGCCAAGTACGCCGCCATCGCCGACATCCTGGCCGACCACGACGGGGAGAAGGCGATCGTCTTCACCGACGACAACCGCACCATCCTCGACATCTCGCGCCGCATGCTGATCCCCGTCATCACGCACCACACGCCGAAGGCCGAGCGAGTGGAGACCCTCGCCCGCCTCGCCGCTGGCACCTATCGTGTCGTCGGGACCAGCCACGTCCTGAACGAAGGCGTCGACATGCCCGACGTCTCGATCGGCATCATCGTGAGCGGCTCGGCGTCCACGCGTGAGTTCACCCAACGCGTCGGTCGGCTCCTCCGTCGGGCCGAGAACAAGCGCGCCGTCTGCTACGAGCTCGTCGCCATGGACACCGTCGAGGAGTCCACGTCGGAGCGCCGACGCGGTGAGGGCCAGCGCCCCGAAGGTGGCCGCTGATGTTGACCGGGAACCTGCTCCGCTTCCGGGTCCACGGCGGGGTCGTGAAGCCCGGCTTCCTCGACCCGCGGGAGCATCTCGTGGTCGCCGAACAGGTCATCGAGCTCGTGCGCTCGCTCGAAGGCGAGACGCGCGACGTGCTCGAGGCCGAGCTTAAGGACGCCGCGTCGATTCACCGGGACGAGCGGCTCGTCCATGGGCTGGTCTCGGTCCTCCTCGACGACGTCGACGAGAAGATGGCGTCGCCGCATGACCCCGGCCTCGTCCGCAGCAAGCTCTTCGCCCTGGCGGGGCCGAGACAACCGCTCGGCCCCGTCGCTCGGGCCGAGGTGGTGGCGGCCGTCGCCGCCGAGCTCGCGTCCACGACCGAGGCCATCGAACAATCGCTCTACGCCGACCTCCCCTCGGCGGCCCGCCTTGGCGCCACACCGGACATCTCCCCTGAAGCGCTGCTGGCGCGTTACGACCTTCGCCTCGCTCAAGGGCTCCTGCTCGCGGCGCGGTCGATGACCCTCACTCTCACGCGGCCGTCGCCCAAGCGGCTCCGTGCGCTCATGCGTGCGCTCAAGTTTCAGCGGCTCCTCTTCACGGTCGCTGGACAGGACGGCGTCTGGACCCTTCAGATCGACGGGCCCGGCAGCCCGCTCACGTCCTCGGCGCGGTACGGCGTTCAGTTCGCTAACGTGCTCCCGGCGCTCCTCCACGACACCGACTGGTCCCTTACCGGCGACTGCATCTTCAAGACGCGCGCCGGCCTCCTGAAGCTCGGCCCCGAGCTCGGCCTCCAGCCCTTGCGCCGAGAGACCGGCATGTGGACGGCCGCCGAAGAGACGGCCCTCGCCGAGCGCCTCACGACCCTCGCCGCGCCCTGGCAGGTCTCGTTCGACGGCGAGCTCGTCGTTCTCGACGGTCAACACGTCCTCTTACCCGACCTCGTGCTCCGCGATCCGGAGACTGGCCGGGAAGCGCTCATCGAGATCGTGTGGCGCTGGCGCCGGGCGGCCTTCGAGCGGCGCTGGGAGGTCCTCCGGCGCATCGGCCCCAAGAACCTCGTCCTGGCCATTGCGACCAGCGAGAAGGCCGGCGACGGCGCGCTCCCGGCGCTCCCCGGTCCGGTGCACGGCTTCAAACAGGTCCCGAACGCGCGCACGCTGCTCTCGCTCTGTCGTGACGTCGCCAGCGTGCCATCCTCCGGGCTCCCGCCGTGATCGCCGCGGTCGCGATCTTCGTCCTCGCCTACCTCCTCATCGCCTTCCCGAATACGCGACTGCTCCCCGTCGGTCGTGCCGGGGCCGCGCTCATTGGGGCCGTCGCGATGGTCGCGTCCGGAGCGCTCGACCTCCCTACGGCGCTCGCGTCCATCAGCGGCGAGACGCTCCTCCTCCTCTTCGGGATGATGGTCCTCTCGGACGGCCTCATTCGCGGTGGCGCCCTCGACTGGCTCGCCGGCCGCGCGGCGAGGCACCCGGGCCCCGTCCACGTCGCGGCCGCGCGCCGCTTTCTCATCGTGCTCTCCGTGGGCTCGGCGCTGCTCTCGGCCTTCCTCGTGAACGACACCATCTGCCTCGTCTTCACGCCGGCCGTCGTGCTCCTCTGCGAGCGGCTCGGGCTCTCGTACGCGCCGTATCTCCTCGCCCTCGCGTCGAGCGCCAACCTTGGGAGCGCCGCGACGCTGGTCGGCAACCCCCAGAACATGCTCATCGGCAGCATGAGCGGGCTCTCGTTCGGCGCCTTCGTCGGGCGGTCGCTGGTGGCGGTCACCGTCGCCGTCGCCCTCAACATCGCGCTCCTGCTCTGGCTCTATCGTGGGGCGCGGCTGCTGCGTGGTGCATCGACCGCCGCCAACGCCGCGTCTTCGTTGGCGTCTCAGGCCCCTTCACCGTTCCCCGACGCTGCTCGCCTCCCCGCCGTGGTGTTCATCGGAGTCGTCGCGGCCTTCTTCGGCGGCGTCGCGTTGCCCCTGGCGGCCGTCGCGGGGGCGGGAGCGCTCCTGCTGCTTCGGCGCGACGACGCCGACGACGCCGTGCGCGCCGTCGACTGGCCGCTCCTCGTCTTCTTCGCGGGGCTCTTCGTGCTCGTCGAGGGACTCCGGGCCACTGGCCTTGTCGACGCGGTATTCGCCGCCGCGGGCTCGGCGCTTGCGCTCGACTCGGCCGGTGGTGTCGCCGCCTTCACGGCCTTCTCGACGGTGGGCTCGAACATCGTGTCGAACGTCCCGCTGGTCGCCGTCCTTGGGCCCTCGTTGGGCGGCCTCGGCGGGAGCGCCAGCGTCGAGACCGGGTGGGTGCTGCTCGCGTTCACGTCGACCGTCGCCGGAAACCTGACCCTGGTCGGCAGCGTCGCGAACCTGATCGTGGCCGAGAAGGCCCGCTCGCACTACGCGCTCGGCTTCATGGAGTACCTTCGTTTCGGCGTCCTCTCGACCTTGCTCTCGCTCCTGGTCGGCGTGCCGCTGCTCTTCCTCTTCTGAGACAACGCCCAGATGGTGCACGTCGGGCGCACGGGTGAGGCCATCGACGTCGATGGGGGGACACCGGAGAGAGGGCCCGTACGCGGTCAGCAGCTCGCTGACCGCCCGGGGATCACTTCGCGGCCGGCATCGACGCGTTGAGGCCGTCCAGCGTCGCCTTGCAGGCGTCCTTGTTGCCGGCCTTGACGACCGTGTCGATGCCCATCTCGCAGATCGCCTTGCCCGCTTCGCCGGCCTTGGCGCAGTCGGCCTTCTTCGCTTCGAGATCCTTGCAGGGGTTCGCGCAACCGACCGCGGCAAAGGCGAAACAGGCGGTCGCGACGAGGGCGGGGATGGAGACGAGGACGTTCTTCTTCATAGGGGGCTCCTGTCGAGCGGGGTCAATGAGCAGGGTTCCCATGACCGCCGTTGCGGAGGAACCCCCGTACGATGGCCAGCCTGCTTCAAGTTCGAGGCCATGGTCTAACACAGCTTGAAGCGGAGCGCGCGAATCGTTTTCATCGGATTTCTCAGTATTGTGGGCGCTTTCGCCCTCGCGTTCGCACGAGTTCGCACAGGTGCGGCTGAACGTGCGAACGGATGTAATCTGTGATGGCACGCAGCTCATGAATGGAAGCGCTGATTACGAGGTTCCGGCCAAGAAGTCAGTGATTTCGCGGCATCCGGCCTGGAACGCGGCTTGCTCCGTTCCCACGCGGTTGGGCCACTGAGCGGCCCGAGGAGTGACGACGATGCGACGATGGGCTGGACTGGGACTCACATGGGTCATGGCGTGCGGCGGAAGTGTTCCCGGCGAGATGGCGAGCGTGCAAGGTGGGGTCGAGGTGCGCGGGAAGGGTCCGGTCTCGACACCGGCCTCGACCGCGAGCGACGTGCCTGTCTCGAAGACAGCCGGCGCGTCGCCACCTTTCAGCAGCCTCTTGCCCGAGGGTGAGGTGCCGAGCTGGGACGTGCTCTTCGGTGAGCTCCTCCTGCCGACCGCGTTCCTCGTTCCGCCGCTCGAGGTCCACGAATGGGGGACCTTCACGTCGGTGCAAAGCCCAGACGGGAAGGACATGGAGGGGCTCCATCATGAGGAGGAGCCACTGCCGTCCTTCGTACACGGCCGGGGTGGCATGTGCTGGGGCTTCGGCAAGTGTCTCGAGATCGTCCCGGTCGGCGTCACCCAGAAGATGGAGACGCCGGTCATCTACTTCCACGGCACTCCGAAGGACGAGGCCGGGAACGCCGTGGCGACCGTGCGCGTGGACTTCCCCAAGGGCGTCATTTCCCAATGGTTCCCGGAGGCGACCGCGTGGGAGCCGCCCGTCGGGGCTCTGAACGGCGCCGAGACCCTCGGTGGGGGCTCGATGACCTGGACCGTCGCGTTCAATCCCGACGGCTTCGCGCCACCCGTCGTCAGCGAGAGCGACATCTGGGCACCGTCTCGCCGGGTCCCCGCCGCCACGCCGCTGCGTGGGCCGAATGGCGAGGACGAACACTTCATCTTCTACCGCGGGCTCGGCCGCTTCAGCCTCCCCGTTCGAACGGTGTCGGTGCCCGGTGATTCGGACGAGCTTCAAGTCTGGAACGACCATGCCGCAGACGTCATCCCGGCCGCGTTCCTCGTTCGGGTCGAAGAAGATGGTGCGGGTATCGTCCCGCTCGGCGCCATCGCCGCCGGTGGTCAGGTCAGCCGATCCGCTCTCGTGCCCCTGACCGACATGGACCGCTTCATCGCGGACGCCCGCGGCCACCTCACCGCGGCGCTCACGGAGAGCGGTCTCACGCTCGACGAGTCGGTCGCGATGGTCGACA
>JADMJS010000135.1 GCA_018780435.1 Myxococcales bacterium
TACCCTCTGGGCGTCACTCGACATCCTCCTTGCTCCGCGGGGAATCGCTTCGGCCAGCTCGGTCCGAAAATCATCATCCTCCTAGAACGTACACCACGCGTTCTGCTCGCACTCGGAGAGGCCAAGCTGGGCGCAGGTCGTCGAGAACGTCTTCAGTGGCGTCACGATGCTCAGGACACCGTCCGTGCACGACGTCGTCGCGGTGGCTGGGACGCAACGCGCTGCAGGCTCGCCGAAGTCGTCCTGGACGGCGCACTCTCGTCCAAGGGCACCGCAGTCCTCCCGGTGCTCCTTGCCGCCGATACAGCGGACGGCGACGGCGCCATCACAACGCGGCGCGCCAGTGGCGTCGCAGTTCGGTCCGGTCCCGGAGCACGCGCTCTCGAAGTCGGATACGGGTCCGGGGACACAAGTGCGTCCCTGCGCCCGGCAGTCGAGGTCGAGCCCAAACCCAGACTCGCAGATCGACACGACCCCGTCGGTGCAGCTCATTCCGGTGGCTGAACACGAGCGCACACACATCGCTTGCCCCTTCATCGATTGGCAATCGAGACCAAAACCGCGACAGTCGAGCCGCCAGACCGATGCGCTGTCCGGCGAGCCCGGTGTCGTGAGGCAGAACGGCATGGCATCGCCATCGCAGCCGCTAACGGGACCATCGCAGGCCTTCGGGTTCGTACCCACGAGGCACGCGCTCACGGCGCTGCAGCTCGTCGCGGCGTCGATGCAGGCGCGCACGCTGAACGGAACGAGGTAGAGAGCGATGTCCTCTACATCGTCGGTGAAGACGGCCTGTCCGAGGCCGCCGACGCTGAGAAGCGTCGTGCTGCACTGATGCAGGTCGGCGTAGGCGGAGCCCACACAGCTCGCGAGGCGGCTGCAGATACCGACGTAGGGCTCCAGAACGCCGAGTCCACCATCGCCGCCACTCGCGTTGGCCGTGTCGCCAGCGCCCGCCGAGTCACCAGCCGAAGCGGTGTCGGCGCCGCCGGTCTTGCCGCTGCCTTTGGTGCGCTCGCTTTCACAGCCGGCGAGGGCGATCAGGGTCGCCAGCAAAGCCGACGTTGACGATTGGGTTGACACGACCGTACTCCGCAAGTGGATGCGCCGTCAGGCTATGACAAGTGCATCCGCTGTGCAACGGGGGCGCGGGAGCGATGTCGTCGGGAGGCCCGCGCGGGAGACGGCGACGCTGGCTTAGACGTCGAGGCCGGCAGGAGACCGAGCAGCGAGCTTGGCAGTTCCCTTAGAGACGAGGCGAGATCGGGAAGGTGACAAGCCTCGGCAGGGGCCGCTCGGCCTCTCGGCCAAGCGGGTTTGCCGTCTTTGCGGCCGATCGCGTCAGCCCGCGCTCACCGCGAGAGCCAAGGCCGACCCGAGAGTGGCGACGTCGGGCGATGCTCCCGCCGGCTCCCACCGCTCTGTTCGTCATCAATGCCAGGCGCCACGCAGGTCGTCCGGCACCTTCAGGATGTAGGCGTCATCGTAGACGTTGAGGTTCTCCTCGCTCCCGAAGGCCAGGATGCCGGCGTCGTCGCCCCCGATCTGCCAGTTGGGCATGAACCCCCGGGGCGCCGGCAGCTCCCCGTCGAGGTCGAGCGGAGCCCACTGCCCGGTCGCGAAGGTGAAGGCCCACATGTCGCCGAGCACCGAGCTCCCGTTGGGCGCGTCCGAGCCGTAGCCGTAGACCAGGATCGACTCGTCCGGCGATAGGGCGCTCCAGCCGTAGCGCCGACCGGGCGGCCGTTCGGTCGAGACCGGGATGATCTCGCCCCAGGTCTCGGTGTCGACGTCGAAGCGCCACAGGTCCTGGTAGAAGACCACGCCGCTCGCGAGCCCCATGCCGCTGACCAGGAGCGCGTCCCCGTCGTTCATGACCCGGACGGAGGCATCGTAGCGGCCGGGCGGACCGGCGACCTCGAGCGCGGTCAGGGTCCCGGCCACCGGGTCCCAGCGGTGGGTCGTGGCACTGAAGGCCTGCTTGGCGCCGCTCAGCCCGCCGTACACGTAGCCCAGATCTTTGGGCGGCGAGAAGAACGCGCTGCACCCGACGGGGTAGTCGGCGGCCCCGGCATCGTCAACGGGCTCGGACGTACCGGCGGTCAGGTCGACGAGGCTCGCGCTGGGCGCATCCACGAAGGCCGCGTCCCGCCCCCCGATCACCAGGAGGGTGTTCCGGCCCATGTCGGCGATGGCGCACGCGCAGTAGCGAGGCATGTCGAGCACGCCGACGGGGCGAGCGGAGGCACCACCGGGGGAGAACTTCGCCGAGAAGACGCCCTCTCGCACTTTCTGGAGCCCATCGACCCCGCCCACCAGCAGCGGGCCGGCGGTGATGGCCCCCCACATCGGCGGGACGTCGGTGAGCTCGAGGGGCTCGAAGCGGAACCGAGTCACTGGCTCGGGGGCGACGTCGAGGTCGTCTTCGTCGACGTCCGTCGTGCTGGAATCGTCGTCGACGGCGAGGGCGTCCGGCGTCTCCCCGCCGCTCGAGGCGTCTCCGGACCCGCCGTCGTCGCTCGCAGACTCGCTGCACGAGGACACGAGGGCGGCTGGAGCCAGAAGGAGGAGGGCCGTCGCGACGGAGGGGAGGTGCTTCATGGCCGGGGAGCCTCGCGCGTCCGGGGGCGGTGGTAAAGGACTTCCGGCCGGGCCTCTTCCTCCGGGCTGGCATGATGACGTGAGGATGGACTGACCTTCCTTCCTTGCGGCGCTTCGCTCCCACGAATATCGTGGCTGTGGTGCAGCAAGCCCCTCCCAGAGCCGATCCCGAAGTTTCCCGCGCATGGGCGAGGGCCGTGGAAGAGGAGTGCGCTCGGCTCGCTCCCTTGCTTCCATCCGTCGCCGCAGACGACCTGCATCAGATCGTGACGAGTCTTCTTCGGCCGAGCTCCGTGCCGCGGCGCTTTCTCCTCCGTCGTCTCCCGATGGGAGGCTATGCAATCTGACACGCTCGTATTGCAGACGGTGCAACGCGCCATCGCCGCCGTCGGACTCGATGCGATCATCATCGGTAACGTCGCGGCCGCCCTTCACGGCGCGCCGGTGACGACGCTCGATATCGATTACTTCATCCGGGACACACGACTGAATGACGAGAAGCTGAAGCGACTCGCCGATCTTCTGGGCGTCCACATCTCCCGGCCATTCGAGCCAGCCTCGATGGTCCGGCGGGCGGTCGGCCTCGAGGTCGACCTAGACTTCGTCGTGTCTCTTTCGGCCGGAATGAAGTTCGAGTCGGTCAAGTCCCGCGCTTCGGCGATCGATGTCGGCGGCGTGGTCGTCATCGCGGCCTCGCTCGAAGATGTCATTGCGTCAAAGCGGGCCGCCGGTCGACCCAAGGACTTGGCGGTCCTCCCAGTCCTGGAAGCGACCCTCGAAGTCAGGAACAAGATGTTCCGCTAGCTAAGGGCTCGGCATCGTGGGCCGGCGCAGGCCAGCCCGCACGGCGAAGCTCGGCATGAACACGTAACCGAGGGCTGGGGGGCGCCAGCAGCGAGCCGAGGTGCACGGCGGACGTGGTGGCGCTCTCGCACGCCTTTGGCGCCCTTACGCAAGAGACGGTGACGCCGGAATGGACGACAACCTCGGGGGGAGACCAAACACCCCGTTTGGCGGGTCCATCAGAGCCGAGGTGACGTCGGGGAGCGTGGTGGCCGTCAGAGCGCACGTCGATGACTGACGAGGCGTCCCGTGTGGCGGCGCCCTACGCGACTTGCTGCGAGCGTGGCGGCGGAGAGCGTCGAAACGAAGATTGAGGTAAGCTCGGCGCCGCATGGGCTGAGTGCAGGCGTTGTCGGGCCCATGACGAGCGAATCGGATAGTGAGGAGATGACGTGAGCGACGGAAGCTGGATTCGCGCGGGCCGGAAGGCGCTCGGGCTCTCTCAAGCCGAGCTGGCGAGTGCGGTGGGCACCAATCAGGCCTACGTCTCGCAGTGGGAGGTCGGCAAACGCGCGCCGGCGGCGGACGACGTCGCGCGGCTTCGTGCCCTGTTCCAGGGCGCGCCCATCGAGTCCGTCGCCGCGCCCGTTCAAGCGTCGTTGCCGCTGCTCGGGGCGGAGACTCCGGTCGCGCCGGTGCCTCGCGCGGCCAAGCCGAAGCGTGCCGATGCGGCTGGCACGGCGAAAGCGGAGCGGACGGGCAGCCTCGGCTTCGAGGACAAGCTCTGGGCGACCGCCGACCTGCTTCGCAACAACATGGATCCGGCCGAGTACAAGCACGTCGTGCTCGGACTCCTCTTTCTCAAGTACATCGAAGACGCTTTCGAAGAGCGCCGCGAGGCGATCCGGTCGGCGCTCGAGGACCCTACGCATCGGGACTTCATCGCCGAGCCGGGGGCGCGTGAGGCCGAGCTCGCCGGGCTCCTCGAAGATCGGGACGAGTACACGGCCGAGAACGTCTTCTGGGTGCCGGAGCCCGCGCGCTGGTCCCACATCCGCTCGCAAGCGACGCAGCCGACCATCGGCAAGGTGATCGACGACGCGATGGACGCGATCGAGAAGGAGAACGTCAAGCTGAAGGGCGTCCTGCCCAAGGTCTACGCGCTGCCGAACCTCGACAAACACAACCTGGGCAAGCTCATCGACCTCGTCAGCGGCATCGGGCTCGGCACGAAGGAACACCGCGACAAAGACACCCTGGGCCGCGTCTACGAGTACTTCCTCTCGCGCTTCGCGAGCTCGGAGGGGAAAGGCGGCGGCGAGTTCTACACGCCCTCGAGCATCGTGCGCCTGCTCGTCGAGATGCTGGAGCCGTACAAAGGCCGCGTCTACGACCCCTGCTGTGGGTCCGGCGGCATGTTCGTGCAGAGCCTCAAGTTCATCGAGGCCCACGACGGCCAGCGGAAGCAGCTCACCGTCTACGGGCAAGAGAGCAACCTCACCACGTGGCGCATGGCGGCGATGAACCTCGCCATCCGTGGCATCGAGGCCAACCTCGGCTCGAAGCACGCCGACACCTTCCGCGACGACCTACACCCCGACCTGCGAGCCGACTTCATCCTCGCCAACCCGCCCTTCAACATCAGCGAGTGGGGCGGCGAACGCTACCAGAACGACGTGCGCTGGAAGTACGGCACGCCGCCCGCCGGCAACGCCAACTTCGCGTGGGTACAGCACTTCATCCACCACCTCGCCCCCACGGGCACAGCCGGCTTCGTCCTCGCGAACGGCTCGATGTCGTCGCAGCAGTCGGGCGAAGGCGAGATCCGCCGGAAGCTCGTCGAAGCCGACCTCGTGGACTGTATCGTGGCGTGTCCCGGTCAGCTCTTCTATGCGACCCAGATCCCCGTCTGCTTGTGGTTTCTGACCCGCAGCAAGACCGCGAGCGGCCACCGCGACCGGCGCGGCCAGACGCTCTTCATCGACGCGCGCAAGCTCGGGCGGATGGAGAGTCGGGTTCACCGGGTGCTCGATTCGGTTGATGTTGCTCGGATCGCCGACACCTACCACGCGTGGCGCACCGCGGGTGGGCGCTACGAGGATGTCGCTGGTTTCTGCAAATCCTCGACGCTCGAGGAGATTCAGGGTCACGACTTCGTGCTCACGCCGGGGCGTTATGTCGGGGCCGAGGAGGTCGAGGACGATGGCGAAGTGTTTGCCGAGAAGATGGCGCGGCTGACTCGGGAGCTTTCGGGGCAGATGGCCGAGGGGGTGAAGTTGGACGCGGCGATTCGGGCGGCGCTGGGGGGGATTGGGTATGGGGTCTGAGTGGAAACCAACTTCACTCGGAGAGGTCGCAGACCTTCTGACGGGCTATCCCTTCAAGAGCCAGTATTACACTCAGGACAAGGGCGATCCGCGACTGGTGGGAGGGGATAACGTAGTCCAGGGAAGTCTCCGATGGGACAACGTCCGAAGGTGGCCACGCGAGATGGTCGCGGGGCTGGAATCATACTGGCTGGCGCCAGGCGACGTTGTACTTGCGATGGATCGTCCATGGATCGACGCCGGACTGAAGCGAGCAGCTATTGGAGTCGGAGATGTTCCTGCCCTGCTGGTCCAGCGAACCGCCCGACTTCGAGGCTCTGAGCGACTCGATACCGGGTTTCTTCGGTACGTAACTGGAAGCAGTTCCTTTGTTCAGTACGTCCTTGGTGTCCAAACGGGCACCGCAGTACCTCACATCAGCCCTTCCCAGATCCGCACGTATCGCTTCCTGCTGCCGCCTATTTCTGAGCAACGCCGCATCGCCGCCGTGCTTGGGGCCTTGGACGACAAGATCGAACTGAACCGGAAGATGAACCGGACGCTGGAGGACATGGCGCAGGCCCTCTTCAAGTCTTGGTTCATCGACTTCGACGGCCACGACGACCTCGTCGACAGCGAGCTCGGCCCGGTCCCCAGGGGGTGGGCGGTCACACATCTACTTAACGTGGTGAGGCTGCTATCGGGTGGGACGCCAAAGACGTCTGAAGCCTCGTATTGGGGCGGCGAAGTGAAGTGGGCTTCGGCCAAGGACGTGTCGAACTGCTCCGGTCGCTACCTTGTGGACACGGAGAGGTCGATTACCACCGCTGGCCTTGAAGGCAGCGCAGCCAAGCTCATTCCCAAAGGCGCGGTCGCGGTTGTTGCTCGCGGTGCTACCTGTGGTCGTTGGTGTCTGTTCGGCGAGACGGTCGCAATGAACCAGACCTGCTATGCCATCGTGGCGCGTCGACCCGAGCATGAAACCTTCATAAAGCACGCAGTCCCACCCATCATCGCCCTGTTGGTTCAGCAGGCCCATGGCAGCGTCTTTGACACGATAACGACGAGCACATTTGAAGCAGCGCGGTTGGTAGTCCCTCCCGATTCGGAGCTTAACAGACTCACCACCGCCCTTGAGCCGCTTGAAGATCGGATACTTGCGAACGTCTATGAGTCCCGCACCCTAACCAGCCTCCGCGACACCCTCCTCCCCAAGCTCATCTCAGGCGAGCTCCGAGTCCCCGAAGCCGAGCAAGTCATCGAGGAGGTTCTCCGGTGAGTTCAGTCGTCAGCAGCCTGGAAATGCGGATCGTCGAAGATGTCCTCGGAATGCACGGCGGCTATGTCCTCGACTTCACCGATCCGGCGTTCAGGGCGTTCTTTGCGGAGCACAAAGTCGATATCGACGCCGACAGGTTCCAGAGCGACGGCACGTCCAAAGCCAAACGGCTGAGATCGTTCCTCAGGCAGGCCCTGCCTCCGCTTTCAGGCGAAGTTCTGGCTTCTCTTCTCGAGCACCGGGCTGTCAGCACGAAATTGGGCGCCACTTCAAGTGAGAGCTTGACGCGATATCGGGAGATCGCGCGGCGACTCGGGGGTCAGGTTCCTGACGCGAAGGCTCCTGAAGCTTCTCCACTACGATCCGAGGAAGATTTGCTTGCGCTCGTCTTTCGCCCCGAGATGCTCATCAAGCTTCCGCTTCAAGTCGGCCTCGCCGAGCTTCTGGCGGACCGCATGAGTGAAGCAAGACGCTGTATTGAAAGTGGTGCATACCTCTCTGCCGTGGTGCTTGGTGGCAGCGTGCTTGAAGGCATCTGCCTCGGAATCGGGCTTCACGCCCCCGAGCGTGTCAATAGGGCATTCTCGGCCCAGTACAACAAGCCTGCTCCGAAGCTGCACGAATGGAGGCTCCAGGAGTGGATCATTGTCCTTGAACGGCTCGGGGACCTCTCACCGAACGTGTCGAAGTTCGGACACGCGCTTCGAGATTTCCGGAATTACATTCATCCTTCCGCTCAACTTGCGGCGAAGTTCAGCCCAGACGCTCACACGGCCCGTATCAGCTTTCACATCGTAGTAGCAGCGATCGGCGATGTAACCAAAGTGCATGGAGGGTCAACATGAGCCATCGCTACCGAGAGCATCAAGATGCCGGAGTTCGGCGCTTGACCCACCCGTGCCCAACTGTCCTCGCAGTCCGCCAGGAGACGATGTGAGGCGCTTCAGCATCTACTGCGACGAGAGCGGGCATCTCGAACGCGATGAGCAGCGGATCATGGTCTTGGGCGCACTCTGGTGCCCGGAGGAGCGCATCCGTGAGTCCGCAGTGCGTCTCCGGGAGATCAAGGCCCGACACGGCATGGCTCCCGGCTTCGAAGTGAAATGGACGAAGGTTAGCCCGGCGAAGGTCCAGTTCTACCTGGACATCCTGGACTACTTCTTCGACGACGACGATCTCGGCTTCCGGGCGGTCGTCATCGATAAGGAGCAGGTCCAGCTCGACCATGCGTCGTTCGGCTCCGACCACGACACTTGGTACTACAAGATGTTGTTTCTGCTCGTTCACCATCTGCTGGAGCCCGAAGCGAAGTACCGCGTCTACGTCGACATCAAAGACACTCGTAGTCGGGACAAGGTACGCAAGCTCCACGAGGTGCTGTGCAATAGCAGGTACGACTTCCGTCAGCAGGTGATCGAAACCGTGCAGCAGGTGCGGTCGCACGAGGTCGAGCACGTCCAGCTCGCCGATCTGCTAATCGGCGCTGTCGCTTACGCGAACCGGGGTGACGGCGCCAACTCGGCCAAACAGGCGCTAGTGGCCCGAATGAGGAGCCGTTCGGGCTACTCTCTGATGCGGAACACCCTCATGAAAGAGTCGAAGGTCAACCTGCTCCAATGGCGGCCTTCGAGGCTGGCTGCATGAGCGATGAGTCACTCGATTGGCTCCCAGGCTTGTTGCACTTCGAGTCATTCGATGGCGACTGGGAACGATACATCGACGCGGTGTACGCTGTTTTCCGTCGCGACTTCGTCTCGTCGCGGCCCGCGTTCGATGGACGGCCCCTCAATCTCAAGAGGCACCCCATCAGCGAAGGCCGCGAGGCGACCTTCTGGCACTTCATCTCGGAGGGCCAGAACGAGGCCGAGCGAGTACCCGACCTGCGTCGTTGTGAGCGGATCGCGTGGCCGCGCCCGATCATCGAGGCGGTGACGTCGGGGCGCGTCCTCTGTTGGCCCAACACGAGAGGGCGGGAGCAGCGCTTCGTTCTGGCGGTAGAGGACTTCAGCTACGTGGTAATCCTCGCAGACCGAGGCCACTTCCTCTTGCCGTGGACCGCATACTGCGTCGAACGAGACCACCAGCGGCGAAAGCTGCAGAAGGAGTGGGAAGCATGGAAGGCCATAAAAGGCTGAAGCCGCCCCGAGGGACGGCTTCGTTACTCCTTCTACACATGGTAGATGAGCTTCTCCGAGCTTCTAGCTTGGCGGGGGTGTTGTCAAGCCCCAGCCGCCGCGTGATCCGGTTCGCCGCGCCGGCTGTATCCCGATGAGCATTACGGAAGCCGACGTCGAGCAGGCCGCGATCGAGTACCTGCAGACGCTCGGGTACGCCCACGTCCGCGGCGCCGATCTCGCGCCGGAGGCTCCCGCGCCCGAGCGGTCGTCGTGGGGCGATGTGATCCTCGCAGCGCGGCTTCGGAGCGCGCTCGCTCGGATCAACCAGCACCTCGATGGGGAGACGCTCGATGGGGTGCTGCGGCGCGTCCTTCGGCCGGCGAGCCCGTCGCTCATCGAGAACAACGTGGCGTTTCGGCAGCACGTGACCCGTGGGATCGACGTTCAGGTCCGAAAGAACGGTCAGGCCCGGGGTGATCAAGCGTGGCTCATCGACTTCGCGCGGCCGGAGAACAACGACTGGGTGGTCGCGAGTCAGCTCCGGATCGTCCAGGGCAAGGTCAGCCGACGGCCGGACCTCGTGGTCTATGTGAACGGGTTGCCACTCGCGGTTATCGAGCTCAAGAACCCCGCGGACGAAGGCGCCACGATCGAAGCCGCCTGGAATCAACTCCAGACCTACAAGGTCGAGATCCCGTCGCTCTTCGACACGAACGAGCTCCTCATCGTGTCGGACGGCACCGAGGCCAAGGTCGGCAGTCTCACGGCGGGCTTCGAGCGCTTCGGGCCCTGGCGCACGGTCGACGGCAAGCAGCTCGCGCCGGACGCCGCTCCGAAGCTGGAGGTGCTCCTCCGGGGCCTGTTCGAGAAGCGTCGCTTCCTCGACTACCTCCGGCACTTCGTCTTTTGGGAGACGGAGGAGGGTTTTACCAAGAAGATCGCGGGTTACCACCAGTTTCACGCGGTGAACAAGGCCATCGAGCAGACCATCCGAGCGTCGTCGCCGAAGGGGGACAAACGCATTGGGGTGGTGTGGCACACGCAGGGCTCGGGGAAGTCCATCTCGATGGCCTTCTACGCGGGCAAGCTCATCCTGCAGCCCGAGATGAAGAACCCCACGGTCGTGGTCATCACCGACCGGAACGACCTCGCTGGGCAGCTCTACGATCAGTTCTGCGCCGCCAAGGGGCTCTTTGCGCCGCCGGGACAGGCGTCGAGCCGGGAGCACCTGCAGGATCTCTTGAGGGTCGCGAGCGGCGGAGTGGTCTTCTCCACGATCCAAAAGTTCAGCGTCCCGCAGGGCGACCGGTTTCCGCTGCTGTCGGACCGACGGAACATCGTCGTCATCACGGACGAAGCACACCGCAGTCAGTACGAGTTCATCGACGGTTTCGCGCGCAACTTGCGGGACGGGCTGCCGAACGCCTCCTTCATCGGGTTCACGGGGACGCCCATCGAGCTCGACGACAAGAACACACCGGCGGTCTTCGGCGACTACATCGACACCTACCCGATCTCGCAGGCCGTCGAAGACAAGGCCACCGTCCCCATCTACTACGAGGCCCGACTCGCCCGAATCGCGCTCCCGCCCGACAAGAAGCCGCACGTCGACGTGGCCTTCGAGGAGGTCACCGAAGGCGAGGAGGAGTCCGCCAAGGGCAAACTGAAGAGTCGATGGGCCAAGCTCGAAGCGATGGTCGGCACGGAGGAACGGCTGGCGCTGGTCGCACGCGACATCCTCGATCACTTCGAACGGCGGCTCGAGATCCTCGACGGCAAGGCGATGGTCGTCGTGATGTCTCGGCGAATCGCCGTCGAGCTCTATGAGCAGATCGTGAAGCTGCGCCCCGACTGGCACGGGGCCAAAGACGACGACGGCCAGGTCAAGGTGGTCATGACCGGCACGGCGAGCGACCCGCCGCAGTACCGTCAGCACATCCGAACGAAGTTCGAGCTCAAAGCGATCGAGAAGCGCTTCAAGGACAGCAAGGACCCACTTCGGCTCGTCATCGTGCGAGACATGTGGCTCACCGGCTTCGACGCTCCGTGTGCCCATACGCTGTACCTCGACAAGCCGATGAAGGGCCACGGGCTCATGCAGGCCATCGCGCGCGTGAACCGCGTCTTCAAAGACAAGCCGTCTGGCCTCGTGGTCGACTACCTCGGCCTCGCCGACCAGCTCCGGGCGGCGGTCGGGACCTACGGCGGTGGCGCGAGCGGGCAGGACCGCCCGGGGCTACCCATCGAGCTCGCGCTGACGGTGCTCGAAGAGAAGGCCGGCGTCGTCCGGGACATGTTCCACGGCTTCGACTACTCGGCGTACTTTGGCACGAAAGCAGGCGAACGACTCGCCGCCTTGCAGGGGGGAGCCAGCCACGTCTGCGGTCCGAACGACGGCAAGAAGCGGTACTTGGACGCCATGTCGGCGCTCGGCAAGGCAGCAGGCATCGCCATCCACCTCGAAGGCGCCCGTCACTTGCGCGACGAGGTGGGCTACTTCCAGGCGATCGAGGCGAACCTTCGGAAGTACACGACGGGCGGCTCCGGGAAGTCGACGTCGCAGCTCGACGCCGCGATTCGACAGATCGTCTCGGGCGCAGTGGTCTCGCAAGGGGTGATGGACATCTTCGAGGTGGCTGGGCTCAAGAAACCCGATATCTCGATTCTTTCCGACCAGTTCCTCGAGACCATCAAGACGTCGCCATATCGGAATCTGCAGCTCGAACTCCTGAAGAAGCTCCTGCACGACGAGATCAAGTCGGTGTCGCGTCGGAACGTGGTGCAGGCCAAGAAGTTCAGCGAGATGCTGGAGAAGACCCTCCTCAAGTACACGAACCGGACGCTCGAAGCGGCGCAGATTATCCTCGAGCTCATCGAGATGGCCCGGCAGATGCGCGACGCGCCAAAGCGTGGTGACGCGCTCGGGCTCACCGAGGACGAGCTGGCCTTCTACGACGCGCTGGTGGACCACGGCGGCGTGAAGGAGGTCATGGGCGACGCCGTGCTCGCCGCCATCGCCCACGACCTCGTCGAGGCGATCCGCGGGTCGGTCACCATCGATTGGACGCAAAAGGAGGCGGTCCGCGCCGACATGCGTCGGAAGATCAAGAAGCTCCTACGCCGTCATGGCTATCCCCCCGACAAGCAGGAAGCGGCGGTGGCGACGGTCATCGAGCAGGCCGAGGCGTTGTGCCGGGACTGGGCCGAAGCGCCGCCGCCGGCACCCGAAGCGCGGTCCGGCGCGGTGCTCCCATTCCGGCGCGTGAGCGGAGCCGAGCTTCGCCCTTTCCGAAACGCCATCCCAATCTACCGTGATCTGGCGGTCGCCGCCGGACCGTGGACTGCCGGCCGCATCGTCGATGGGGTGCCGCAGGAGGGAGACATTCCGAACCCCGATGACTACGAGTGGGTCGAGCCGCCACCGGGGCTCACGCCCGACCGTCGCCTCTTCGTGGCGCAGGTCGTCGGCTCCTCGATGAACCGGCGCATCCCAGACGGCGCCTGGTGTGTGTGGCGTCTCCACCGAGGCGGCGAAGACCGCGTGGGCAAGGTGGTCCTCGCCCAACACCGGGACCTTCAGGACGAAGGCCTCGGCGCCGGGTTTACCGCCAAGATCTTCGAGCGGGAGGAACGGACGCCGGACGGCACTTGGTCCGTCGTACTTAGGCCCGACTCGTCGGATCTGCGCTTCGAGCGGATCGAGCTGTCAGGGCTCACGGACGACGATCAGGTCGTGATGGCGGAGCTGGTTCGGGTGCTTCCGGGGGTGGCGTCGCTGTGACACGCGGCTCCGAGGATTCCGCGGTGGTCGTTCGCGTGGAGAAGTGCCCGGTGCCAGTGCTGTGGCTCGACACCGCCGTGTTCATCAAGATGGCGAAGATCGCCAGTCGGGAGCAATTGGGGGAGCTCGAACACGAGCGCATCGAGCGCTTGAGCCAAGTGGTACTCGACAAGGTGCGGTCAGGGCGGCTGCTCTGTCCCGAGGGGCAGCAGGACGAAGAGTTCGACTACAAGCGAGCGGAGTTCACTGCCGCCCGCCGCGCGATGCTCATGGCGTCGCGGGCGATTCGACTTCGCCACCCGCGCTCGATCGAGCAGATTCAGTTCCATCACGTCGCTCGCGGCTATCTCGACGGGGCCCGCGAGGTCGTTCTCCAGTACGGCGACGGGTTCATGGGGGACCCACTCAGCCCCCGAGAGCGTGATTCGGCCTTTGCCATTCGATGCTACCTCGGTGCGGGGGCGGAGGATCGCGATGAACGGCAACGAGCTAGGTATCGCCATCGGGACAAGCTGGAGGCTCTAGGGAAGGCGAACAAAGTGGCGGGAATTGGTTTTGCCGAGCTGCGAGACCGCGAGCTCGCTTTTCTGCCAGGGACGCTCAATGACGCATTCAATCGAGCAGCTGCGGCGATCCGCAGGGGAGACTACATGGGGGGCTACTTGGACTTCGTCAACTCCTACCCTATGCAACTACAGAAGGTCTGGAGACGAATATCCGGCGGGATAGAGGGCTTCAGGGAGTTTATCGCGAGCGGGCACTACAAGGCGATCCCGGCAGTCGACATATACGCAAACCTCTACGCCGACGTCCTCACGGGCGGCGCGATCGACGACGGTGATGCCACCGACATCGATCATCTCGCTTCGGTCATCCCGTATTGCAATTACGTCTTGACTGACAAGAAGATGCGGAGGCGAGTTCGTCGACTCGGATTGGACTCCAAGTACGGCACGCAGGTGTTCGCAATGGCGGACACGGTTGAGCTCATCAGCGAACTGGAGGCTTTGTGAAGTGCTGCCGCTGCCCCCAAGGCGAGGACTAATGGCGAAGGACTTCCTGCGTCTACCCGTTGTGTCCGAAGGGGCCGAACACCTCGTCATGGGGATGCTCATGCGCCGGAACATCCTTGCGTACAAGGCGCCACCGGGAAATGAGGGCTACGACCTCATCTGCATCCACCCCGACCCTCGCCATCAGCCGCAGAAGCAGCTCCGCGTGCAGGTGAAGAGCCGTTACCAGACGGATTGTGACCGCGGTTTCCCCTTGAAAGAGAAGGGGCTCGACGCCTTCGACTTCCTCGTCGTCGTTTTCCTCAACATCGGGGAGTACTTCCAGGGCAAGGACGGTGCCACCGGCGCCCGTGCACCCGAGTTCTACACACTACCGGCCTCGTTCGTACGTGAGCACCACCGACCGGATTCGACTTGGCAGAAGGTCCGACTTCGTGGGCTCGGAGAGATCCTGAAGCCCTTCCGCGATGAAGACGGATTCGAGCTGATCGCAGGGGCGCTCGGTGTGCCGAAGCCGACGAGACCGAGAAGTGAGCTTGGTTGACCACGTGAGTGTGCCGCTCCATGACGCGGAGATCGGCTCCGCTGAGAAGGCCCCGGCAGACGGGCCCACAGGGGGCTGCCGACGGGCCAACGAGGTCAGTTGGCTCTACGCCGTTCATGTGCCACGCGTCGACGTCGGCCGGCACGTGAAACAGCGAGTCGAGGCCATCCGGGAGCGAGAGCGGCGGGCGCAGACGCAATCTGAGCTGCCCCAGCGCCAGCCCGGGCCGGGCGTCGCTAGGCCAACGGTCCCGGCGCGGCTGTGACGAGACGCCGTGTCGGGTCCGCCGCTCGCCGTGGTCGGTCGGGCCCACGATGATGCCGCCGTCGCGCTTGGGCGGGCTACAGCTCACGTCGAGCTCCAGGACGCCGCCATGGTGTCCGCGCCGGGCGACCGGCGCGTCCGTGAGCGCGTGCGGCCCACCGAGCGCGGTGGCGTGGTCGCGCGCCCATCGACCGCCACGACCTCCTCACGGCCGCATGACGGTCCTCGACGCAGACGCAGCCTGTGCCTTGACTTGATCGACCAGAGACCTCTACATTTCTGTAGGTGGAGGTGACCGGTGAGCGACGTCACTCAAATCTCGGCTTTCATTTCCACGACTACGCGGGATCGGCTGGAGCGGTTCGCGGTTGCGCGCGGGCTCAAGAAGGGGGCCGTCATCGAGGCTGCGCTACAGCACCATCTGCAAGCCCTCGACGAGCTGCCGGTCGATCTCGTGGTGCCGGCTCGGATCGTTCTGACGCCAGAGTCCTTTGAGCGGCTCGTGGATTCGGTGGCCCACCCGCCTCCGCCGACTGACGCGATGAAAGCGCTCATGTCCGGTCAAGCAGTCGGAGCTATGGATGATTGAGATCCGGGCGCTTCAGCCCGGCGACGATCGAAGCCAATTCCGCTCTGGCGACCCCGACATCGACCGCTTCTTCCTCCGTTTCGCGGGGCAGAACCAGTTCCGTCACCATTTGGGAGTCACCTACGCCGCCGTCGAGACGGGGCAGATCCTGGGGTTCGTCACCGTGTCCGCCGCGCAAGTCGAGTCCGCAAACCTCCCCGATGTAATGCGGCGAAGGCTGCCGGGCTATCCGCTTCCTGCGTTGCGCCTCTCACGCCTCGGAGTCGCCGAGACAGCGAAGGGCCGCGGCCTGGGCTCAGCTCTGGTGAGGTTTGCCTTCGGTATGGCCCACGAGATGGCCGACCGCGTGGGGTGTACCGGTGTACTCGTCGACGCCAAACCGGGTGCCGTCGCGTTCTACGACAAGCTGGGCTTCCGTCCTTGTGAAACGATGAACGGCGAGCTTGGGGACCGCCCGATGCCCACCCTGATGTTCTTGGGCCTCGGCGCTATCCCCAGGGTGCCGCCACCACCGTAGCGGTCCGGCGGTGAGCCAATACAACCGGAGGAGGAAAGCGGCGTCCATACACGCGCGCTGCCCACCCTGGGGACGGCTAACCTGCTTTACGCTTCCAGGCCCCTCAGAGCCGAGCCGCGAGGTGCACCGCAGACGTGGTGGCGCTCTCGTGGTTGTCGACGACGCAGGTGTACATACCGGCGAGGTGAGACCCTTGGGTCATCGGGGCCGGGGGGACCGAGATCGTGGGCCCGCTGTCCAGGCCTCGGAACGACATGGACGCGACGTTCTGGCGTGGTGCCACGCCGATCGCACAGAGGAGGGCCGTGAGGTTCGGGTAGGTCCACGGGACGATATAACGGAAGCCGAGCTCGACCGGGACCGGCCGGGCACGGAGTCCATGACGACGGTCGAGGTCGACGCGACCAACAATCGCACGCTCTCCCTCTTCAGCCAGGCTCTGCTGTGTTACCAACTGGTGCTCGCGATGCGAGCGGATAGTCTCGAAACGCGGATTGCTCAATCCGCGGAACGAGTTGCGGCTCCCACGGCTTTTGGCTTCACCCTAAGGCAACTGCCGGGGGATGGCTCAGAACTCGATACACTCTCCTCGGGCGATACAGAAGCGGCCCTATCGCCGCCAGGAGGGTTGCCCGTGTTTCGAGTGACGGCAGGCCGACTGCAGCTCGCACCGTGCGATCGGCGACGCCGTCGCAGCTGCCCTGGAGCGCTGCAAGCGCCTGCCGCGCTGCATCACCGACGAGTTCTCGCTCGACATCGGTCAGGAGCGGTCGAATCCACGCGTCGATCGAGGTCGCCAACGCAGCATGTCGGATTTCGTCGGCCGCGATGACGGCCATCGTGCTGGCGAGCTCGGGGTGCTTGGCCGCGCCCGCCTGATGTGACGCCAATAGCGCGTTCCACCCCTCGCCGACACATCCTTCGACCGCGTTCTGGACGGCGAGTGCAAGGAGTGAAGGTATGCTCGATGGGCGTACCCTGGCCGCCTCTGGAAGTGCGCCGTACTCGGCAGCGAGCCGACCCATCGCTGCCGCGTGGTGGACCTCATCGGCGGCGGCACGACGACACGCCGCAACGAGCGCGTCGGGAGCGCCGTGCGATGCCAAGTCGCGCGCGAGCTCTAGGAACGCGGGCACAGATGCGGCTTCGTCCGTCGCTGCTTTGGCCAACGTCGGACCGATTGGAGCGCTCGCGTCATGGGCTCGCGCAACCGCGCCGGTGGGCCGGCGCCCCGCGCAGCCGCGGGGCTCGCTCGTCGTCTTGATGAGCGGACCCTTCTCCACGGCTAGATCGCCATCCGTGGGCACATGTACGACCGCCGCGAAATACTCGCGGTCACCTCCCGTACAATCCGGGTCAACATCGCCTTCAATCTGCACGCCGAGCACATCCCAGCCGGTTGCCGTCTTCCGCACGCAGCGACAATCGTCCAATGTGATCATCTGCGTCGCCAAGAGGACAGCGTCCTCGGCAGAGTCTGGCACTTTCATCCATTGGTAGCTTCCGTTCAGTCCATAGAAGAGATGGACTTCATCCCCGCGGGTCTCGATGACCATGAAGCCCCGTATGTTCGGGTACGCGTCGCCCACTTTGGTGAGGCACGTCGATGGGTCTGAGGCAGCGCTGCACAGCTCGCCCTCGGAGGCGATGAGCGTGCGACTCGGTGGCGCGTCGAACAGGCTCACGCCCGGGCTGACTTTGAAGAGCGCGACCCCGTCGGCCTGCTCGAGCACGCGTTCGTCGAAGTAGTCGAAGCACGCGTTGCTGGTTGTGGTCGCGTAGTCCGCTCGGTCGAAGCTGGTGATCTCGTCGACGATGGGTGGCCCGCCATCGCCTACGCCCAGCAAGGCGTCGACGTCGACGACCGACGAGTCGTCGACGTCGTCGCTCTCGCTGCCGTCGACTAAGTCACCCGGTGGAAGCTGGAAGTCGGCCGACGACTGACCACATGCCGCGACTCCAACCGTCGCAAGTACGTGGCCGATCCTCCGGGCGAGGAGGGCGCTTTGCAGTTCCAGTGTCATCATGTTGCCACACACCTTCCAGCCACTTGTAGACCTGCTCGGCGCCTCGACGGTGCGTCGCCTCTGGCCGCTCACAGGTGTGGCACCAGGAGCGTGCCAGCCCCCCGCGATCGAAACCCCAGCACCACGGAACAACCATCGCCTCCGGCGCTGCAGAGATCCAGCGCGGCCTCTAGAGCCGGCACCGCGGAGCAGAACGGAGGCGAATCCTCGCCGTAACAAAGGCTGAGCAACCCTCCCCGAAGCTCGTCCACGTCGAGACTGCCACACCCGCCCAACTGCGCGCTGAACCCGCCGCAACTGCTTTGCCCGACGAAGGGCAACCTGAGCAGGCGCCCCCCCACGTTCCAAGGCACGGCAAAGGGGAGCGCGCTCTCGTCGCGAGGCCAGTACTCCCATTGGGACGAGAGGCATGGACCGAAGGTGGCGGCGGTGACAGCACATGCCTCGTCGGCGGCGGCGCAGACGGAGTCTCTGCTCACGGGAAATGCACGCGAATCGGCGTCATCGTCCTGATAGTGTGCTACTCGCATGTCGCCGACCGCTGCCGCGTCATCGAGCGCGTTCTGAACCTCCCCGAGCGCGCCAAGTGCCTCAAGCGCCGCGTTGAGTGAGACGAGGCCGGCGCCAGGCGAGTCGGGGGCAGCGCTGGGCACCCCGAGGTACCAGTCGCTGACCAGGCTGAGACCGCTAAAGACGCCATCCCCGGAGTAGGTCCAGAACTCGATGTCGGGCGGCCCTTCAGCCGGGGGGACACATAGCGCGTTCGTCGCCTCGATCGTTGGATACGGCCACGCGTCAGCCAGCATGGCCGCCTGAGGTCGGGAAAAGCGCAACAAGAGCTGATAGGGCCCGCTTGGCGCCGGCAACCAGTTGAGCGTGGATGTCGCAGGTTGCTGGTGCTGGACGACGATGTCGAGCGAGCCATCCGCCCCAAAGACCAACCCTGGCGTGGTCCCGCTGAAGCTGTAACGAGCCGCACTGTTGGGCACCAGGAACATGTCAGGCCCGTAGAGTGTGAGGGACCAGAATGCGTCCACCGGCGGGAGCTGGCCGGGTGCGAAATGCACGAGCGCTGGGATGGCGTCGAGGGGTGACGATCCCTGGCAGCCCGCCGCGAGGGCTGCGGTGAGGAGCGGGAGAAGCAGGTCTCTTTGGGGCGAGCGGGACAAAAGACCTCCATGGGGTGATCAACGTCGGGCCGGCCACCTTGCTCGGCCTCTCTGCAAAGTCAGGGCCACGGTCGACACCGCGGCGCGCTTGCATCGATGCGCCCACTAGTGATGAGAAGCTCTACACCACTGCAGGAGCATGTGTAATTTCTCCCCAGCCAATACTGCCGCCCGAGGTCGACTTCCGCGACTCAAGCCAGCTGGAGGAGCCGAAATCCTTCGAGGATTTGCGGGAGGCCAGGGGCATTACCGACCAGCGCGTCCGTGGCAGGAGGACGGGTTCGCCGCGGAGCTCGTAGCCCGAACCGGCATCGCTGTCCGATCGGCGCATGAGCTCGATCCAAGCACGCGTCTCCACCGGGGTCGACATGCGGCGGTACCTCCGAAGAGAACCGAAGCGGCCGCCCCGCGGGTGGGTCAAGGAGCGAAATAGAACAAGTTCTATTTTCGACCGCAACGGGCGTCACGCACAGCGTGCCATGTGCAATCCAGATGAGACCACTTCCTGCAGAGGTTGGATACCCATGCATGAGCCGCCGCCTACGTCCGCCCAACATCGGCGCGCCGACCTGCAGCGGCGCAGGCCGGGGTCTCGATGTCCTTCCCTGGGGGTGCGTCGCGGGTTATGTTCCCGTTCCTACTGGCCCGCCTTCGACGGGACACCACCCCGATCACCCTACGCTCGTTGGAGACCAAGTGCTGAATCGATCTCATCTCTGGCTCGTCGCCGCACTCTCGCTTCCCTTGGGCTGCAAAGATTCGACCTCGAGCTCCGCCGCATCCGATGCTGAAGCGACCGCCGACAACGCCGACACCAGCGGCGCCGCCGACGCGGCGGATGCGGCGGATGCCGCTAGCGCGACCGACGCTTCAGATGCCACTGACGGCGCTGATGGCGCTGACGCGGCGGACGGCGCGGATGAAAAACAGCCCTGTGGGTGGAACCCGGACGAAGCTTTCTACGCGTGTGGATATCCCGGCGCGGACCCGAGTGGCGTCCCCATCGCGTGCCCCGCCAATGCGGTAGGGGGCGATGAGTGCTGGATCAGCGGCCTCACGGCGGTAGGATGCTGTGACGCCAACGGAGACGTTATGTACTGCACAGAGGAGAAGATCATAGAACTTCAGGAATGCACGCCTGACTAAGGACTCGGTCGGTAGAGTCCGACGGCCTTCTACTCGTCGTACCAGTCGAATGTCGGCGGCGACGGCGAGTGACCCCAACGCCATGTAGATTGCGTGCGACGCACTATGGATGCGCGCGTTCGCCGCCCACCGGTCCGGGGCCAGGTCATCGGCCGGGGGGGCGAGACGCTCACGGAGGTCGACTCGGGCGAGGGCCACCCGAATTGATATCAGTGAGAGGTCATCGAGCTCGAGGACGCCAGTCATCTCACCTGATTGAGAGGCCGCGGACGGGCTAAACGATATTGGGTAGCAATGGCTGTCGGGGGATGTCGGCGGGCGCCCGGGAAGGCGTTTCGTTCACGGCGCAGGCGTGCCAGAGTTTGGACGGAACCTCAGGAGGCGCGCTGGGCGACGCCGAGGGTGGTGAGGCGGTGATGAACGAGATGACGAGCACGTCGTTGCCCGTGGCGTCGGGGCTTCCGTGGATCGGGGGCCTCGTCCCGATGTGGCGGGATCCGATTCGTCACTTGGTCGACTCGTACATGCAGAATGGCCCGGTCTTTCGCCTCAAGGTGCTCAACCGGTCGTTCGTGGTCATGGCCGGGACCGACGCCAACGACTTTATGGTCCGCCACGAGCGGGACTACCTGCAGACCGGGCCCATCTTCGCGGGATTTGGGACGGAGCTCGGCGGCGATCTCTTTCTCAGCAGCTCGGATGGCGACCGGCACAAGCAGCTACGCCGCATTCAGACGCGCAGCTACTCGCCGCTTCACCTTGAGACGCGCGTCCCCGAGGTCATCACCGGCATGCGGCGGCGGCTCGGGGCGCTCGAGATTGGGCAGCGGCTCGACGTGCAGCGGCTCTTTCAATTGGTGCTCGCCGAGCAGGTCGGCCTCTTGATGCACAACCACGCCGAGCTCGCGCACATCTTGGACGACCTGATCGTGGTCTTCCGGACCGCGCTCCTCGTCACCGTGATGCGACAGTGGCCGCCGGCCGCGCTCCACTGGCCGGCCTACCGGCGCTCGCGGCAGCGCATCTTGGACCACGCGGCGAAGGTCGCGCAGTGGCACCGGGACCACCCGTCCGAGGCGCGAAACGATCTCGTCGACGACATTCTCGGTGCGGTGGCGCGCGGCGATCTCATTCGAGAGGAGAACGTGCGGCTCCTGACGCTCGGGCCGCTCTTCGGCGGTATCGACACGGCGTCGAACACCAGCGCGTTTGCGCTCTACAACATCCTTGCGCGGCCCGCGGTGCGGAAGCGCGTGATGGCGGAGGTCGACGCGCTCTTCGCGGACGGTCCCATGCCTGCGTGGGAACGCTGGGGCGACATGCCGGCCCTCCAAGGCGTCATCATGGAGACGTTGCGGCTCTATCCGGTGGCGTATCTGGCGTCTCGTTACGTCGCCAAGGACTTCGAGTTCGCGGGGCACCGGGTGAAAGCGGGTGAGCAGCTCTTCGTCGCGACGGCGGTCCCACACTTTCTTGGCGAGTTCTTCCCGCGACCCTACGAGTTCGACATCGACCGCTACTCGCCGCAACGCCGGGAGCACGCACGCGCCGGCGCCTTCGCGCCCTTCGGGGCCGGCGCCCACTCATGCCTCGGTTCCCGCTTCGCGCGCTCCCAGCTCAAGCTGACCCTGGCGACTCTCTTGAACATCGCGGACTTCGAGATCGACCCGCCAGGGTATCGCCTTCGAGTGAAGAGCAATCCCGTGACGATGCCCGACGGGTTCGCGGTGCGGGTGACCGGCGTACGCCGCCATGCCGACTTCCCGGCGGAGCCGTGGCCTGCCTTCTCGATCGCCGCGCGCGGCGGGCTCGATCGCCTCTTCAGGCGCTGAGGGCTATACCAACGGACGTACTCGCTCCAAGAACTAACCGAGCCCTAAGCTCTGCGAGTTATGTTTACACCGATCAATTTGTCCACGATCCTGACGGCGGCGATGCGCATGCTCGAGACGGGGGGAACCGTTCTCGCTGCGAGCCGTCGCGCGTCGGGCCGGGGTCTCGCCGACGGCTCCCTATCGGCACGTTGCGGCCGATGTAGGCGAGCATTGCGAATCCTGGAGAATCAGGCGCCGCGTCGAGCGATGCGTGTAAGCTCGGAGAAGCGACGCTTCTCCCCGAGCCCAAGGCCCACGAGGTTTCCCCGGTGACCGCGAACGACCTCCACCTCGCCGTCTACATCCTCGCGATCCCCCTCCTCGTGATGGTCCCTGTCGTCATCAAGCTGCGAAAGCGCCGTCTCTTCGCGTTCTTCCGCGTCATCGACGGCCGGACGAAGGCGCCGCTCGCAGGGGCCAAGGTCTTTCGAGTCGCTCGACGTAGCCGCAGTTTGGGCAAGCTCGACGAGACCGGCACCTTCCGCGGCGTGTTTTGGCCGAACAGCGGCGCGTTCACGGTCGAAGCGCCCGGTCTCGTCAGCGGCCTCATCGGCACAGAATCCGTGTCCTGGCACCTCCGCTACCCGGACAAACCGTACGTCTGCGAGGCGCACTTCGGGGCCATCCGCGCTCCGGCGGATCGGTCTCCGGTGTCCGTCGGACTGAAGCCCGGACAGGTGGAAGAAGCGGCGAGCGGGATCGTGAACCTTTACGAGAAGCCCGCACGGCACGAGGAGTGGATCTGCTGGCCCACACTCGAGGAGGCCAATGCCAACAACGTCAATGGCGGATTTGCTCGCTATTGGAAGGTGACGGGGACGCGCCGGGGACCCGGGACCGGGGGAACGTCGTTCATGATCGCGGTCGAGACCGTGGAGCGTTGCAAGGAGAGCGACTCCACGCGTGGCGAAGGGTGAGCGGCACGTCATCTCGGCGATGACCGGCGTACGCCGTCATGCCGACTTTCCGGCGGAGCCGTGGCCTGCCTTCTCGATCGCCGGGCGCGTCGGGCGTGTGCGCCTCTTCAGGCACTGACGAGCGGGCTAAACCAGCGGACGCGTTCGCCGTTCGGAGCGAGCCGCTCCGCGATACGCAGCGCCGAGCGGAGCGCACTCTCGTGGTTGTCGACCCCCGAGGTGTACATCCCCGCGGCCCAAAGACCTGCCGTGCCCTGGAGGCGCGCGAGCTGCTGCTGACGGCCGTGATGGTTCGGAGTGACCACGATGTGCCGGTAGTTCGCGACCTGCAGAGTAGTGGGCGGCTCGGACTCGCCCGGCCGTAGCCACGTCCGAAAGACCGGCGCTCGCCAGCGGTAGCCGGACCAGACGGTGTTTCGAGGCTGCAAGGTCTTGGAGAGAAAGAAGTTTCCACTCGACCACAGCGCACGAGCCGTGGGCATGTAGGACGGGTCTCGGTGGAGCGCGACACGGACCTGGTAGTCGTCGAAGGACTCGAAGGCGCGTCGCCAAGCCTCGAGCGGCGCCGATCCGGTGCAAATCCGGGCCGAATTGTGCCAGTCGCAGGCCAGAATGACGGCGTCAAAACGTTGCGCGCCGCGGTCCGTCGTGACGACCAGCTCGTCTTGGTCGCGGTCGACCCCCAACACGGGGGAGTTCAGGAGAAGGCGGCACCGGGGCGAGTCGGCCGCGAGTCGGCTCGTGTAGGAAGAGAGGCCACCGGCGAGGGTGAAGTTGTGTGGCTCGTGCGCGAGGCGTAGCCCCATGACGCGAACGACGCTGTAGGCGGCGAGCCCGCGCGCCACGTCCCGCGGCACCCCCCACCCGGATGCGATGAGCGGGATGAGGAATCGCTCGGCGACGTCGCGCGGAATACCGGCTCGGGCCATGAGCCCGGCGACGTCGAGCCCCCAGTCGCCGGCGCGGGCGACACGCTCTCCGGTGATGGCGAGGCGCCCGACCCAGAGCAGATCGCGGAGGGTCGCGGGGCTCAAGACGCTTCGGATCGCGGCCCCGGTCGTGGGTGGGAGGACGAAGGTGGGACGCCCGTCGATGGTGATGGACGCCGGCAGGGACGCGCGTTCGAAGTGAAGCCCGAGACGCTTCACGAGGGCGTGGAGACCGGTGTAGCCGTATTCGAAGACGAACTCGGCGCCGAGCTCGACGGGGAGGTCGCCGAGGTTGGTCGGCACCGTGACGGTGTTGATATGCCCACCAATGCGGCCGCTGGCTTCGAAGAGCGAGACGTCGTGCTCCGACTGCAGGAGCCAGGCGCTCATGAGGCCAGCGCTACCCGAGCCGACGATGGCGATGCGCACGAGACCCTCCCACGGCCCAGTGCGAGACGACGAAGACCACGCTGGAACACGTTACAGTTCGAGCGACTGAGGTGCCATGGGAAGACGACGAGGTCAAAGACAATCGCCTTGAGTCGCACCGAGGCGCGGCGCTATGCGACGGTGAGCCGATCCGCCCTCTCGGGCCCGGTCCACGCGCCTGCGCTCGACGACTTCAAGGCGAGCACGTCGGCCAACGGGACGCCAACGAGTGACGGCGTGTCGCCGGTCTCGGGCATGGGCTCGACCACGATCTCGAAGCGGCCGTTATCGAAAGGCAGGCCCGGCGCCGCTTCGACTTTGACCACCCGTTCGCGGAGACCTTGCTGTTCGAGCTCGAGCGCGCGGTGGATGCAGTAGGGGTTGTTGCCGGGACGCCCGAGGAGGCAGTGGGAGGTCCACGTGCAGCCGCCCTTGCAGGTCTCGGCGTAGTAGCAGCCGCGGCAGAATCCCCAGAGATCATCGACGGTTCGCTCGCGAATCACGCGGAGCTCGCGGGAGTGGGCGACGACGTCGGCGAGGCGCATGTCGCGGATATTGCCACCGGTGTATTCGGTGGTCGGCAGCGACGGGCAGCCCTTGATCTTGCCGTCGGCTTCGAGCCCGAGCGTGTAGCGGCCGGCGCTGCACCCGGCCCAGTGGCCGCCGCGGTCGCCGCCGTAGCGCAGGCGCTGCTCGTAGGGGCTGAAGTAGCCAATGTTGTTGCCGGGGAAGAGCTGAACGCCGGCGGGATCGAGCGTTGTCTCTTTGATCCAGACGAGCAGCGGGAAGAGGTCGAGGAGATCGTAGGGCTGGAGCAGGAGGTTCGGGCGGTCGGCCGCGCGTCCCATCGCCACCGAGAGCTGGATCTGCCAGGCCTTGGAGCCGATCTCGGCCAGAAGCTGTGCGAGGGCGGGGAGCTCCGGCAGCGAGACGCGGTTGATCTGGGTGTTGGTCGCGAGGCGAATCGGCGACGCGGCGATGCGCCGAGAGGCGTCTACGGCGGCGCGCCACGATCCGCGCACGCCGCGTTGGGCGTCGTGAGTGGCCTCGAGGCCGTCGAGGGACACCGAGATCACGCGGATCCCGGCTTTGACCGCCTGCTCAAGCCGCTCGGGGGTGAGGTTACGGGCGCCGGTCGTCATGCCGCAGGTCATGCCGCTACGGGTGACTTCGGTCGCGATCTCGGCCCAGTCGTCGCGCAGGTACGCTTCGCCGCCGATGAGCGTCACTTCGCGCACGCCGAGCGCCGCGAGCTGGTGGACCATGTCGAAACACTCGGCCGTCGTCAGCTCGTCCGGCCGCGCCTTGCCGGCACGCGAGCCGCAGTGCACGCAGCCGAGGTCGCAGCGCAGCGTGATCTCCCAAACGGCGTACAGCGGATGGTCGGGCCCCCCTTGCAGCGACGCCGGGTGCCGCACGAGGCGAGTTGGATCGCCGTCGTAGTCGGAGCGGGGCGCGGCGGACGGTGCTCCGGCCGTGGGAGCAGCCGGAGCCCGCGAGCCACCGCTCATGACGGATTGGACGGCGGGACGCCGTAGAGAGGGACGGGAACCGGGCCCGTGTCCTCGGCATCGTGTCCCACGTCGTCGGAGCTGGTGTCCTCGGGCTCCGTGATGTCGTCGGCAGGCGGAATGCCGTAGGGGGGCTGCACAGGCACGTCGTCCGGCGGGTCCGTGACGTCGGCCGGCGGCAACCCGTAGAGTGGCTGGACGGGAATGTCCTCGGGTTGCTCCACATCGTCGGTGGTGGCGACGTCGGGTGGCGGGACGCCGTACATCGGCTCGGCGCCGATGTCGTCGGTGATGACGGGGACGTCGCTGTCGGAGGTGTCGGTCTCCGTGGCGTCAGTCTCAGTGATGACGTCGGCGGGCGCTCCGTAGACCGGCTGTGCGATGGGCTCGGACTCGCAGGCCAGCGCTCCGAGGAGCCCGGCGGCGAGGAGGCCACCTCGGGCGCCGCGGCCCATGGCCGTGAGCGGTGAGGCCTTGGTGAGGCTCGCGCCGAGGGACGCGCCGAGGGACGCGCCGCAGAAGGGGCACGCCGTCTCGGCCACGGAGGCGCCGTAGCGGATGTGCCGGCCGCATTCGAGGCACCGCGTGAGCCCCTGGCGGCTCACGCGCAGTCGGGTGTTGCGGCGCGGGGTGGAGCCGGGCTCGTTGGGGTCGCTCATCGTGGGGCCTCCGGGTAAGGCGCGATGATAGCCGTCAGGGGCCGGTGGCCGCAATGACGGCGTGTTCGTAATCGTGACCGACGCGCCTCACGGCCGTGAGAGCCACGGTGCGTGCTGACGCAGTCGGTCGATGAGCCAGGTCGGCGTAACCGACGCGAGGCCGGCCATGACACGCCAGTGGAGCCCCGGGATGACCTCGGCCTTGCGCGCGAACATGGCCTCGACGGCCTCGCGTGCCACGAAGGCGGGGTCGCCCATGAACCGGTCGGCCAGCGAGCTGCGGCCGGCGCCACCGGGCTCGAGCGGGGTGCCGTGGAAGAGCGGGGTCGCCGTCGCGCCGGGGGCCACCAGGGTGACGTTCACGCCCCAGACGCCGAGCTCGCTTCGGAGCGTGGCGGCGAAGCTGCGGAGGTAACGTTTGCTGCTGCCGTAGAAGGCGATGCCCGGGAAGTCGCCCCAGGCCGAGATCGACGACATGAAGAGGATGTGCCCATGACGACGGGTGCGCATGCGAGCGCCCAGGTGATGGGCGAGGAGCGATGGCGTCACGACGTGGAGCTCGAGCATCGCCGCGGCACGCGCGGGGTCGACGTCTGCGACCTCGCCGAAGAAGAAGAGGCCGGCGTTCAGGATGGCGATGTCGATGTCGAGGCCACGTTCGTCGAGGACGGCCACGAGTCGGCCGGCGGCGTCCGTCGTCGCGAGGTCCAGCGGGATCGCGTGAGTCCGGACGCCGTATTCGGCCGTGAGCACGTCCGCAGTGGCTTGGAGCTCGACCGGACGTTGGCTGACGAGGACCAGCTCGTGGCCACGGCTCGCGAGGAGGGTGGCGATCTCGCGACCGATTCCGGAGCATGCGCCGGTGATGAGCGCGCGGTCCGCGCTGTTGTAGGTGGCTGCCCTCGAGGTGGCGCGGGTCACGAGTGCGCCGAGTGCGTGAGGTAGGTCGCGTCCTCAGCGAAGTGGTTGGCGCTAGAGTAGCATGCAGCATCGCTCTGACCGTGGGCGACGCGATGTCGTTCGAAGGCCGTGGCGTCCCGGTTGAGTGTGGGGGAGGCGTCGTGGTGGGCGGAAGCAGCGTGCACGGGGTGGACTCCTCTGGCGACGCGCCATCCTAACGACGGCGCGTCGTGCTGGCGACAGGTCAGCCGGGCGGCGCGCGTCTCGGTTCACCGTTACGGAAGCCTTATTAGGGCCGCCCAGGAGGAGCGGACGTCGCTTCCAGACAGAAGGGCGTTCGTTTGGGCGTCACGCGCCCGTTCGGAAAGAAGTCCGCGAGCGACGGCGTCTCGGTGGCTTCGAGGCGCTCCACGACGGCGCGGACGGGCGCGAGGTCGAACCCGAGCCCGTGAGCGCGGAGGTCGCCGGCGAAGCGGTGTTCGATCGCCTCGAGGCGGGCGGCCGTCGAGAGGTAGGCGCCGCGCCAGATCTCGAGGAAGGGCCGGTGGTCCATCGGGTTCACCGAGAGGAGGCGGCGCGCGCGGTTGCCGGGCACGAAGGTGTAGGCGCTGACCTCGGGATGCTGGCGCAGGACCCAGCTGCGGGCGGCTTCGTAGCGCGTATAGGAGATGGTGCGCACGTCCTGATCGATGTTGTAGAGCATGCCGCGGCGGTCGGCGAAGCCGGGTTCGCGGGTGACGTAGGGCACGAAGGGGTCGACGACGAGGACCAGGGTCGCGTCGCGGCGGATGGCCTCGATGAAGTTGGAGGTGCGGGTGATGGCGCCGTCTTCGTAGTAGCGCCCGTCGATGCGGGTCGCGCTGAAGGCCGGGTTGATGCTGAGCGAGGCCTGAATGGCGAGGCTGATGGGCACGTGATCGTGCGTCTCGTCGCCGAAGAGCACGTGGGAGCGTTCGTCCTGGTCGGTGGCGCCGATGTAGAGGGGGCGCGGGAGCCGGCGGAAGTCGTTCGTGGTGCCGGGGGCCGAGAGCATGTCGCGGAGCATGCGTTCGAAGCGATCGGCGCGGAACGGGGCGGCGATGAGACCGGCATAGTCGAAGAGCAGCGACTCGCCGCGGTCGTGGCGCCGCCCGGTGAACGCGCTCCGGACGGCGGCGGCCGTGGTGCGGGCCGCGAGCGCCGCGCGGCGGGTGAAGCTCGGCGCGTCGACGTGCCCGAGCCGAAAGAGGCGCAGGTCGAGCGGCGGCATGCGCCCACCCGGGACCCCGGCGATAGCAGCCATCGCGTCGTCGATGGTGTAGCCCACCGACAGGGGCCCCGTGACGACGGCGCCCGCCGAGATCCCGAAGTACATGTCGAAGGCTTCGAGCCCGGGCGTCCCGAGGGCGTCGTCGAGGCACTTGAGCGCACCAAGCTCGAAGTAGATGCCCGTGATGCCGCCACCGGACGCGCAGAGGGCGCGACGGCCCTTTCGTCGAGCGACCAGCAGCGCATGCACGGCCGCCGTGAGGGTGGCGCCGAACGCAGCATCGCCGAGCGCACCATCGAGGCGGCACACGGCCCGAACGCCGCGCGCACCGAGCCTCAGAACCAGCTCGTCGATGTCGGCGCTCGAGTCGATCGGCAGCAGCACCAAGATGCGGTCGAACGCGAAACGCGCCTCGATGTCTTCACCCCGATCGAGCCGGTCCAGGCAGTCGAACAGGGCCCCGGCGTGTTGGGCGAGGTCCGCGCTCGAAACGCCGTGGAGGTCGAACACGACGAGGTTCACGTAGCTCGCCGCGAGGTCGGCCGAGATGGACTCGATCGCCGAGTGGAAGTGCCACTCCAGCGCCGCCGCGGTGGGCTCGGACTCACGCGCCGCCAGGACGGCCTTCGACAGACGTTCCAGGGCGCCCGTCGATGGCGCGTGGCAGAGGATTCGCTTGGGTGGGAGCGACGACACGGGGCGACTATGCCCTAGTCGTGGTTCGAGGCTAGAGGGAACTCGGCGACATGCGCGAGAGCGGGCGATGCGCCATACGTAGTCGTGGTGATCGGGCCACGAGCTGTGGCCCAATTGCGGCGTCGATTCGCAGGACGACGCCGACAGCGACTCGCGACATGCCGAGGGCACCCACGGGCCCCCAGGCTACTTCTGCCGGAACGGAAAGCCCGTGTGCGGCGCTCCCGCTCATCCCCGTCACCTGGACATCCACCCAGGTGACCCCTAGCCTCATCATCCACCGTCGCGTTGATGGTTCAAGGCCCAAGCTGGAGGCTCCATGACCCGCCTGATACCGCTCTTCATCGTTGCGCTCATGGGTTGTCGCGGCGCCGGGGCCGAGACGCCGCCGGCGAGGAGTGTCCACGATGCGATTCGAGGCGCCTCGGCCATTCGTCTGTATGAGGGCTTGCCTCACCCGGGAGCGGAATCGGAGCTCTACGATCGCGAGAAGGCCAAACCCCACAAGACGTTACAAGGCGAGGCCTTCTATGAGGAGTCGATCTGGCTCCCTCCGGACGACGTCGCGGCGCTGTCGGCACTGCTCTCCGCCCGGTCGTCGCTCTCGGCGTGGAGCGGCGAGAAGAAGTGCGGTGGCTTCCACTCGGACTACGCGATCGAGGTGGAGAAGGCCGGCCGCGCCTGGCGCGTCTTCGTGTGTTTCGGGTGCGGCGAAGCGAAGGTCACCGGTGGTGACGAGTCGCGGCACGATCTGCCGACGGCAACGGAGAGCGCTCTCGAGACGCTACTCAAGAAGCATCGGAAGCACCGCCCGGTACCGAAATAGGGTCTCTAGCCCTGCCCTCCCAAAACGAAGCCCACCGCATGGAGCACCTTCAGCTCCGCGATGCGGACATCGACCCGCGCGACGACCGCGGCGAGACGCGCCCTTCGGAGGGTGGTCTCGGCTTCGGTAACTTCGAGTGAGGAGGCTTTGCCGAGGGCGAAGAGCGCGAGGCGGACGCGGTGGCCCTCCGTGGCGGCGGCGAGGATGGGGCCGGCGGCGGTGAGGGCAGCTTGCGCGTCGTCCCAGGCGGCGAGGGCGGCGTCGAGCTCGCTCGTGATGCCGTCGAGGAGGGATCCTCGGTCGGCGGCGAGGTGCTCGCGCTCCGCGGCGACGGACTCCTCGACGTTTTGGGCGCTCCAGAGGCCGTCGAGGCGCCAGGAGGCGACGACGCTGACGTCCCAGACGAACTCCAGTTCGTCGTTCGGGATGGCCCGGCGCAGGTTGGGGTTCACCGCCTGGGCGTTGGCGGCGAGGTCGAGGCGGGGGTAGCGGTCGCGGCCTGCGAGGCGGGCCCTCGCGGCGAGGGCGGCGTCGCCGGTGCGGATGGCTCTCAGTTCGATGCGCTCTTCCATGGCCCGTGTGATGAGTGGGGTTCGGGCGCGGTCGGTGGTGCTCGCCTCTCCCGCCTCCGCGGGGGTCAGGGTGGCCAAGACGGCGTCGGCGCCGGGCCACGGGGGCAACGTGCCGTCCGCGTCGAGCGTGAGCCGACCGGGGGCGCCCGTCGCGGTGCGCACGAGGCGTTCGAGGAGCGCGATGGTGTGACCGGCTCGGGCGACGGCGAGGCGGGCTTCGGCGGCCGCGGCCTTTGCGAGCGCGACGTCGGCCGGGGAGCCGACCTGGGCAGCGACGAGGCGTTCTGCCGTTTGCAATATGGCTATTGAATCCACCACCGATTGTTCGGCGACCTCGAGACCGAGCGTCGCTTTGGCCCAATCGTAGTATCGCAGCGCCGCCTCCGCCGCGCTTCGCTGACGGGCGACCGCCGCCAGCGCCCGCTTCGCCTCGGCGGCGCCGCTCCCGGCCTCTCGCGCGACGGGGAGCCGCACGAGATAGTCCGTGAGTGGCACCGCGAGCGAGGCCCCGAAGGCGTACTGGTTCGGTTGAGCCCCTTCGAGCGAGATCGCGATGGGGAGGCCTTCGAGGGTTGACGCCTCGGTCTCGCCGAGCCGGGTGTAGCGGGCGCTCAGCTCGAGCCGCGGGATGAAGGCCCGATCGATGGACGCCTCGTCCGCTTCGGCCTTCTGCGTGTCGGCGTCCGCGGCGCGCGCGCTACGGCTGTGGGCCGCGGCCATGGCGGCGACGTCCCAGGCGGTGACGGCGCGAGCGAGAGTGGTGCTCTCAGCCGGCGCGGGTGGCGCGTCTACCGCATGCACCGCGGGGCTGAGAACCATTAGAGTGTACAAACCCACTGTCCACATAGGGGACCTCCTCGAAATGGGGGCGGGTGGTGGCTCTCAGGAGAGCGCGGGCTGAAGCGGGGCGGCCGGCTCGGGGGCGTGATCCCGTGGGGAGAGCAGGTGGTACATGACCGGGGTCACGAGCCGGGACAGGAGCGTCGAGCTGATGAGCCCGCCGATGATGACCCACGCGAGCGGCGAGTAGAGCGACGACCCCTGAATGGCGAGGGGCATAAGGCCGCCAATCGCCGTGAGCGTCGTGAGGACGATAGGCAGGAATCGGACTTCGCCTGCGGTGCGGATCGCGTCGTCGAGGCTGCGCCCCTCCTCACGCAGGGCGTTCGTGAAGTCCACGAGAAGAATGGAGTTTTTGATCTCGATCCCGATGAGCGCGATGAAGCCGACGATCGCCGTGAACGAGAGCGTGTAGCCGGTGACGTAGAGGGCGACGAGGCCGCCGAGTACACCGAGCGGGATGACCGACGCCACGACGAGCGTGCCGCGGAAGGTCTTGAACTCGAGGACCAGGATGGCGAGGACCATGAAGGTCGCGACGAGGATCGCCGTCCCGAGGCCCCCGAAGGACTCCGAGCGCGACTCGATCTCACCGGCGGCCGTCCAGCGCATCCCGGCGGGGAAGGTCTCCTTCTCCAGCGCCGCGAGGACCTGCCGCGTGATGCGGTCCGTGTTCTCGCCGGTCTGCACGTGCGCCGTTACCGTCACGGCGCGTTGTTTGGCGCCGTGGTGCTGTATCGAGGTCGGCGACGCCCGGAACTCGACCTTGGCGACGTCGTCGAAGGGCACGGTGCCGCCGGTGACGGTCGGAATCGGGAGCCGCGACAGCGCTTCGAGGCTCTGCCGGGCGCCGGGGAGCGAGACCTCGATCGGGAAGTCGTCGCCGCTCGGATCCCGCAAGGTCCCGATGGCGAGGCCGGTGACAGCGAGGCGTACGGCACGCGCGACCTGAGCCGTCGGGACGCCGACCATGCCGGCCTTGTCGTAGTTGACCTCGGCCACGAGGTCCGTGCGCTCCGAGCGATACGGGTTCGTGACGTTGCGGGTTCCCGGCGTGCCCGCGATGATGCGCTCCACTTGACGGGCGGCTGCGGTGAGCTCGCCCAGGTCGTCGCCGAGGAGCCGAATCGCGATCGGCGCGTCGATCGGCGGGCCGTTCTCGAACTCGAGCAAGTCGATACGCGCCCCGGCGACGCCGGCGAGCTGGTCGCGGAGCGTGTCGTAGAGCGCCGGGCTCGACGCCGGATCGAACTCGCGAAGCTGGGCAAAGACCTCGCCGTAGTTCGGCGACTCCGGCTTCTGCTGGACGTTGTAGTAGACCTGCGGGTTCCCCTTGCCAACGCTGGCCATGGTCCAGTCGACCTCGGGCGTCTCGGCCAGGACCTGCTCGACCTTCTTCACGACGGCGTCGGTCTGTTCGAGTCCGGTTCCGTCGGGCGTCTCGACCCGCACCAGGAACTGCCGGGTGCCCGCTTTCGGGAAGAGCGAGAAGCCGATCTTCGGGATGAGCATCACGCTCCCGGCGACGAGCGCCGACGCCAAGAGCAGGGTCAAGACCCGGTTTCGGAGTGCAAAGCCGAGGACGGGGCGGTAGCTGGCCTCGATGCCGCGCGTCATGGCGCGGAGCAGCCAGTTGCCGTGCTCGTGAGACTCACGGGGGAGCACGAGCGAGGCGAGGAAGGGCACGATCGTGATGGAGACGATGAGCGACGCGAGGATGGTCAGCACGACCGCCATCGGCAGGCTCCGAATGAAGTCGCCAGCGCTCCCGGGCAAGAAGAGGAGCGGCACGAACGCGAAGACGAGGGTCGCGGTGCAGCCGAGGACGGCGACGGCGATCTGCCGAGTCGCCAAGATGGCAGCGTCCTTGCGGGAGTGCCCCTCGCGGAGGAAACGCGTGATGTTCTCGACGACGACGATGGAGTCGTCGACGAGGAGCCCGAGCGCGATGACGAAGCCCACGATCGAGAGCTGATTCAAGTTGAAGTCGGCCGCGTCGAGCAACGTGAGCCCGATCGCGAGCGAGAGTGGGATGGCGATCATGACGACGAGCGCCGCCCGGAACCCGAGGGGCAGCAGCGTGATGAGCACGAGCGCGATGGCGAAGAGGAAGTCGTGGTAGAGGCGGCCGAGGCGAGCGTCGACGTTTTCGGCCTGGTCGAAGCCGGTGCCGAGGGTGATGTTCGGTGGCAGCGACGACTGTGTTTCGGCGATGGCGGCGTGGAGACCGATCTGCAACGCGAAGACGTTCTGGCCCGGCTTCTGGGTCGCCGCGACGAAGACCGCGCGCTGGCCGTCGTAGCGCGCCCGGATCTCGTGCGGCGCTTCGTCCCAGCGCACCTCCGCGACGTCGGCGAGGTGGACGACGCCGCGGCCATCGCCGCCGATGACGATCCGCTTGAGATCCGAGAGGTTACGTGCCGCCCCGGAGGTCTTGATGCCGAGGCGGCGCCCTGCGAGCTCGATGCTGCCGCCGGGGATGGTGGTGTTGTCACTCTGGATGGCCCCGAGCACCTGATCAAAGGGGATCTGGTGGCGCGCCAGCTTCTCCACGTCGAGCTCGATGCGGACTTGGCGGTCCGGCAGACCGTGAACGACCGTGTCCTTGACCCCGGCGACCGCTTCGAATCGTTCGGCGAGGGCGTCGGCGTGGGTCTCGAGCTCGGTCCACGGCGCGGTCGCGGAGACGAAGCCGACCTGCACGAGGCTCACGTTCGTGGTCGAGAAACGCACGACGTCGAGCGAGAGGAGGTCCTTGGGCAAGGACTGTCGGACGGCTTCGATCTGGCGGCGGACCTCCTGTTCCTTCTTGTCGGCGTCCGAGTCCGCGTCGAACTCAATGCGCACGAGCACCACGGACTCGGCGATGGTCGCTTGGAGCTTCTTGATGCCTTCGAGCTCGTTCAGCTCTTCTTCGATCGGGTTCGAGACGAGCTCTTCGACGTCGACCGGCGACGCGCCGGGATAGATGGCGACGATGGCGAAGCCGGGGATCGGGAACTGCGGGTCCTCCGAGCGGGGGATCGTGAGGAAGCTGTTCACCCCGAGGGCCGCGAGCATCGCGAAGACCACCAGCGTGAACTGCGGGTTCTTGACGGCGAGCTCGGCGATCTTCATGGCGTGGCCTTGCTCGCCGGGGCGTCGGCGCTCACGGTCACGCGCGCGCCATCTTCGAGCCACGCGCTCCCGGTGTTCACGATGCGGTCCGTCGCCGCGACGCCGGTAGACAAGAGGACCTGGCCGTCGGCCGCGATCCGCGTGATGGAGACGGGGCGGCGGCTCACGCTCGCGCCGTCGGAGTTCATGACGAAGACGGACGCGAGGCGCCCGTCGCCCTCCACGATGGCCGACAGCGGTACCGAGAGGGCTTCCCCGGCTCGAACCGGCTCGATCTCAGCGGTCGCGATGAGTCCACGCGTGCGAGGCACGCTCGGGACGTCGACGGTGACCATGACTTGGTTCGTGCCGGGCGTGAGCGTGGGCGCGATCTCCACGACGACGCCGGTCACCGGTTGCGGGTTCACCTCATCGAAGGTGATCTGGGCGACGTCGCCGAGGGCGATGAGCGCCGCCTCTCGCGCCGCAAAGCCCGCCTCGACGAGGACCGACGGGGAGCGGACGCCCGGCGGCGCGGGCGGCCCGACCAGGAGCTCCGGGACGTCCGCGCTTTCGTCGACGCCGATGACGAGGACCGGCATACCCGGGCCGGCCACTTCGCCGGGCTCCGAGAGCCGCGCGATGACCACACCGGAGACGAGCGCGCGGAGCTCGGTGGTCTCGCGGTTGAAGCGGACCCCGGCGAGCTGCGCCGACGCCACTCGGGTCGCCGTCTCGGCGTCTTGTTCGTTCGCCGCGCCGATGACCTCCTGCTTCACGAGCCCACGGACCCGTTCGAGATCGCGTCGCGCCTTCTTCACGCCCGCGGAGGCCTGCGCGACCGCGGCGTCGAGCTCGCGCGGATCGAGCCGGGCGACGAGCTGGCCGGCCTCGACGCGGTCACCGACCTCCGGCAGGACGTCGGCGATGAGGCCGCCGGTCTTGAACGCGAGCTTCACGTCGCGATCGTGGACGACTCGCCCCATTGCCCGGAGCGTGGGGAGGAGCGAGCGGCGCTGCGGCGCGACGACGGTGATCGGCGTCGCGGTCTCGGCGACCGGCCGGGCGAGCGCGGTGCGAGCGGGGGCCGGTGCTTGGGGGCGTTCGGACGCGTTCGACACGCAACCGGTCGTAGTGACGGCGGCGAGGGCCAAGGAGAGCGAGGACACGGCGAAGCGCATGAGGGACCTCCATGCGAACGGGGCGAGAGGTTCAGTTCGACTCGGGCAGGTCGGAGAGCACGTCTTCGAGGTCCTCCCGGTCGAGTGGACCGAAGTGGCCAGGGAAGACGTGCTGGGCGTTTGGGGCGAGTGACGTCAGGAGCGCGCTGATGTCGCGGCGGTTGTCCGCGAGGTCGCACATGTAGAAATGGACTTCGGCGCCGGGGCCGCCGATGGCGCCGCGGACGAGGTCGCCGACGAGGGTGACGGAGACGGCGGCACGGTCGGCGCTCTCCCCGACATTGACCACGAGCGAGCCTTCGGTGTGCCCGGCGAGCGGGTCGATCCAGCCGGGGATGCCAGTCAGCGGCTCGAGCGCGAGCGGCCCGTCGACGAGGACGTCGGGCTTGAAGGGCTCGAAGGGGAGCTTCTCGTCGTCCTCGTGACGCTGACGGGCGATGAAGCTCGTCGGGCAGAGCGCGTCGTTCGAGCCGCGGCCGACCATCGCGGCGTCGCCCTTGCCGACGACGACCTTGACGCCGAGCTTCTGAAGCGCGGGGACGGCGCCCACGTGATCGGCGTGGCCGTGCGTGATGATGACGGCCGCGAGCGTGGCGGGATCGGTACCGGCAGCTCGGATCGACTCGAGGAGTGCGGGGGCGTCTTCGGGCTTGCCGGCGTCCACGAGGAAGGCGCGGTCGCCCCGGCGCACGAGGTGGCTGTTGTTGTAGGAGTGGCGAAGGGTGATGACCTCGATAGTGCCGAGCGCGGCAGTGTCGACGCTGGTCGCGCAGCCGTTAAGCAGGGCGAACGTCGTGGAAGCGCTGAACAGAACTCTTGCCGACATCATGGTTCACCCACTGAACAACGTTCAACACTTGGGCCAAAAAAAAGCCCCGACGGGGCCGCGGCGTGCTCGCTCTCTCGCAGGGTCATGGAGCCGCCGTGGGCGTCACCACGTTGGTGAGCGCCGACTCGAGCACGCGGATGAAGAACTCGAAGCTCTTCTCGATTAGGTCGGGATGGAGCGCGTCGGGAACCGGCGCGCAGCGGTCGCAGATCATCAGCGAGACCATGCCGTGACAGGCCGCCCAGGCCGTGTACGTCGCGATCTCGACGTCGCCGTCATTGCCGAGGTGGGTCATGACGGAGGCGACCGTGTGGCGGAGACCGTCGTAGGCGCGATGGCCGGGCTCCCAGTCGGGGCGCTCGATGATCTTCTTCCCCGTTCGCGGGGAGATAAACATGAGGTCGTAGAGCTCACGGTTGTCGAGCGCGAAGCGGATGTAGGCGCGGCCCAGGGCGCGGAAGCGGGCAAGGGGATCGCTGAGGGGGATCGCCTCGAGGGCGGCGCCCATGTCCCGGTTGAGGATGGAGAACCCGTGCTCGTGGAGCGCGTAGAGGATCTCGTCCTTGTCCTTGAAGTAGGAGTAGAGCGCGCCCGGCGTGTATTCGATGGCCTCGGCGATGCGGCGCATGGTGGTGCGCTCGAAGGACTCTTCGAGGAAGAGACGGAGCGCCGCCTGAAGGATGGCCTCCCTCATCTCGTGGCGTTCTCGTTCTCGGCGGTCGGCGCTGCTCACGAAGAAGAGCCTAAACGCTCATCGGCGAGAGATCAAGCATCAGACTCTGAACGCTGTTCAATTTCTTCGAGATTGGGGCGCCGCGGCTCCGAGGGGAGCCCAGCGGCGGCTCAGAAGCGGTACTGCACTTCGAGCTTGAGGGTGCGCTCGCGGTTCGGCTCGGTCTGGTCGGCGTCGGTCGGGGCGACCTTTCGGTCCGTGTAGAGGAGCGACGCGAGGCCGATGTTGCGGAAGAAGTAGGCGTGAAGCGCGAAGCGGAACTGGGTCTCGTCGAGCTGGCGGCGGAGCTCGGTCTCGAACTGCTCCGGTGGGTCCTGCATGTCTCCGGCGATGAACTCGCCGAAGTCGGCAGCGAACATCAGGTACTTCTCCACCAGGAGGACGCCGAGCTTCACGTTGTACGAGAACGAGAGCGAGTCGAACGCGAACTCCTGCTTGATGAAGGACTCGGCGGCGAAGTGGAAGCGCCACGCGCGAAGGGCGGTGTGGACGTTGCCCGCGACGTATTGCTCTTGCGCGCGCTGGTCGAACTTGCCACCGACCGTGACGGCCCACGCGAGCGGGGCGGGCGTGTAGAGGAACTCCGTGTCCCAGCGGCTCCACGTGCCGAAGATGTTGAACTGGAACGCCGCGCCGCCGCCGTAGGTGAAGTTCTCGTTGTCGAAGCCGTAGTACCGGCCGCCGACACTGCCGGTCGAGAGGCCTGCGCCTGCGGCACCGTAGATGCGATAGCTCGCGATGCCCTGCTCGTCGATGGGGCCCGAGATTTCAGCGGCCGCGCTGTTCCCTTGGTCGAACGCCGACGTCAAGTAGAAGGGCGGATCGATGAGGATGTGCTTCGAGGTCGAGAGCACGGCTGCGTTCGAGAGGCCGCCGCCGCCACTGTTGATGGACAGGAAGTGCCCCTTCGCGACCGGGAACTGGAAATTGGCGAAGGTGAGGCGCGGCGTGCGCTCGGCTCGGAGCGAGAGCAGGTAGAACGAGTCCTGAATGAACGGCATCGGCCCGAAGGTGCGGAGCTGCACCTTGGTGAAGGCGACGTCCGGCTTGTCTTTGACGAAGTCGTATTCGCCCGCGACGTTGGCCACGATGGAGAAGCGCATGCCGGGGTTGCCCTGGCAGATCTTCACCTCGGGGTCGAAGCGGCAGCCGAAGTCGGCGCAGTCGGTGCGGCCGTCGCGGTCGTTGTCGAGACCGTCGGAGCAGAGCTGGTCGTTGCGCTCGCCGTCCTTGTCTGAGCCCGTGCCGAGCAGGTCTTCGACCGACTGGCCTTCGCCGAGCTCCGGCATGTCGTCGCCGACGTCCCCCGGTTCGGCGGTGGCGGCGACGCCCGTCCCGTCGAGCGGGCCCTGCCACGTGCCCTTGCAGACGGTGACGAGGCCGGTGTTGCACTCGTCGTCGTCGCAGTCGATGTGGCCGTTCTTGTCGTTGTCGATGTAGTCCGAGCACCGCGCGTTGCTGTTCTCGGGCTTGCCGTCGGACGCGCACTCGGGCTTCTCGGCGCAGTCCGCGTCACCGCAGTCCGGCAGGCCGTCGCCGTCGTCGTCGAGCTGGTTCTGACAGTTGGTCTCCGGATCGGCCGCGAACGCCGGGGGGGCGAAGCCGAGGAGGAAGAGGGCCGTCAAGGCCGGAGCGGTGAGTCGCCAGGTCTTCATGAAGTCATTCACAGACTTTTTTCCCTTCACACACGGTGACGACTGGATTCCAGCCGCAGTCCCAGTCTTCACAATCGACGAATCCGTCGCGATCGTTGTCCACGGTGTCCTGACACCGCAGGTTTGTTTCCGTGTCCGTGAGCCCCAGGCTCTCCTGACAGGCGCGACGCACGACGATGTCGGTCGCTTGCAGGCACGAGTAGTCGAGGCAGTCAGCGAAGCCGTTGCCGTCGTTGTCGATGCCATCGCTGCAGCGCTCGAAGGTCGCTTCGAGGACCGACAGGCAGTGGGCCACGACGGCCGTGTCGTCGGCTTGGCTGCAGGAGTAGTCCGAGCAGTCCGTGAAGCCGTTGCCGTCGTCGTCTTTGCCGTTGCTGCACTTCTCGATCGTGGCTTCGGCGCGTTCGGCGCAGAACGCGACCACGTCGGCCGGAGCGTCCTTGTTGCACGAGAAGTCGGCGCAGTCGGCGAACCCATCGGCGTCGTCGTCGAGGCCATTGCCGCAGGCCTCGATCGTCTCTTCGGCGGCCGGCTTCGGCAGGTTGTCGCAGTAGGCTTTGACCTCGGCGACCTGGGACTTCGAGCAGGAGAAGTCTTCGCAGTCCGTGTAGCCGTTGCCGTCGTCGTCCTTTCCGTTGCCGCACGCGGCGAGGTTGTCTTCCGGCTTCTGGCACGCGACCTGGGCGGCGCAGTTCTCGTCGTCGCAATCGGCCTTTCCGTCTTTGTCGTCATCCTGGCCGTTGCCGCACTCCGACTCGACGCAGATGCCGAAGTCCTCGCACGTCGAGTCGAGGCAGTCGGAGACCCCGTCGCCGTCGTTGTCTTTGCCGTCTTGGCAGGTGGCTTCGGTGCGCTCGTCGCACACGGTCACGAAGATGCCCTTGGTACAGCCAAAGTCGCCGCAGTCGGAGAAGCCGTTGTTGTCGTCGTCGATGCCGTTGCTGCACTGCTCGTCGTTGAACTCGCGGAGGCAGCATGTCTCAAGGATGCCCTGGCAGGCGCGGTCGCCGCAGTCGACGTTACCGTCTTCATCGTTGTCGACGCGGTCGCGGCAGAGGGAGACGGCGTAATGCGCGTCCTGGCTGAGGGTCTTCAGGGCGGAGACCAGTGTCGGGTCTCCCTCCGGGGTCGAGGCCGGCAGTGCGATCTTCTTGTACTCGCCCTCCGGTTCGATGAACGAGACCGTGGGGATGATCTGCCCGCAGTAGCTCGACAGGGCGACGCACTCGGCGTCGTCGCAGTCGGTGAAGCCATCGACGTCGTTGTCGATGCCGTCATCGCAGACGGCGTCGCCGGTCTCGTAGCCGTACTTCGGGACGAGGGGCCGCTCGAAGCAGCCGTTCACGACGAGGGCGACGGTGGCGACGAGCGACAGCGACAGCCCGAGCTGGAGGGTGCGCGCGATGGCGTTCTTCATCGCCGACTCACTTGTTCAGGCACGAGGCGCGTTTGGCGCCGTAGCGGCGCGTGAAGTCCACGTAGAGCATGCAGGCGACCGGCTTCTTGCTGATCCGGAGCTCACCCGACGCGATCGCGCGGGCGACCGCGTTCTCGATGGCGAAGCGATCGGCGCCCTGCGGGACCTCGCCGAACATGCCCGTCGTGACGTGGGCCTTGATGTGTTCGATGAGCGTCAGCTCCGTCATCTGCGCGAAGGGCGGCGTCCCGATGAGCGCTTTAGCGAGCGCGGCGATGGCGGCGTCGTCGGCGTCTTCGGACGGCGTGCAGGGGAGCGAGCACTCCGGGTAGTTCTGCTGGTGCAGCCACTTCTTCGACGAGCCGTCTTTGGTGGAGACGAGGCGGTTGTAGGGGTCCGGGTAACCCTCGGAGGTCGAGTGGAGCGACGTCAGGACGTAGTCGGGGACGCCGTGAGCCCAGATGCCGCGGCGCGCGGTGATGGCCTCGGCTTGGACCGCGAGCAGGTCGGGATCGGCGGGCGCTTCGGTGACCGACATGGCGTGCGCGTAGCCCTTGCGGACCTGGTCGAGCGCGAGGTCCTTGCACCACCAGAGAAGGCGGCCGTAGCCGTCGCGGTTGAGGTCCGACTCGCAGTTCCAGGTGCCCTTGCGGCCGTTGACGGTGGCCTTTTTGGCGTAGTGGGCGAGCTCCTTCATCGTCCACGTGCCCCACATGTGGGCGGGGCCGAAGCTCTCGAGGGTGTTGAAGCCCGCGAGGCGGCCCTGGGCGCCCTGGTGGGTCCCGGCGAGCGCGCGGAAGCTGTCACCGTCATTGAAGAACACGGGGGACGGCACGCCGTTCAGGAACGCGCGCGCGACGGGCGGCTCGGCGTGAGCGGGACCCGCGAGGGTCACCGTCAGAAGGGCGGCGGCGATCAGCGGCAAGCGGAGTCGGGTAGTGATCACGGCGCTGCACTCCTCGTGTCGTGTCGTCAGGGAACTCGCGGGCGGACCCTACCGAATCGTGGAAGGAACGGGCAACAGGCAAGTTGCCGAAAAGTGACGTTTCCGGGAATTGGCAAATTGGGCTAGGATGTTCGCGCACGAGTGTGCCAGGGTGAGGCCGCCCGGCTGAACGAATCCGGATCGCCTGAGTCCGCCCGGCGCAAGTTACATGGAGGCACGAGCCCACTTGGCGCAGAACCCGACCGCTACCGCATCCCCGAGCACGAACGAATCCGCCGACGCCACGAGCAGCTCCAAGAAGCTCGTTCAGCGCATCCTCGGCTTGGCCTCCGAGAAGAAGGCCTACACGCCGCGCGTGTACGAGGTCGGCTCGCTCTTCGGCTACACCGACTACGTCGTTGTCCTGACTGGCCGCAGCGACCGTCAAGTCCGCGCCATCGCCGAGAACATCAGCACGACCCTGAAGCTCGAGGACGGCGTCCGACCCGTCGGCATTGAAGGCGAAGACCTCGGCCAGTGGGTTCTGATGGACTACTCCGACGTGGTCATCCACATCTTCAACGCCCCGGTCCGGGAGTATTACGACATCGACGGACTCTTCGGTGAGGCCCCGAAGCTCCCGGTCCCGCCGCCCGAGTGGGAGCACGAGATCAAGGAAGCCCAGTACGAACAGCGCGCCTACGCGCCGGTCTGAGCGCGCCCAGGCCGTCCTTTCGTGAAGGCCTGTGTCCTCTCCACCGCCAAGCTCCGCGAACCCTCCCTCGTCGAGCGCTTCGACTACTACCAAAAGCTGCTGAACCGCCGCATCCCGCTTGAGCGGCGCGACGTGAAGAAGGGCCCGCTGCTCCCGCAGGTGCCGTCCGGGTACCTCCCCATCGCGCTGCATGAACGTGGTGAAGCCTGGGACTCGGTGGCATTCGCCGAGCGGGTCCGCGGCTGGGAGCGCAGCGTGCAGGGCCTCTGTTTCCTCATCGGCGAGGCGGACGGGCTCGCGCCGAGCGACCTCACGGGCGCCGCCGCGCAATGGAGCCTGTCGCCCCTCACCCTGCCCCACCAGCTTTGCTTCGTTATCGTCGCCGAGCAGCTCTATCGCGCCCACACCATCATCCGCGGAGAATCGTATCACCGCCCTTGACGGACGTGACTTTACCCCATAGACCGCGCTTATGAAGCTCCTCGGTTCGCTCCTCGATGCCGTCTTCGTCCTGCGCTGCGTTGGCTGTGACGTTCCACTCGCCACCGCGCGTGGCGCCACCGCGGAGGCGCTTGCCTTCTGCGACCTCTGCGCGGCGACCTGCAACGAGCCCGAGCCCGGATGTCTCGTCTGCGGGCAGGAGCTCGCGTCGATCCTCGGCGGGGTCTCCCGAGGTCCGTGCGGCGCGTGCCTCGCGACACCACCGCCCTATAGGCGAGCCCGGTGGGGCTACGAGTACGGAGGCGCCGTACAGGACGCGATCAAACGCCTCAAGTTTGGCGGCCGCGAGGACGTGGCCGGCCCGCTGGCTCGGGCGGCGTTTCGCCTGGCCGAGGTTGGGGACGGCTGGGACGCGATCGTGCCCGTCCCGCTGCACTGGTGGCGCCTCGCGCGCCGCGGCTTCAATCAGGCGACGGCGCTCTCGCACGCGCTTCGGGCGGTGACGAGGGCGCCGGTCGAGACGGGTTGGCTACGCCGAAAGCGAGCGACGGTGGCACAATCGACGCTCCCGGAACCCCGACGCGACGCAAACGTCCGCGGCGCGTTCGAGGTCCCGCGGCGCGACCGAGTCCGGGGAAAGGCGGTCTTACTCGTCGATGACGTCGTGACGACCAGCGCCACCACGACCGAGTGCGCGCGTGTGCTGCGCCGGGCGGGGGCCGCGTCGGTCGACGTGTGGTCTGTGGCGCGGACGCTGGCCTAGGAAAGTGCTGATTTTCGGACCGAGCAGGCCGAAGCGATTCCCTGTGGAGCAAGGAGGCTGTCGAGTGACGCCCTGAGTGTACCCAAGAGCTACGTGAGGACGTATCGCAGACATCTGACGCCGCCCCGTGGGGAAGCGCGAAGGCATGCGCCGGGAGAAAATCAGCGCCCTCCTAGCGGCCGGGGAGCAGGCGCCCGCCGCCGGACGACGACGGGGGCGCGCTCGTCATGCCGGGGCGGATGCGCACGTTCTGGCCGTCGGCGCGTCCGCGGTCGAGTGCCGCGCCGGGGCGGTAGGTGCCGCCGCGCATGGTGGAGGTGCTGGGGTAGCGCTTCTCGAAGAACTCGTCGAGGCCGGGATCACCGAGCCAGATGAGACCCTCTTGCTGGTGCACTACCTTCTGCGCGTCGAGGTGGTCGCGAAAGCCCATCACGACGCCCACTCGATAGGAGGCCTTGTCGCCGGCCCGGGCGCCGTGGCGGCGCTTGTACTTCTTCCAGAGGTCTTCGAGGACGCGGCTCAGGTAGTCGAAGGTGTATTCGGCGAGCTCCACGTTCTCCGGTGTACCGATGAGCTCGATCATCGACATGGCCTTGTCGCTCGCGATGGACGACGTGCGAAGGAAGATGACCTTCACGAAGAAGTGCGAGACCAGCAGGTTCGCGAGCATCTTGAGCTCGGTGGACACGCGCCCCACCGGCTTGCCGATGCGCCGGTAGACGTGCCCGTCGGGCGTGCCGGCTTCGGCGAGCTCGA
>JADMJS010000129.1:0-31769 GCA_018780435.1 Myxococcales bacterium
TCACCGGCTTCATCACGTCGTCGTCGTCGCCCGAGATCTCGAAGAGGCCGCCCGGGAGCCCCGGCAGCGAGGACAAGACCCCCTTGATGGCGTCACGGGCGACTTCGGGGATCTTGGCGTCGACGAGCCCGGCGACCAGCTCATCGAGCGAATAGACCTTGATGCCCGAGTTGAACTTTCGCGGGTCGTTCGGGTCATCGAAGGTGGCGCGGAAGCCAGTGTCGATCCGGATCCCGAGCTCGGAGGCAAGCGCCGTGAGGTCAGCGTCACCGAGGTCGACGGCCTGCTTGACCGCGTTCGCCGCCAGCTCGCCGAGGTTCATCAGCCGGTCCTTCTTGTCGAGGAGGTCGCTGATGTAGGCCTGGAGCTTCTCCGCGAGCTCTTTGAAGTCGCCGGCCTCGAACGACGCCTTCAGGCCTTCGAGCCCCTCGACGACGCCACCGGACTCGATGAGTTGAGCCACCTCTTGAGCGCGGGCAATCGCGTCGTCGATCGCCAACGCCAGCGCCGCCAGCGTCGTGATTTCGCCCGTCAGGGCCTGCAGTCGCGTCAACGCGTCGAGCGAGACGCCGACATCCGTAGCGAAGAGGGCGAGCCGGCAGTGGGGGCAGAAGCTGTGATTGCCAGCGCCGCCGCCAATCTGAACCTCGAAGTTGTAGGCTTCGCCCTTCCCACCGCGATCGTCGATGAAGAGGTTACGCGTCGGATCGCCCTCGAAGTGGCAGTCGATGCCCTTGTCGTCCACTTGGTAGGGCGACTTGTCGGCCCGAGCGAGTGGGGAGAGGAGGGTCATGGCGACGACGGCGAGACGCCGAAACGAGAGGATCCAGGACACGTGGTGCCTCACGAGTGGGTGGGTGCCACCAGCCTACCGCGCCCGAGGGCTCCTGACGAACGCAATTGTGAGCTCGAGCGGCCCTTGGGCGCCGGTCGCCCCGTGACGGGCAAAGACGGTTGGCCCAAGAGCGGCGTGGCGAAACGGCTGAAGTATCGCCGCAAGGTTTCGTTCCACCTCACCGGTATGGAGCCTCGACTCCTCCTCCGCCGCCTCGAGCTGTTCTGTCGAGTCGGTCATGGGGTCGGGGGGCGCACTCGAAGTTCTTGGGGATGCGCGTTGGCTACAGGTGGGGAGAACACGTGAGTTCAGGATCCGAAAAGCCTCCCGGAGCCAACCCATGGTCGACCTGGAAGCCCCAGTTGGTGCCGGCCGCGGCTCCGAGCGCGCCGCCGGCAGCGGCGTCGAGGCCGGTTTCGCCATTCGGCAGCACCCTGCGGGCCGTCCCACCGAAGGCGACGCCCACCGAAGGGGTCGCATGGCGGGGAAACACAGGGTCTTCGCCGGGTCTTCGCATCAACGTCGGCATCGGCGAGCTGCAGGTGGCTCGGGGCTCGGGTGAGATCGTGACGCACGGCCTGGGGTCTTGCATCGCGGTTCTGCTCTGGGACAGCAACCTCCGCGTCGCCGGGATGCTTCATTTGATGCTTCCGGACTCGAACGTGGACCGAGGGCGAGCGACAAAACAGCCCGCGCTCTTCGCGGACCTCGGGGTTCCTTTGCTCTTCGACGCGTTCGAACGCCAAGGTGGTCGGCTCTCTGGGGTGCGTGTGAGCCTCTTCGGCGGCGCCTCCATTCCCGGTGCCCCGACGCTCTTTGACATCGGCAAGCGCAACCTGCTCGCTGTACGCAAGGTTCTGTGGGCAAAACGCCTCGCCGTAGCATCGGAGGACGTCGGCGGCAGTGTCAGCCGTACAGTGAGACTCGTCATCGAGACAGGTGCGACGGCACTGCTATGAGAAATGCCTCCATTATTCAGTCGTACACGCCAGTTGTGGAGGATCGGTCGCTCGCTCGACGTAAACCCCAGGGATATGCTATGTCGGGTCAGCCACACTTTGCCCGGCAAGGAGCATCCATGAGCAACTTGATCCCCCTCGTCCGATCGCCTGCGTCTACCAGTAACCGCGATCTCGTGACCGCGATCGTGGCCTCAGCCACGCGTCTCCCGTCGCCATCGCCCCTCCTTGCGCGAATTCTGCAGGTCGCGGTGGATCCCGATGCCGACGTCGACGCCCTCGTAGCCGTGGCCCGACTTGAATCCGCGCTCGTGGCCCGCCTCATGCGAGCCGCCAACAGCTCTTTCTACAAACGCAGCTTCGACGTCACGTCCTTCGAGAGGGCGGCTGTCGTCTTGGGGCGTTCGGAAGTGCTGAGGCTCGTCCTCGGTCAGGCGACGCGGTGGCTACGCGAGGCGAAGTTGGGCGGCTATCACTCGGACGGTGAGGAGGTTTGGCGAAAGTCTCTCTACTGTGCAATCGCCGCGGAAGAGCTGGCCTCACGCAAGGGCGGCGTCTCTCCGAGTATCGCCTACACTGCGGCCATGTTGCTCGACATCGGCAAAGCGGCTCTCTCACAGTGGCTACGAGAGTCAGACGAACAAGTTGTGGGGTTGCTCGGGAGCGCTCCCCCGACCGATGGCTTCGACGCTATCGAACGAGGGTGTTTCGGGATCGACCATGCCGAGCTGGGCGCAATCCTCGCCGAGACGTGGCAGTTTCCCCCGTCGATCGCGGCTGCCATTCGCTACCACCATACTCCCGAAGCGGCCCCGGACCACGCACGGCGGCTCGCGTTTATTGTCCATGTCGCCGATGGACTCTCGATGATGGTGGCGGCACCAAGTGGAATAGACGGGCTTCGCTACCCCCTGGCGGCGGCCTGGGAAGCCGAGACCGGGCTCGCGGAGTCGGACATAGACTCTCTCATGGGCGCGATCGTCGAAGCCGGACAACGAAGCGAGTCATTTTTTCAGAGTTGACATAGCGACGCCATCGCGCCGGGCAAACGCCGGCTGCATCGTCTGCAAGGAGAATGGACTATGAGACAAGCACTGATCATCGACGATTCCAAGACGATGCGGATGATGTTGCGCCGTTCCCTCAACGTGGCGGGCGTGGAGGACGACCGAATCGCCGAAGCGCCGAATGGCCAAGAGGGTCTCGTGCTGGCTCGTCAACTTCACCCGGCCGTCGTTCTGTGCGACGTGAACATGCCCGTGCTCGATGGGGAGGGCTTCCTCGATGGGGTGCTCGCAGACACGATGTTGCGGGACACGCCGGTCTTCATGGTGACCAGCGTGGCGAACGCGACGCAGGTCCTCCGCCTGATCCGGAAGGGCGCGATGAAAGTCATTCGAAAGCCCTTCGATCCCACCGCCCTCGGATTCGAGGTGGCCCCGTTTCTCCGCGAGGAGCAAGAGGCGCCAGCCGCTCCGCCACCGCCCGAGCCCGACGAATATGCGATGTCGCTCTTCGCCGCGATGGATGAGGCCGTGGTCGAAGTCCTGTCGACCATTGCGTTCCTCACGGCCCAGCGTTCCACAGAGGGCGTGCCGGCTTCGAGACTCCTGCTCCTGACCGAGATCCCCTTCCGATTCGCGGAGACGCCGGGTCTTCTCCGAATCGGCTCCACCTACGATGCTGCGACCACCATCGCGTCGAACATGGCGGGGGGTGATGTCGGCATCGACGATACCGCGCGCGTCGATGCCATCTCGGAATTCGCCAACATGCTCGTCGGAGAGTTCCTGAAAAAGCTACAGGAGTCGGCTCAGAGCGCCGATGACGGTGTGTGGTTCGGGCTACCTCAGCACGACGTCGCTGCTCCAGGTCGCTCCAACTTCGGGTCTCCGCTGTCCTATGAACTGGCCGACGCAGGTGGTCTCATCTTCGTCGAGCTGGTGGGGTGACTCCGTCCTAGGCACTCGGACGCGGATATAGGTCGAGGACACGAACGACGGGCGTCGAACGGGAACGCGCCACGTTACAAGGCAGGTGCATCGCCGTGAGTGACATTGACGAACAAGAAGAAATTCTGGACGAATTTCTCACGGAATCCCGTGAGGTCCTGGCTGAAGGCGAGTCTAATCTCGTCGAGATCGAACGCGAGCGCATGCGGAGCGGGCGGCTCGATCTTGAGCGAGTCAACCGAGTCTTCAGAGCCTTTCACTCGGTCAAGGGAACCGCCGGCTTCCTGGCACTCCACAACGTCGTCCGCGTCACCCACCAAGCGGAGTCGCTCCTCGATCTCGCACGCAGCAGCCGTATCGAGCTACAGGCTGAGCACGTCACCGCTCTCTGTGAGGCACTGGACTTCGTCGCGGGGTCCTTCAACGTCATCGAGCGCGAACGTTCGGACCAGTCTCTGGACGGCCGGGCCCGACAGCTCGCGAGCTCGTTGTCGGAGCTAGTCTCCGCTGCCACGGGCGCAGCTCCGCCAGTCCGTTCGGGTGTCACGATCCTCACCCCGCCCGTCCCCCCCAAAGTGGACCCCGCGCCGGTGGCCGAGGCCGGCCTGGGCCACCCCGAGGAGAGTCGGCCGTTGGTAGACGAGCCTGACGAGGCGCTCGACTTCTTTGCCAAGCCCCCGGGTGGGCCTCCGTCCGATGGTTCGGAGACGAAGGCGCCGGTTCGGGCTGCGGGTGAGAACGACGATGATGAGGCCGGCGACGACGGTGGCGAACAGCGCCGGACGTCGAGCAGCAATGCCGAAGAGAAGAAACGACACATCCGCGTTGATGTGGAGAAGCTGGACGCACTCATGACCCTCGTCGGGGAGCTCATCCTCGCCGAGAACATGGTGACTCAGAACGACGAGCTGCGCGGACTCGAGCTCGAGGCCTTCACGAAGGCGGCGCTGCACCTGAATCGAATCACGCGTTCGCTTCAAGACATCGCCATGAGCGTCCGAATGGTACCGATTCGGCAGACCTTTCGGAAGATGCTTCGGCTGGTGCGCGATCTCTCTCAGCGGCAAGGGAAACACGTCGACCTCACACTCCTCGGCGAAGACACCGAGGTCGACAAGAACCTCATCGAGGCCATCGCGGATCCCCTCGTTCACATCATCCGAAACGGGATCGATCACGGCATTCAGACCCCGGCTGAGCGCGAAGCGGCCGGTAAGTCCCCGAACGGAACACTGTGCCTGGAGGCGAAGCACCAAGGGGGTGAAGTCTGGATCGTCATCACGGACGACGGCCGCGGCTTGAACCGTGATCGCATTCTCGCCAAGGCCATCGAACGTGGCCTCGTGACTGGCGACGGCGCTGGCATGGCCGACGCCGATGTCTACGCCCTCATCTTCGAGCCCGGCTTCTCCACGGCCGACGCCGTCACGGACGTCTCTGGACGAGGCGTCGGTATGGACGTCGTCAAGCGGAACATCGAAGCGCTGGGCGGCCGAGTCGATCTGGCCAGCCAATTCGGCCGCGGCACGATGATCACGCTCCGGATCCCCCTTACGCTGGCCATCATCGACGGGATGTTGGTTCGGGTGGGCGCGAGCTACTTCACCTTGCCTCTGCTCTCGATCGTGGAGTCGCTTCCCATTCCGACGAGCAGCATCGTGCGTGTCCCCGGCAGTGGCGAGCTCGTGAACTTGAGAGAAGGTGTACGGCCGCTCTATCGCCTCGAAGCACTCTACAATGTCGCGGCAGACGACGAGAGTGGAGGCAGTCGCATCGGCGTCGTCATCGAGCACACGGCCGGGCGGTTCTGCCTCCTCGTCGATGAGCTGGTCGGTCAGCGCCAGACGGTGATCAAGGCACTGCCGACCTACCTTGGGTCGCTTCGAGGGATCTCGGGATGTTCGATTCTCTCGAACGGTGAGATCAGCCTGATTTTGGATCTGAACGCCATTTCGAGCGTCCGTCTGGCGGCGTGATGGCACGCACGTGCACGGATTCGTCAAAGAGCTGAAGCTCTGCGTGTCCGTCCCGATATCTCCATACTGCCGGGAAGGCGAGCTTCCCGGGGCTGAGCGGTGTTCGCTCGTCCACACGCGCACGCGAGAGGTTACTCCATGAATGTCGCACACTTCTCGGACACTTCCTCGGATTCGGTCAATGGACCGTCGAAGTACCTCACCTTCGTCCTCGGTGACGAGTCCTACGGAATCGAGATCACCCACGTGACCGAGATCGTCGGGATGCAGAAGATCACGCCCATCCCGGACGCGCCTCACTATGTGCGCGGCGTCATCAACCTCCGCGGCAAGGTCATTCCCGTCATCGATGTGCGCATGCGCTTCGGACTGTCGGAACGTGAGTACAACAGCCGCACGTGCATCATCGTCCTCGCCGTGCGCGGGCAGGACGTAGGGATGATCGTCGACCGCGTGCAGGAGGTGCACGACATCGGCGACGGGGTCATGCAGGCACCTCCCACCTTCGGTGACGGTGGTTCGCCACCTTACGTGAAGGGAGTCGCCAAGGTCGAAGACGGCGTACGCATCCTGCTCGACGCGGATCGACTCCTCTTCCAGTGATGATCGCGGCCGTGTCCGGCTGCCCTACACCCTACGATACCCGGCTCGAATCGCGGGCCTGAGAGGAACTACCATGAGCCAAGCCACCGAGACTCTCACTGCCGCCAGCCTGACCTCTGTGCTCAACGGTGTCTCATCCGCCGTGATGATCATCAACCTCGAGCGACGAATCGTGTACGTCAATGGGCCGGGCCGAGACCTGATGGTCCGCTACCGGAGTGAGTTCTCGAGTCGCTTCCCAGGCTTCGACCCCGATCGGCTGGTGGGCCAGCCCGTCGACATGTTTCACGCTCGACCCGAGCGGCAAGGAGAGCTCTACCGAGCCGGCCAGCCGCACCGCGCGCAGATCCAAGTCAATGGCCTCCAGTTTGCGTTGACGCTCGTCCCGATGCGCGACGCCGCCGGTGTCCTGGTCGGAAACGCAGTGGAGTGGATCGACGAGACACCCCGTGTTCGGTACGAGCAAGAGGTCGAGCGGGTGCTGGCCGACGCGCGGAAGGGCGACCTCTCCAGCCGCGGCGACGTCGAGCGGATGGATGTACGCTTCAGGATGCCCCTGACCCACCTCAATGAGTTCATGGCGACCGTGGATGCCCCGCTGAGGCGCACCGGCGACGTCCTAGCGCAATTGGCCGCCGGTGCTGACGTGCCGCGCCTCACCGAGCGGTGGGAAGGACGCTTCGGTGAGCTCGAACGCAGCCTGAATGGGCTGATCGACGCGACCAACGTCGCTGCCCAAGCGGCCGAGACTGTCGCGACCGGAGACCTGAGCCAGCACATCCCGCTTCGTAGTCAAGACGACCGGCTCATGCGGTCGATGGCCACCATGCAGTCGTCCTTCGCCGGACACCTGCGTTCGGCCGTACGAGCGGCCAACGAAGTCACCGGCGTCTCGGAACAATTCGCGTCGGCAAGTCAGGGGGTCGCCGATGCGACCCAAACGGCCGCCGCCTCTCTCCAGGAGACCAGCGCGACGATGGTCGAGCTCTCCTCACAGACACGACACAACGCGGACAACGCCGCGCAGGCCCAGCAGCTCGCTACCGCCGTACGGACAAACGCCGCCAGCGGCGACGAGCGCATGCGGGCCATGGTCGTCGCGATGAACCAGATCAACGAGTCCAGCGAAAACATCTTCAACATCATCAAGGTCATCGACGAGATCGCCTTCCAGACGAACCTCCTCGCGCTCAATGCCGCCGTCGAGGCGGCGCGAGCCGGGTCGCACGGCAAAGGTTTCGCCGTCGTCGCGGAGGAGGTGCGTAATCTGGCGGCCCGCAGCGCCAAGGCCGCGAAAGAGACCGCCCAGATGATCACGGGCTCGATGAAGAAGGTCGCGCAAGGGTCCGAGCTGGCGGAAGCCGCTGCATCCGCGTTCTCCGACATTCGGTCCGGGATCTCCCGAGTCACCGATCTCGTCGGCGAAATCGCGGCAGCGTCGAGCGAACAGAACACCGGCATCGAACAGATCAACCGGGCGCTGGCCCAGCTCGAAGGCGTGGTCCAACAGAACGCTGGGGCGTCTCAGCAGTCCGCCGCCGCGTCTGTCGAAGTCAGCGGGCTCGCGTCAGAGCTTCGCGAACGGCTGTCGGCCTTCAAGCTCCCGCCCGAAGCGGTCCACTCGGACGGCATCATGGGCGAGCTGACCCCGGAGCTCATCGCGGCGGTCCGCGCCTTCCTCGCGAACGAGGCGGGAGGCAACGGCTCGTCCCACTCGGCCGACCACCGCGCCGCGCCTCGAGCGCCCGCGGCGGCCCAGAGGACGGCGCCACCGCCGCCCCGTGCACCCGCGCCGGTGAAGAGCGTCGCGCCAGCCGCAGGTGCGCCTCGAGGTGGAATGAACGGCGGGCGGCCGGTGATCTCCCTCGATGACCGCGAGTTCGGTCGGTACTGAGAGCGATGATGAACTTGGCACCATCGAGTAGGAAGTCGGTCTCTGGTGCCGCAACCATCGAGGAGATCCGGCTCCGGCTCAAGTCGGACTTCGGCATCCACATCCGCCCTGAGAACAACACGATGCTCGAAGCGAGGCTCTCCAAGCTCGCTCGAAGTCTCGGGCTCACCGGTCTCGATGCGCTAGCCAAACATCTGCAGGTTCATCCTGAGGCTCTCGACGTCTCCGACCTGGCCGACCGGATGACGACGAACTACACCTACTTTCACCGCGAGAACGCGCACTACGACTACCTCGTCGAGTCGGCACTCCCGCAGGTGCTGGCGGCTCGGAAGAGAGCAGGCCAGATCGATCTCAAGGTGTGGTGTGCAGCCGCTTCGAGTGGCGAGGAGCCCTACGAGCTGGCGATGTGGATTCGCGAGGCGTTATCGAAAGAAAACGTCCATTATCCGGCTGGATTGTTGGCGACGGACATCTCCTCCAAGGTCCTCGACGTTGCCCGAAAGGGCGAGTATGCGGCCGCCGCCGTGGCCAAGCTGCCCGATGCACTCATTCGTCGATACTTCACGAAGCTGCCGTCCGGGGCCATGAGGGTCACTCCCGAGCTGCACGCCGACGTCACCTTTCGTCGATTCAACCTCATGAGTCCGCTGCCCTTTCGGTCGCAGTTCGACATCATCTTCTGTCGCAATGTGATGATCTACTTCGATCGAGAGACTATCCACGACCTCCTTGAACGGCTCTATGAGAAGACCGTCCCGGGCGGGTTCCTGTTCGTGGGACTGTCGGAGTCGTTCGATCGCAAGCGCTGTCCCTATACCGTCGTTCGACCCGGAATCTATCGGAGAAGTCCATGAATCCATCTCCCTGGCGTCCCCCTTCGAGACCGACCCCTGCGCCCGCCGCGCCCGTGCGAGTACTCGTGGTCGACGACTCGGCGGTCATCCGGCGCGTCCTGAAGGATGGGCTGTCGAAAGACCCTCTGATTGAGGTCGTCGGCGTGGCGGCGGATGCCTACGAAGCGCGGGACAAGATCCTCGACCTCAATCCGAATGTCATCACACTCGACCTGGAGATGCCGCGAATGAACGGCATCGAGTTCCTGAAGAAGCTCATGGCGCAGTACCCACTGCCGGTGATCATCGTCTCGGGACTCTCGCAGAGCGGCGCCGCCGCGACCGTCAGTGCGATGGCGGCGGGTGCTTTCGACTTCGTCACGAAGCCGAGTTCGAGCACGCCCGACGGCGTGGCCCTGATGATGGACGACCTCCGGCGAAAGGTACGGCTAGCGGGTCGCGCGCCAGCCCAGTCACCAGGAAGCCCACGCAGCGGGGTCGCTGCGCCGCAAGTCGTCAAGGCGAGCCCCGCTGTTCGCCCCGTCGCTCAAGAGAGCAATGGCCGGATGATCGCCATCGGTGCATCGACCGGTGGAACCGAAGCCATCGCCGAGGTGATGTCGGCGCTTCCCGCGGATTGCGAGGGTGTCGTCATCGTTCAGCACATGCCGGCAGGGTTCACTCGTGCCTTCGCTGAACGACTCGATCGCCTGTCTCAGTTGCGTGTCCGCGAGGCCCAGGACGGCGACGCCATCCTGCGGGGCGAAGCCCTCGTCGCGCCGGGCGGGCAGCAGCTCCGAGTCGTACGTTCTCAGCGCGGGCTGCGCGTTCAAGTCGGACCTGGGCCGCTCGTCTCGGGACACTCTCCGTCGGTCGACGTTCTCATGACGTCGGTCGCCGAAGCGTGTGGCGGCAACGCCGCGGGCGTCGTCCTGACCGGCATGGGGCGTGACGGCGCCAATGGGCTCCTCGCGCTTCGTAATGCGGGCGGGCGCACCTGGGCTCAAGATGAAGCGACGTCGATCGTCTGGGGCATGCCGCGCGCGTGCCACGAGGTCGGGGCCGCCGAGAGACTCTTGCCGCTAAACGCCGTAGCGAGCGCGCTCGCCTCCTTTCGCTCGTCCCGCTGACTCCGGAGCCCGGCGCGACGTCTGTCATGCCGGGCAGATGGACCCTCCCTCACAGACATACTCGCGTCGCTGTATCCTGATCAGGAGGATTCCTGTGATGAGGAGGCCTCCTCCGATGAGGAGTCTCACGCCGCACCATGTCGCAACGCACCGATAGTCTCGAGCAGCACACTGGGATTGACGGGCTTCGGGAGGTAGGCATCTACGCCTGCGGCTCGAAAGCGCTCGCCGTCACCCTGCATGGCATGCGCGCTCAACGCGATGATGGGGACCGTCCAGCCTCGGCTTCGAATGACGCTCGTGAGTTCGAGGCCATCCATACGGGGCATCTGGATGTCGGTGATGACACAATCGTAGCGTCCGTTCGAGTCGAGCCGTTCGAGCCCATCTATACCATCGACCGCAAGGTCCACTCGGAAGCCAGCTCGTTCGATGACCCGCGTGATGAGGAGTCGATTGACCGGATTGTCCTCGATGAGGAGAACACATCCGCTGGACGGCGCCTCCTCCCGCGGCCGCTCCGTTACGGGCGTCGGGACCGCACTCGAGGCGTTACTGAGTGTACCGGGTTCGGTCTTGCTGGCCTCGTTGGGGACGTCACGGATCGCAGTAATGAATGAACCGGTGGCCTTCAATTTGGGAGGATGTTCGAAGAACTTGGCGAATGTCTCCGGGAAGACGGGCAGCGCTACGGAGCCGTCGAAGCCGGCGTCGCTCCAGCTGACCGCGGCTCCAATACCCGTAAAGCCAACGCGCCAGAGGGTACCCCTGTGTCCCCCGGCCCGTAAGCGCTGGACGGCATCCACCACGATCTCGACCGGAAGTCGGGCATCGATGAGCACGGGGCTATCGCGGGTCGTCTCGGCCTCTGCCGCGAGCTCGTCGGAGGTCGCAAAGCCGTACCCCCGGTAGCCCAGGGTGGACGCCAGCGCAACGAAGGACGAGTTGAAGGTGCTGTCGTCTCCGAGGAGCAGCACCGGGAGCGCGCTGATCGCGCGGTGGACGGACGACGTCCTGAGCGGCGGGAGACGCAGGTGCGCGGTGAAGGTGCTCCCCCGGCCGAGTTCACTGACCACCTCAATGTCGCCGCCTAGTCGTCGTGCGAGGTCACGGCTGATGGTGAGGCCCAGCCCCGTGCCGGCAGCGCGGCGGGACACGCGCTCGTCGGCTTGCGCGAAGGGCTCGAAGATGCGGATCAGATCAGCGGCATCGATCCCGATGCCCGAGTCACTTACCGCAATGGAGACCTTGGCGGGATCACTCGGATCTCCGAAGACGAGCACATCCACCCGCCCCTCGCTCGTGAACTTCAGAGCGTTGCCGACGAGATTGGTCACGATCTGGCGCACTCGGAGGGAGTCGCCGAGGCGCTCTGACACCATGTCGCCGCATACGTGGGCCGTGAAGCTGATCCCCTTGCTCTCGGCGCGCATCGCGAACAGCCCCAACGACTCGACGAGCGCTTGTTCGAGCGAAAAGGGCACGGATTCGACCGGCAGCTCTCCTGACTCGGCGCGAGACACATCGAGGATGTCGTTGATGACGCCGAGCAGGCTGCCAGCACACTGGTGAGCGGTTTGGACATACTCGCGCGCCTGGTTCGGAAGGGGCCCATCGAGTGCGAGCTGCGTCATTCCAATGACGCCGCTGATCGGAGTTCGAATCTCGTGGCTGACGTTGGCGAGGAAGGTCGTCTTGGCGCTGTTGGCCCGGAGCAGCTCGCGGTTGGCATCGAGGAGCACCGCGTGTGCCCCTTTGAGGGCCAAGGTCTGCTCTTCGGAGACGACCCGCGCCCGATACGCGATCATGAAGAGGAGTCCGATGAGTATGACGCGGCTCCCAGTCGATTCCACGAGGCTCTCCCCCGCGGCGTTCGGGACGCGAAGCGACTCTCCGAGGACATGGCATCCTGCGATCAGGATGGCCGAGATCACGGCCCACGCCGCACCCGCCCGGTTACCTCCCAAGAGGGAGGCGGCGAGTGGCATGATCCCGAGCCACCAGGGTGAGGAGTCCATTCCATAGCGGATCGGAATCACCAGACAGACCGCGCAGACGGCGAGGCCAACGTGTATCGAATAGCGACGGCGGCGCGGGGACTCGCGTTGTCGCAAGTAAGCGTACAGCAGGCCCAGCGCAGCGCCACCGACCAGGTTGACCTGCCAGCCGGTCAGTCGCCCGTCCGCGCTTTCGGCTAAGAAACGTTGGATCCCGAAGACCACCTGCGCAAACATCGACGCGATGAGCCCGACGGCGAACAGGCGAGCGTTCGCATGCTCCAGCGCGCGTTCGAAGTGGAAGTCCACCTCCGCTTCGCCAGTACGGATCGATGCGGGTGCGTTTTCGTCGGTGCGTCCGGGGGTCTGAGATGTCTGCGGCGGGCCCATGGGCCAAGGACATCGTGCTGAGGCTGCCGGTCCTCAAGGTCTAATTGCTGCGGGACCCGCACCGGCCGCTCTTGATAGACTCGGACTCGGTTGATGTCGGGACCTGAGTCAGGCAGCGACCCCGGACGCCCGTGAATAACGAGCTCCGACCGTTCGAGCGACGCGGCGACGTCGTTCAGCACATCTCAGCGGGGTAGGTATCGGGGAGGCGGGTCGGAGGTGAGCCGCTCAGGAACTCAGCCGATCAGGAGCTCAGTTGAGTCCAGGCGCCATCGACGGGCGAATCACGCCACTCGACTTCAGCTGATGCGCGAGACGCGCGATCAGGTCTGGATCGTAGCGACCTGACGTCGAGCCGCTCTGGCGGCTTCGGTGCTGCACGACTCGCGTCTTGAAGCGCCCGATGAGCTGGCGGAGGCGGGCGACTTCGTCGTGAAGCGTCTGCGCGGTCGCCGACCCCTCTTCGGCCGCTGCCGCCGCACCCTGTGTCGTCGCGTCAGCCTGCGACAGGGAGTCGCTCACCTGGTCGAGTCCCGTCGACTGTTCGCTCGACGCACGCGCGATCTCGGTGACCAGCTCGCTCGTACGGTCGACGCCACTGACGATCTGGTCGAGCACCTCCTTCATGTTCGAGGCGCTGGTGGCGCCACGGTCGATCTTGCGCGTGATCTCTTGGATCATCGCCGACGACTCCTTGGCGGCACTGGCGCTGCGAGACGCGAGGTTGCCGACCTCCTCTGCGACCACCGCGAAGCCCTTGCCGTGTGCGCCGGCGCGAGCCGCTTCCACGGCGGCGTTGAGCGCGAGGAGATTCGTTTGGAAGGCGATCTCGTCGATGGCTCGGATGACACTGGCGACCTTCTCGCTGGCCTCCTGAATCTCGCCCATGGCGGCGACGAGCTGTTGCATCTGCCCTTCGCCCTTCGACGCCAGTGAACGCGCTTCCGTAGCGGCGTCACTCGCCGTCGCTGCATGCTGCGCGTTGCTGCGAGTCTGAGAGGTGAGCTCGACAGTGGCAGCCGAGATCTCCTCGAAGGTCGCGGCCTGCTTGGCCGAGCTGTCCGCCTGATCCCGCGCGCTGCTGGCGATCTGGCTCGAAGCGCTCGACACCGATTCGGCCGTCTGCCGTACTTCGGACACGAGCGCGTTAATGCTCGATACCGCACTCTCGAGGCTGTCCCGGAGGCGTGCGAACTCGCCTTCGTATTGGTCGCCCATGGCGACGTTGAGCTCACCTTCGGCCAGCTTGCCGAGCTGAGCCGAGACGTCCCGGATAGGCACCACAACCGTGTCCATCATGCGGTTCAGACCTTCCACCAGGACGCGATAGCTACCCTGGAACGCCGCCGCGTCGCCGCGAACTTCGAGGTCGCCCTGGGCACAGGCGACGATGAGGGTGTCGAGCTGGCGGGTCACGCCGCTGATGGTCGTCACCATGGCCGACAGATTCCGAGTCAGCATGTCTTCTGGCGATCGAGCGGTGAGCTGCACCGTCAGATCGCCTCGAGAGATGGCGGCGACGGCATCGGACGAGGCTCGGAGATAACGAGACATCTCCACGAAGCTCCGGGCCAGGATGTCTCGATCGGAGCGCGGGCGGACGTCCGCACGCAGGTCGCCTCGGCTCACTGCCTCCGCGGCACTCGCCATCTCCCGCAGGTAACCGCTCATGGAGAGCATCGCGTGCGACAACACGTCCCGCTCGGACTGGGGGCGAACGTCGGAGCTCAGGTCACCGCGACTCACCGACTGAGCAACCGAGGCCAGCCCCTTCAGGTAGTCGATCATCGCGTTGAACCGATGGCTGAGCTCGTCCGCGTCACTACGTGGGATCACCGTGACGGAGAGGTCACCCGTCGAGATGGCCGTGGCGTGACGCGCGATCTCCGATTGGCTGCGCTCGACGGAGGTGAAGGCGTCAGCGAGAGGTCCGCGCCGCGCCAGGGTCTCGCCAGCGCCGCTGTCTTGGCGAGCCGCGACCGTCGTGCCGCGGGCAATAGCCGACGCGCGCGCCGTGAGATCTTCCACGCTCTCGCACAGCCGATTGTACGCAGCGCCCAGGAGCCCTATCTCGTCCTTGCGGCTTTCGTCGAATCGGTCTTCCGAGCCGTCCCCGCGGGCGAGGGCCATGAGCCGACTCGCGGCCGCCTGAATCGGGCCACCGAAGTAGACGCCGAGGAACCAGGCGATGAGGCAGCCGAACAGGAGTGTCGTGCCCGCGATCAGGAGGGCCTTGTTACGAATGTCCGGGAGTTCGTCATAGACTTCCGACACGTGGATCTCGGCTACAACGGCCCAATTCAGTCCCATGATCTGGAGCGGCGCGTACGCGACCATGACCTCGTGCTGGGTCGGATCGCGAGTCTCCAGCTCGCCGCTCTTGCCCTCCATGGCGGCCACGGCCGCGTCGGACTTCATGTTGAGGATGCCGATGGGTTGGTTCAGGCGGCGAGCGCGCGCCATTTCAGCGGCCGGGTGGCCCGCGGCTTCCCACTCCGCGTCGAACTCGGCCGCGTTGGCGGCGAGAAAGTCCCGGTTCGCGCTACGGAGCGTTAGATCGGGACCGATGAGGTAGGTTTGACCGGATTCACCGAGTCCGAACTCCGACCACTTGCTGTCGAAGTTCATGACCGTATTGATGCGATCGATCGGGAGCTGAACCACGAGAGCGCCGACCCGTTTGCCGCCGATGTCGAGGGGCGCAGCCGCAAAACCCGCGGCAGCCCCGTACGACGGCGAATAGGGAGCGAAGTCCGTGATGGCGACCCCGTCCACGGCACCGCCGATCGCCTTCCGCGCTGCTTCCGCGAGCGGCGACGACGCGAGCGGACCCGACTTCAGGTCCGCACCGAAGTCGACCTCCTTATATACCGAGTAGATGACGCGCATCGTCTCCGCGTCGACGAGGAAGGCATCATAGAAGCCATATGCGCCGATGAAGGTGCGCAGATATCCGTGGATCTGGGCGTGCGCCTGCCCGTAGGCGAAGTCCACTGGGGGCGTCTCGAGCAGGTCCTTCTTGCCGAGCGGATTCGGGTTCGACGCGATGAACACGTCGTGCAGCGCTTCGGCCTCCGGGCTGCTTGGAAGGAACGTGTCGACCGCCTGCTTCTCACCGCTCATCTCATTCCACCGAGCGCCGAACTCGCCGGCGTGGAACTTCCGGACCCGGTCCGCACGGCCCGCGGCGACACTCGAGAGGTCCGTGGCCGCGGTCTCGTAGCCGGACTTGAGGGCTGTGAACCCATCTCGAATCGCTGGTGAGCTGGCGAGGACGGCGGTGTGGTCCTTCAGCGACTGGAAGTAGGTCTCGACCTCCCGCGCCTGCGTATTACGAATGCCGACCAGGCGGGTGGCCCAGCTTTCATTCATCTCCTCTTTCGAGTGGTAGTAGTTCACCAATCCGCCGGATGCGGCGACTAGAAGCACGATGGTGCTGACGGCGATGATGAGCTTCGAGCGGATCTTCATGGGGTGAGTCCTTTGCACGGCCCGGTGTCAGGCGGGCCCGACTGTGAATCGCCCCTTAGCGCCAACCCTTTAGGGAAACTTGTGATCGGCACCGCGATATGTCGCGCGCGCCGGTTCCGGTCCCTCGTCACACTCGCGAGTCGCTCCCTCCCTCACGGTAGAGGTGTCCTCATACATACGTGGTCGCGAGAAACAGCTTAGGTTTCGAACGGGGAAGTCGATAGGTGGCCTCGACGTGGACGGCAGACGCCCTGTCTGTTTGGCGCACGTGAGAGCGAACGAGGAGCTACTCGAATGAAGTTCGGCCATGCGCTGGCACGAGCCCTATTCAGGCCGGCGGAGCGGCTACTCGACCGACTCACACTCCCTCGGAAGTTTCTCCTGATCGCGCTCTTGTGCGCCACACCAGGCCTTTGGACCGCGTATCGCCTCACGGAAGGACTCTCTGGTGGGCTCTCTCTCGCTCGGAGAGAGAGGGAGGGCGCGCTTCAGTTGACGCCGGTTCGGGAACTCACGGATGCGTTCACGCGATGGGCGGCTCTCTCACTCTCGGTCACCGCGGTTCGTGAAGCAGGGGTGAATGGCGATACCGTAAGGCCCGCGAGCGCCTCATCCACCGAGTTGACCGCCGTCACGGCAGAAGTGGATGGGGCTATGCAGCGGACCCTGGCGGCAGTCACGCCGCTTGGGCGTGGATCGGTCACGGCTCACAGGCTCGCATCCCGCATCGAACCCCTTCGCGATATCGAGGGCGTTCGTGCGATGCCACCGCTGGAGCGCTTGGCTCTCGTCTCGGACGTGTTCACCACGCTACGCGCCATCTCCCGCGAGCTCGCCGATCGTTCGGGGTTGATACTCGACCCCGAGCTGAACTCCTATTACGCGATGGACGCGGTCGTGCGCTCACTCCCGGCGACGGTCGCGATTTTGTCCAGTATCCGAGAGAGGCTCTCACTCGCGCGGTATTCGCCGGTCTTTCGTCCTGACACCCGGTCCATGGTCCCGTTCGCGCTGTCTGAGCTGAAGCACGTGACCGATGGTCTCGAACACGGACTCTCTGAAGTCGAGACGACGACCGAGTCGCCAATCCTAGCGCTCGCTCTCGCGAGCCGAGCACGGCCGCTCCTCGACCGATTGAAGGACTTGACCCCTCGGCTGCGGGGCGCCCAGATCCTCGAGCAACCTGAGAGGCTCGACGAACTCGTGAGCGAATTGACCCAGCTGCTGTCGGCGACGCTGGAGCTCTGGAACGTCACGGCGTTCGGGCTCGAACAGCTCCTCGACGAGCGAATCGAACAGTTCACCGGCGAGCGACTGTTCGGACTGTCGGGAACGGCGCTGCTGCTGCTTCTGGCGGCTTATCTCATCATTGCGTTTTATCGCGGCATCATGAGGACGGTGGGGCGCTTCGACGTCGCCACGGCCCGGTGGCTCAAGAAGGACTTCTCGGAGGCGCTGGTCGTCGATACCCGAGACGAGCTTGGCGTGGTCGCACAGTCGTTCAATGTCCTGGTCATGGCGTTGAGGCGCGAGACCGAGCAGAGCCGGGAGGACGGAACACGCGCACGACAAGCCGAGCGACGACTGCGGGCGCAGGAAGCAGAGACGCGTCACATTGTGAACTCGGCGCTCGATGGTGTTCTCCTCATCGATGACCGCGGCCGGATTCTGCTCGCGAACCCGGCGTCGACCCGCATCTTGGCGCGCCAAGTCGACGAGATGGCCGATCCCTCCTTGCCTGACTGCCTGTCCCAGTCCGACGCCGCCATGTTACTACGGGCGTTGAGGGGCGGGGCAAGACACCCGATGCGCGTGGGCCCTGGGCAGCGACTACATGCGACCGTGTGCCAGCCCGGCGGCGGGCGCGTCCCGGTCGAGCTATCAGTGACGTGGATGCCGGAGATCTCGGAGTCCGCACTCGACGCCAGTGTCGCGAGCCGGCGCGTCAGTGTCTTCCTACGTGACCGAACGGCCGAGCGACGTGCGGAGCTGCGTTTGGCGCTCGAACACACGACGGCTCGCCTCCTGGCCACATCGGGCAACAAGTTCCAGCTCCAAGATCAACTCCTGGAGACGATGGGCACGATCTTGGAGCTTCCGGCTGTATTCCAGTGGACTGCAGACACATCGGGCGCGGGTTGGAGCTGCTCCAGGTACTGGGTCGATCGCAGCTTCACCAGTGGAAACGAGCTCTTGAGGCGCGTGAGAGACCTGAGACTATGCCCGAGACAGAGCCCACTCGGGGTAGCGTTCGGGTCTGCAGTCGCCGGCACGGTTTCGGTCGAAAACGCCCCGGACGACCCCTTCGCCGCGGCAGCCAAGGACAGCGGGTGTCACGATCTCACCCTCTTCCCCGTGAGTCACGGCGAGGATGTCTACTCCGTCATCGTGCTTCTCCACGACGTATCCGACGCGGGTGACCCGGAGCTACTCGCCGCAGTGGCCTCGATCGGACGCCACCTCGGTCATGTCATCCACCAAGCGCAAGCGGAGGTGCAAATCAAGGCGGCGCGCGCTGCGGCAGAAGCGGCCAGCGAGGCGAAGAGCCAGTTCCTCGCCAACATGAGCCATGAGATCCGAACGCCGATGAATGGTGTGCTCGGCATGACCGAGCTCCTCCTCGGGACCGAGCTCGATGCAGGGCAGCGCGAGTGCGCCGAGACGGTTCGGAACAGCGCTGAAGCCTTGATTCGTGTCATCAACGACATCCTCGACTTCTCGAAGCTCCAAGCCGGGAAGATGGCCATCGACGCCACGAGCTTCGATCTTCACGAGATCATTGGCGACGTGCTCAGGCTCGTGGCCCGAGATGCGTCCGCCAAGAGCCTGGAGCTGGTGTCCAACATCGCTGCGGGCGTCCCCGAGGTGCTGGTTGGTGATGGCGGTCGGCTCCGACAGGTGCTCACCAATCTCGTGGGCAATGCTGTGAAGTTCACGCACACCGGGGGCGTCACCGTTTGGGCCGACGTGGCCGAGCGTACCCTGGACGACGGCCACTCGGAGTCGCCTCCGGACGGGGTCCTCATTCGATTCCGTGTCGAAGACACCGGGATCGGGATACCTGCCGAGAAGCGGGCCGGGATCTTCGAGGCCTTCGCCCAAGCTGACTCCTCCACGACTCGGGTCTATGGCGGGACTGGTCTCGGCCTGGCCATCTGCCGCGAGCTCGTCAGCTTGATGGGCGGTGAATTGTCGGTCTTGAGTGAGGAGGGAACGGGCAGTTCGTTCGAGTTTACGCTCCCACTCCGGGCCGGAGTACCTGATGAGCGGATTCCGGTCGTGGAGATTGACCTGACGGGACGCCACGCCGTAGTCGTCGATGACAATCCCACCTCGCGCAGCATGGTCACGCAAGTGCTCTCGAGCTGGGGGATGGTCGTCCACGTCGCGAGCTCAGGCGCCAGCGCTCTTGATGTGTTGTCAGCGCGTCAGCGAGAGGGGCTCATGATCGCGCTCATCGTCACGGACGTCGTCATGCCCGAGATGGACGGCCACGCACTTGTCGACGCTCTTCGCGCTTCCCCCGACTTGGCCCATATCCCGGTCGTGATGCTCTCCTCTGCCGAGCCCACGCGATCGTCTCAGGAGTTCAGTCCGACCGGGATGGTCCACTGCATCATGAAGCCCGTTCGACAGTCTGAACTGCGGCGTGCCGTCCTCTCGGTGCTCGAGGCGAAGGTGCGCCTGCAAGGTCCGACGCCGAGAGTCCTGGCGATGACGGCCTCGACTCCGACCCGAACGTCCTCCACGTCGAGCTATGCCCGGCAGCCGCGACGCCCGCTTCGGATCCTCTTGGCGGAGGACAATGCGACCAATCGCTTGTTGGCGCTTCGAATGCTGGAGCGCTGGGGGCATGACCTCACGGCCGTATCGAATGGCGCCGAAGCCGTGGCGGAAGTGGGGAGACAGTATTACGACCTCATTCTCATGGACTTGCAGATGCCCACGATGGATGGCATCGAGGCGACGCGCACCATTCGCGCCGCGGAGCGACTTCGCGGCCGGCGGACGCCGATACTCGCGATGACGGCACATGCCGCCGAGACCGACTCCGCTCGTTGTGCCGCAGCCGAGATGGATGGATTCATCTCAAAGCCGGTGTCGTCTACGACCCTCTTCGAGCAAATCGAACTCCACACGGCCGGCGAGCCAGTACTCGCCGCTATGTAACGAGATTAGTGCTTGAGCCCGAAGAAACATCTTCCGTTTTGCTTCGAACTGCCGTTAGTCCGCATGGTGCTCTGCGTGCACGTCGAGTCGCCATGCCCATCACTCGGAGAGATCGCTCGGAGACGACTACATGAGTTCGAACTTTAGGTCTTGCGCGGGAGTCGGAATCAGCAAGCGGGCGGGCGTTGATCGCGCTGTGGACGAGGCGCTCAGCCAAGCCCGAGCCGCACTTCACGGGGCACCGCCGGTGCTGGCCATCGCCTACGCCGGCGTGGCGCACGATCAAGAGGCGCTCCATCGCGAGCTCTCGGCGCGGCTGGAAGGAGTCCCGGTCGTCGGCGGGTCGACGCAGGGCGTCTATGCCGGCGGAGCGTGCGTCGAAGCGGAGCGTGTCTTGGCCGTCGCCTTGCTCGCCGGGAGTGCGCTGAAGGTCCGAGTCGCTATGGTCCGTGACATCCGAGGCGACGGTCGAGAGCACGGTCGGAACCTCGCTGCGCAGCTCGGTGACAGCGCGGCTGGCCCCGGAACGACGCTGCTCTACTACGACCCACTCGGTGGGGCCGATGCGGAAGCGCTCCTTCGCGGTCTCGCGGACGGTGGCTTCCCAGAGGTCTACGGCGGCGCGACCGGTCAGCCGTGGGGCAAGATGGTCGGGACTTGGCAGTTCGCCCCCGGGGCGCTCCTGACGTCGGGGGCCGTCGCCGTTCGAATCCAGGGCCTAAAGCCCATCGCCGACCTGACCCACGGCGCGGAGACCACGGGCCTCGAAGTGACGGTGACCCGTGCCGCCGGGAACATCATCTACGAGCTCGACGGTGGGCCGGCGCTCGACGTGTGGTGCCAACAGCTCGGGGTGACTCCGGACCGGACGGTCGAGAATACGTCGAACTGGGCGCTCGGGGTTCGCCCGCGAGAAGGGACCCACTACGAGGGTTTCATAACGCGAGCGCCGTTCAAGCTCGATGTGGAGAACCGTTCCATCGTACTCCAGGCGCCGGTTCCAGAGGGGGCGCGGGTGCAGGTGTGCATTCGAACCCAGCCCGCTGTCTACAACGGCGCCATCAGGATGGCAGAGCGATTGAAGCTTGCACTTGCAGAAGCGCAGCCGGTGCTGGCACTTGGCTTCGAATGCGGTGCGCGGCCAGGACCGTTCCTCGGCGCCGAGCTGGCCCAACACGAAGTGCATGGGATGGTCGAGCGGCTGCCACAGGGCATCCCGTGGATCGGCACCTACGCCTGGGGCGAGATCGCGCCCGTCGGCGGCCGCACGGAGTTCCACAACTTCACGTTCCCGCTTTGTTACCTGTGCGAGCCGTGACGTGAACTTCGGCGACGATGTGCACGAAGCCCAGAAGAAGCTGGAGCCCAAAAGCACCATCGAACCGGTCTCCAAAGATCCGGCTATGCTCCACAATGGTCTTGTGGCCGTAGGGGAGGACGCCCCAAGCGACGGTATCGAGGCGCTCCGCGCGAACCTCATCCGAAAGACGACGCTGCTCGTTCAGCGTGAACGGGACATCCAAATCCTCCTGCGGCAAGTGCAGGAGGCCAACCGATGGACCGAACTTAGTGCGGCGATCGCAACTCGGATCGCGACGCAGTCCTCCGTCCACGGGGCGGTGGACGCCCTGGCCTCGGCGCTCGCCGAAGACATGAGCTTCGAGTTCGCCGCCGTTCGCTGGAAAGGGGAGTACGTCGAGGTCCCGGACCTCCCATCGGCGGCGTCCAGGGAACGTGCCCACACGCTGATGAACGGGATTGACCTATCCGCCTCGGGCAAATCCGTTTACGCCGATTGGAGCGGCATCGAGCCCCGGGGGCTCGTCGATGGAATCGCCGCGCTCGTGCCCCACTCGACGGACTCGGATGAGCCCGCCCGGCTCTTCGTCGGTCGATCGGCGCGTACGGCCTCCTACTCCCAGTCATCGCCCGAGTTCTTGATGCGGTCGCTGGCTCGGCTATCACACGTGATCGCCCAAGCCTTCGACGCCGTGCGGCTCAACATCGAGCTGGCTCGCGAACGCGACTCGTTGCAGCACACCGTCGAGAGAGCGACTCGCGACCTGCGCTCCGCCCTGGACACGACCGAGGCGGCCCGAGCTGAGGCGCTGCGCTCCGCGACGGCGCGTTCCGAGTTCCTCGCCAACATGAGCCACGAGATTCGAACGCCAATGACGGCCGTGCTGGGCTACGCCGATCTCCTCGACGACCCGACGTTGTCCGCGGAGCGACGGTCGGAGTACGTCGACGTCTTGCGGACGAGTGGCCGCCACCTGCTTCAGCTCATCGACGACATCCTCGATCTCGCCCGAATCGAGTCGGGTCGACTCCGCTTCGACCCACAGCCCTCATCCATCGTGAATGTCCTGCAGAGCGTGCTCGCCATGCTGCATGTCCGGGCGCAGGACAAAGGCCTCACGCTCTCGCTGTTCCAGGCGACCCCGGTCCCCGAGTTGGCCTTCTTCGACACCGCCCGGCTGAGGCAGATCCTGATCAACCTGGTCGGCAACGCGCTGAAGTTCACTCACCGCGGCGGAGTGACGATTCGGACCAGCTACTCGGGGGCAACACTCGAGATCTCGGTGTCCGACACCGGAATTGGCGTCCCCGCGGACAAGCTGGCGGTCATCTTCGACGCGTTCGAGCAGTCCAATGCGAGTACCTCGAGGCAGTTTGGCGGCTCCGGTCTCGGGCTCGCGATCAGCCGTCGCCTCGCGCGCCTCATGGGAGGTGACATCAGCGTCGAATCCACGGTCGACATCGGCAGCCGCTTCACGGTGACGATCGACGCGAGGACTCTCGACAGGCGGACCATGTCGTTACTTCACGAGCCGTACGCCCAGGGTATGGCGCAGGCGGGCGCCCCAGGTGCGGCCCCGACCGAGTCGACGGACTCGAGCAAGGCGCCGACGTCCTCCGGGCGTCGTATTCTCCTCGTGGAAGACACGAAGGTGAACCGGGTACTCCTCCAGCGAATCTTGGTCGGAGCCGGCTACGAGGTCGCGGTCGCGACGGACGGGTTCGAAGCCATCACCAGCATGGACGACGCCCGCGCTTCCGGCTCGACCTTCGACTTGATGCTCCTCGACATGCACATGCCGAACCTCGATGGCTATGAGGCCGCTCGGCGCCTGCGAAATGACGGGCACCGCCTTCCGATCATTGCGCTCACAGCCAACGCGATGGTCGGGGACCGAGAGCGTTGTATCGAGGCGGGATGCACCGACTATCTCAGCAAGCCTATCGACAAGGTGTCCCTCTTCGAGAGCCTGGCGCGCCACATACGTCCACCGGTCTCAGACGGGTCATCACGGCCGGGAGGACCCTCATGAGGGACCTCTCCCATCCCAAACCTTTGGTTTCCCACCTCTACGGATCGTGTTCGAGTCCCATGTGTGGGACGGGCAGGGACTCGCTTGGGTTGGGCGACATCGCTCCTCTTTGTTCCTCGTGCTCGAACCAGCACGACTGGCCACGCGTCTCCGCCAGAGGGCACCTCTCGCTTGAGGGAAGGAGAACCGCGTCGACCACGCTGTTCAAGTGCGTACCCACCGACAGAGGCGCGCCACGCAGATGGTCGCGACCCTCTCGTTCGGGCACCATCTGGACAAATCCTCTCCAGCAGTATTTGGGGGATAGATACATATGTCAATGACCGTCGTCATCGTCGATGATACCCAGACGAACCTAAGTCTGACCACGGCGATGGTCAGCCGGCTGGCGGACTGCACGGCGGTCTCTTTTCTCGACCCGCGCAAGGCGCTCGACTACTGCACTCGGAACGCACCCGACCTCGTGATCGTCGACTACCTGATGCCTGACCTCGACGGGCTCGAGTTCATTCGGCTGCTGCGTGAGTGTCATAGCATCGATGGTCTGCCCATCTTGATGGTGACCGGCGACACCGAACGCGAGGTTCGTTACCGCGCTCTGGAGCTCGGCGCGACCGACTTCCTCACGAAGCCGATCGACCGCGTCGAGTTCCAGGCCCGAATTCGCAATTCCTTCGGACTTCGTCGGGGGCACTTGGCCCAGCTCGAGCGTAGTCGTTCACTCGCCGCTGAAGTGCTGAAGGCCACTGAAGAGCTTCGTTTTCGTGAACGGGAGACTATTCATCGGCTGGCGCGCGCGGCGGAGTACCGCGATCCCGAGACCGGCTCTCACATTCTTCGCATGTCGCACTATGCCAGCGTCATCGCGCGTGGGATGGGCTGGTCGGAGGCCAAGCTCGAATTGCTGCTGCATGCTGCTCCTATGCACGACATCGGGAAGCTGGGGACCCCGGACCACATCCTGCTGAAGCCCGGCAAGCTCACGCCGGAGGAGTTCGAGATCATGAAGCAGCATGCCACCATCGGGTGGAGTATTCTCAAGGACTCGAACTCGCCAATGCTCCAGCTTGCAGCCACCATCGCTCACACGCACCACGAGAAGTTCGACGGCAGCGGCTATCCGCACGGCCTACAGGGTACCGAAATCCCTGAATGCGGCCGAATCGTGGCTGTAGCCGACGTCTTCGACGCCCTCACGTCCGACCGACCCTACAAGCCGGCCTGGCCCATCGAGAAGGCGATCGCGCTGCTGAAGGACGGCCGTGGTAAACACTTCGACCCTCAGTGTGTCGATATCTTCTTTGAACGCTGGGATGAAATAATTTCAATTAGAGATCAGTATAGTGACGAGTTCTAAGCGTGAAATCGATTCCCAAGTTCCGCAGTCATTGGCGGCTCGCCAGGTCGCTTTGAGCTACGAGGCGCCCGATGCGAGTCGTCTTGCAATGGCCGCTGCTGCAGCGACGCACGGCCTGTTTCTAGCCAGCGTCGTCGGAGAGATCGAGTGGGCCAACCCCGGGTTGATTCGACTGACGGGGCGAACGGCGTCGGAGCTCGTTGGACAGCGCATTTCGGATGTCGTCTCGGCGGGATCCAAGCGGACGTCGATCAGTGACAGTGTCTTGAACGCCATCGCCGGAGGGCTCCCGACGGTCGTCGAATTCGACTATCGCATCGACGGCGGCACGCGTCGCTGGCTTGCATTCGAGCTGCAACCCATTCGAGATTCGTCTCAGGTGTTGACCGGGTTCTTCGGGCTCGTCCGGGACGAGAGCGGGCGACGGGCAGCCGAGCTCCGGCGCAACCTCACGATGGGCGTCACTCGCGCCGTGTCCTCGGCCGATTCTCTGTTCGCCGCGGCGCAGGGTGTTCTCGAGGTAGTCCTTGAGACGGTCGAGTGGTCGGTCGGGACGCTCTGGGTATGGGACGGCGACAACCTTCGAGGAGAAGCCGTCGTGACCGCCCACGATCGGGCCTGTGAACCGCTACGGGACCACGCGGCGACGGCTCGGCTGAAGTCTGGCGAGGACCTCGTGGGTCGCGCTTTCGAGCTCGGCAGGACCGTGATCGTCGAGTCGCTTGTCGACGACGACGTCGCTAGCCCACGTAGTGTCCTCGCTCGGTCCTGTGGGAGCGCAGCGGGGCTTGCCGTCCCCGTGACACTCGATGGTAGCCCGGTGGCTGCACTCGAGTTCTTCGGCGACCGCGTCGAGCGCCTCGACGACCGCCTTCTCGAGTCGCTCAATGCCGCCTGCGGACAACTGGGCCAACTTTGGTCGCGGCAGCGAACGCTCGATGCGCTCGTCCGCGCGAAGGACGCGGCCGAGCGAGCCGATCGCGCCAAGAGCGAGTTCCTTGCGATCATGAGCCACGAGCTTCGCACTCCGATGAACGGCATCATCGGGATGGCGGGGCTGCTGGTCGATTCGCCTCTCACGCCTCAGCAGCGCGAAATGTCACTGGCTGTCCAGTCCAGCGGTCAGGCACTCATGGCCCTGGTGGATGACGTTCTCGACTTCTCGCGGCTCGACAGCGGTCAGACGTCGGTGTCAATGGCCACCGTCGTCGTCGAAGAGCTCGTCGAAGGGGTGGTTGACCTGCTCGGGCTATCGGCCCAGGCCAAGGGGCTTGAGCTCGTCATGGAGATCCATCCGGACCTGCCCCGCGAGATCCGGGCAGACGCCGGCAAGATACGACAGATCCTACTGAATCTGGTCGGGAACGCTCTCAAGTTCACCGAGAGCGGAGAAGTTCGGATCGTGGTTCGGCGCGATCATCGCGGCGACGCGGACGAGATTCGTTTCGATGTGATCGATACGGGAATTGGCATCCCCGGTGATCGGCTCGGCGACCTGTTCATGCCCTTTACGCAAGTGGACACGAGCTCCACGCGCTCGACGGGCGGCACGGGCCTTGGGCTCGCGGTCTCGCAACGGCTCGCGCGCCTCCAGAACGGTCGCATCGAGTGCGTGAGCCACGTGGGAGTCGGGTCTACGTTCACGGTGATCCTTCCCCTCGTACCCGTGGCGGATGCCTCGCCGTCGTCGGCTGTTTCCGTTCCCGTGGAGCTCACGCGTGCGGCCGTCCTCATCGCGGACGCGAGCGCTTCGTCGTTGGCCTCCGCTGCGGCCGCGTTCTCGTTCCTCGACTCCCCCCCGTCGCTCGTGCAGAGCGAAGCAGAGGTACTCGACAGGCTAGGCGAGTCCAATGCCTTCGATCTCGTGATCATCGACCGACGCCTCTTCGGTGACTTGACTCGGTCGATGATCTCGTCGCTCTCGGTCGCGGGCGTGAGACCACCTTACATTGTACTTACGGGCGCCGTGACCGACTCGGCTCGCGAGATCAGTCGCGTCGACTCGATGAAGTCGTTCCTCGCGCGGCCGATCAAGCCGAGTCAGCTGAGAATGCACCTGAACCGCGCGATCCAGGCGGAGTCCGGTCGACCCGAGGAGACGGACGTGTCGCCTTACGCGCCGCTTGGCTCTGGGATCGGGCGGCGAATCCTGTTGGTCGAAGACAACTCGATCAACGCGCGCCTCGCGACGCTCGTACTCGAGAGGCTCGGCCTGGACCTGGTTCGCGCCACCAATGGCGCAGAAGCCGTCGAGCTGTTTCGGAGTCAAGAGTTCGCGGTCGTGCTCATGGACTGCCACATGCCGGTCATGGATGGCTACGATGCGACTCGACGGATGCGGCGGTTGGAAGCAGAATCGACGTGGTCGCGCCCTCGCGCCCGGATCATCGCCGTAACGGCCGACGTCACCGCTGGAGAACGAGAACGTTGCCTCGAAGCAGGTATGGATGACTATGTATCGAAACCAATTCACGTGGAGTCGCTCCGGACTGCCATTGAGGTCGGCCTCGTGCTGCAATCGACCGCCGAGGTCTCTCCGGTGAGTGCCCCCCAAGCGGCCCAGGTCGCTGTCTGTCAAGAGACGTTGAACGAGCTGCTCGACGTCATCGGTCCCGAAGGAGTCGCGGAGGTCATGTCGGCTTGGCTCACCGACACTCCAGGCCTCGTCGCCCAACTGAACGTGCTGGCCGGCGGCGACGACCAAGTGACCTTGCGCCGAGTCGCGCACTCGCTCAAAGGCAGCAGCGCTGTATTCGCCCTGACCGGAATCCAGGAGGCCGCAGCGTCCCTCGAGGAAGCGGCTTCGAAAGGGGAGCGGCGAGACCAACGGGTCGTCGCGAAAGAGATCGCGTCGTTGGTCTCGGATTGCATCCCGTGGTTCAGGGAACTGCGAGCTCAGTTCACCTCCGAGTGAGATGACCTGAGCTCCATCCCTGAGGGCGGAACCGGGTCCCCTACTGGAAGCACATCGCGAGGAGCGCCGAGCAGCTCGTCTGGTAGGCCTGGGCTTGGCACGCCTCTCCGCCCTCCGGGCACGCGCCTTGGAGGCAGAGGAGCATCGCGGTGTAGTCGATCTGGTCCTGGAGGTCCGTCTTCAGATAGCAGCTCTCGGCGCACGCGTCCGATGAGCAAGCCGAGAGACACGTGACGAGACCGTCGCAATCGCCGTCGCCTTCGCCGGGCGAGATGCAGGTCGCCATCTCGAAGGCGCAGTTCGTCGACAGGCAGAATCCTTCATTGCACCCGAACTTGGCCGCGCAGGCGTCGAGCGCGAAGTACTCGGTCTGGCCGACGATGTGGCCGCCGGGGAGGCACTGGTCCTCACACGCGCCGAGGCTGCCGCCCTTGTCGATGCAGGCGCCGACGCAGTCCGTGAGCTCGTCGCACGCGAGGCCCGGGTCGTCCGGGCCGAGGCACACGGCGAACTCCACGCTGCACACGCCGCCGGTGTCGGTCACGTCGTCGATGCACGACTGGTCGTCGAGGGCGCAGTAGAGCGCGAGGCAGCCGTAGTAACGATAGAGGTCGTGTTGCGCTTCGAGTGACGCCGTGGCTTCGCACGCGGCCACGCAGTCGTCGCTCTGGCAGTTCCAGATGCAGTCGAGCACGTCGATGCAGAGCTCGTCGCCGGAGGTCTCGAAGGCGCAGGCGGCCGACTCGGTGGTGCAGAAGTAGACCGGGCAGGTCGGGTCCACGCAGGCGTGGTCCTCGACGCACGCGTCATACGCCGCGAGCTCGGGCGCCGCGGTGCTGGAGGCGGTGAGGTCGCAGGCCAGGATGCAGGCGGCATCGTCCCCGCAGCCCTTACGGCAAGCGAGGACGTCACTACAGACGGCGGCCCCCGGCGACGCAGGGCTGCACGTCCCCGCTGTACAATAGGAACCCGCTGCGCACAGGGTCGCGGGCTCCCAGTCCGCGCAGGCGTCGAGGTCCGCGTTGCCGCAGACGCGGCGACCGAGCGTCGTCGTGCACTCCACCGCGCCAGTGGTGCACTCGTCGGTGCAGTCCGCTTTGCAGGCGCCGCTCGAGCAGGAGAGGCCGGCGTCACAAGGCACCGCCGAGCCCAGGTCGAGGCAGGTGTCCGCGTCGAACTGCCCGCACGACCGAACCGCCGCCCCTTCGCAAGACGCGGCGCCCTGAGCGCACTCGTCGAGGCAGCCGTTCACGCACGCGCCGAGCGCGCAGGTCGTCGGCGCCGGGCAGCCGACCGGAGCGCTCCAGTCGGTGCATGTATCGGCGTCGAACTGGCCGCACGTCTTGACGCCGTTTCCGTCGCAGGTCGCCGCCCCACTCGGGCACTCGTCGACGCACGCGACCGCACACGCCCCGTTCGAGCAGGCTTCGCCGCTCACGCACGGGACGGCGTTGCTCCATTCGAAGCACGCGTCGCCATCGACGTTCCCGCAGGTCTCGACGCCGCCCGGGCCGCAGCGCGTCGCGCCAGCGACCGAACACTCGTTGGTACACGACTCGGCGCAGGTGCCCGCCGAGCAGGTTTGCCCGTCGGGGCAGGCGACCGGGCTCCCCCAGTCGAGGCATTCGTCGGCGTCGACGTTCCCGCAGACTTGGGTGCCGCCGCCGCTACAGCGCCGGGCACCGGCCGCGGGGCACTCATCGAGGCAGCTCACCGAACACGTACCCACCGAGCAGGTCTGGCCTTCGGGGCAGGCGACGGTCGTTCCCCACTCGAAGCACCCATCGACGTCGGTGTTGCCGCACTCCTGGACTCCATTCGCGCTACAGGTCGTGGTGCCGAGCGTGTCGCACTCGTTCACGCACTCCGTGCTGCAGGTCCCGCCCGAGCACGACTTGCCCGCGCCACACGACTGCGGCGTGCTCCATTCGAGGCAGGCGTCGGTGTCCGATTGGCCGCAGGTGATGACGCTGGCGCCTGAACACGCCTTCACGCCCGGCGTCGAGCATTCGTCGATGCAGTCGGTCGCGCAGGTGCCACCCGAACACGTCTGACCGCTCGGGCACGGGACGGTGTCGCTCCAGTCGAGGCATTCGTCGGCGTCGTGTTCGCCGCACGACTGCACGCCGAGGCCGCTGCAGCGCGTCGCGCCGGTCGCCGTGCACTCGTTCGAACACCCTGTCGCACACACACCACCAGAACAGCTCTCGCCCGCGGCGCAATCGGTCGTGGCGCTCCATTCGAGGCACAGGTCGCCATTCAGGTCACTGCAGGTCTGGACGCCGTTACCGCTGCACCGCGTCGCGCCGAGGACGTTGCACTCGGACGTGCAGGTCGCGCTGCACGCGCCCGCGGTGCACGTGCGTCCCTGGGCGCACGCCACGCCGGCGCTCCATTCGAGACAGACGTCGTCGTCGATGAGGCCGCAGGTCTCGACCCCGTTCGGGCCGCAGCGGGTCGCTCCGACGGGAGCGCAGGTGTTCTCGCAGCCGAAGCCGTCGAGGGCGTCGTCGCCATCGCTACCGTCGCTGGCGGCGTCGTCTCCGTCGATGGCGACGACGGTGTCCGGGTCCGCGCCGTCGGTACCGACGTCGTCCGTGACGACCGGCGTCGCGGCCTCGTCGCTGCAGCTAGCGAGCAGCGTGAGGGCCACCATCAAAGAACGGAATTGGGAGCAGGAGGAAGGCGCGCGCATGGTCCGAACCATATCGGACCGGCGCGTCCGTAGCGAGAGCGCCGATTAGCGGCCCAGTCGCGCCTTTTCGGAAGAGGGACCTACCGGCCGCCCGTCACACTTTCAAGAGGGGAGAAGGGTAGTGGGCCAGCGCGCGTTCGTAACAGGAGGGCGGCTGGCCGTGACGGGCGACCGGAAGGCGGGGAGAGGAATCAGGGCATCGGGAGCGGCTTAGCGCCGTAGGACTCGAGGCAAGCCTGGAACTCCGGGGTCGGGGTCCAGCCGCAGTTGCCGTCGGCCTGGACGCCGCACTTGGTGAGCTGGAGGCACTGGTACCAGGGCGAGTAGATGCAGATGCTGGCCATGGCTTCCCCGGCGCAGATCTCGCCGGAGCAGCCGCTGACCACACACTCGGTCGGCTCGGGCGCCGGGACGCACTGGCCGGCCGGCGGCGCGAAGCACCAACCGTCCCAGCACGCCGGATCCTGAGCGTTCATCTGGCAGACTTGGCCCTTGCCGCAGTCCGAGTCCGAGAAGCAGGTCGTGGGCTCCTCCTTGGGGATGCACTGGCCGTAGCACGGCGGGCACCAGCCGTCTTCGGCGCAGGCGATGGCCGGGCACGGCGTGGGTGCACACCATTCACCATCCGCGCACTCCGAATCCGAGAGGCAGCCGGTCGGGGGCGGCTCCTGGGGCTGGCAGGTACCCCAGCACTGGGGCTGGCAGTCGCAATCGAAGCCCTCTTCGCAGACGCAGCTCGCGCACACTTCGAGCTGGCAGAAGGAGCCATCCTTGCAGTCGCCATCGGTCGTGCACTCGTAGTCCGGCTGCTGGACGTCGACGCAGGTACCCGAGCACGGCGGGCACTCGGCCCCGTACCAGCACGGCGGGCAGATATCGATCTGGCAGACCTGGTCGCTACCGCATTCGCCGTCGGTCGTGCAGCCGACCGGCGCCGTGGGGACGCACTGGAAGAAACACACGTCGCACATCGGGCAGTTCGGGTCGGAGAGGCACGCGCAGGTGGCTCCGGGGCCGCAGTCGGCGTCGCTGTTACATTGAGTCGGGTTCGGGTTCACGGTGCACACGCCGGCCGGAGCTACTGGAGCGGCGCAAGTGCAGTCCGCGTCGTCCTTGCCGTCGCCGTCCGCATCGCAGGTGCAGGGGGCGAATGCCGGATCCGCGCCGCCACCCCAGCCCTGATCGAAGGCGCAGTATTCACCCGCCTGGCAGTCGAAGTCGGACCAGCACCAGGTCTGCGGCTTCGGGACGCACACGC
>JADMJS010000129.1:31869-43984 GCA_018780435.1 Myxococcales bacterium
GCCTGGCAGTCGAAGTCGGACCAGCACCAGGTCTGCGGCTTCGGGACGCACACGCCCGAGGGGGCCGGCATGGCGCAGGCGCAGTCCGCACCGGGAGGGCAATCGCAGGGCATCTCCGGCGCGAAGCCGGCCTGATCGAAGCTGCACATCTCACCCGCGGCGCAGTCCCAATCCGACCAGCACTGGGGCGGCGGCGGGTCGATCTTCGGCTGGCAGGTCCCGCTGAGGGGCATCGCCATGCCGCCGCAGGCGCAATCGGCGTCCGCGTTGCCGTCGCCGTTTGCGTCGCATGCGCAGGGGGCCTCGGGAGCGAAGGCCGGATCGGCGCCACCACCCCAGGTCGTGCCGTACGCGCAGTATTCGCCCGCGGCGCAGTCCGAGTCGTACCAGCACTCGTTCGGAGGCGGAGGTGGCTCGTTCTTGTCGCGGCAGACGCCCTCACAGGCAGCGCCGACGCACTCGGTGTAGTCGCACCAGCGGCCCTCACCACACTCGGCGTCGTTGCTGCACTTCTCCGGGGCCGGTGCATCCTTGCAGACGCCGTAACACGCCATCACGCAGAACTCGGCGTCGCCTTCAGCGTTCCAACATTGGCTTTGACACCCGTCGTCGTAGCTACAGATGCGCCCGTCTCCGCACTCCTCGTTCGAGAAGCACAGAACCGGATCGGGCTCCGGCTCGGGGACTGGCTTCTCGCACTTCCAGGCGCATTGCCCCTCGGCGCAGGTCCAGTCGCCGTCGCACTCGATGTGGGGTAGCCCCTCGCAGTCGGCGGCGACGTTGCAGGTCGGCTCTTGGTCATCGTCATCGTAGTCCGGAGCGCCGCAGCTCCGGGCCCCGGTGAGCACGATGAAGGCGCCAGTGATTGCCAGCCCTGTGCTGGCGAGAGGGACGAGACGGGACATCATGGGGGACCTCCTTGCTTGGGCCGCGACGGGCGCTCTTGCTGTTGGTCCTAAGCACGTGTCGTGCCAGCCTGGTTTCATCGATGTTATCGGGGTTCTTGGTGTTGAGAGACTCCTCAGATTAGCCACTTGTAAAAAACATGGACACTCCGGCATCGTCTCGCCGTCTCCGCAACGAGGTTTGGGGAAAGCGTGATGATGAGGTAGCCTGTTTGGCAATGCGCATCGCCATCTTGTCCGACATCCACTCGAACATCGAAGCGCTCACGGCGGTGCTCGACTACTGCCGCTTCAACCGCGTCCACCGCTACATCTGTCTCGGCGACATCGTCGGCTACGGTGCCGAGCCGAACAAGTGCTGTGACCTCATCCGAGAGGTCTCGACGGTCACGCTCATGGGCAATCACGACGCCGCGGTCGTGGGCGTGATGGACACGGAGTACTATTACGCCTCCGCGCGTCAGGCGCTCTATTGGACGCGCAAGCAGCTCTCCGCCGAGAACTTCGAGTGGCTGTTCGGGCTGCCCTACACCTACGAATACGACAACCTCGGCTTCTATCACTCGGCCCCGATCATGCCGAGCGGCTTCTTCTACGTCGTGCGCAACGAAGACGCCCAAGCGCACCTCAAGGTCTACGACCGTCTGAAGGAGTTCAACTTCGTCGGCCACAGCCACCTGACGACGCAGTTCCTCCTCGGGCCGAAGCGGGTCAAGGACGCGTCCGACAAGGCCGTATCGGCGCAGGCCGACAGGAAGTGGATCATCAACGTCGGCAGCGTCGGTCAGCCGCGCGACCGCGACAACCGAGCGTGTTTCGGCATCTTCGACACCGACGAGCAGACCTTCGAGCACGTCCGCCTCGACTACGACATCGACTCGTCGGCGTCGCGGATCGTCCGCTCGGGCCTCGACGAGAAGTTCGCCAAGCGGCTCTACGTCGGGCTCTGAGAGACGCCATCGTGTTCCGAGTCGCCGCCGTGTTGTCCCTGTGTGTCGGGCTGGTCTCTTTCATGGGCTGCAAAGAGAACCCCGTGGTCGGCGAGATCGCCGGCATCGCCGACCGGGTCTGCGCTTGCAAGGACTTCAAGTGCGCCGAGGGCGTGCAGCAGGAAGCCATCGAGTACAGCAAGAAACACCGCAGCACGATGGTCTCGAAAGAGGACAACCGCGCTGTGGCGGCGTCGATGGCGAAAGCCAAGGGGTGCCTCGACGCCCTCGCGCCGAAGAAGCCGGAGCCGTCGAAGGCGGACTCGGAGGCTGCTGCTTCCGCTGAGTCCGCTGCGCCCACTCAGGCCGCCCCGACTGTCGCCTCCCCCCGGTCCGCAGAGCCGGCTCCGGCCGAGCTGGAAGCGCGCCCGGCTGAAGACGAGACCCCGTCTCGCTGACGCGCTAGAAGCGGGCACCACCCTCACATTTCGTCGTGACAAGGCCTGGAGGCGCCGTTATGGTCCGCGCCCTACTCGCGCCGGGCACTCGGCGCCCTCGAAGGAGCTCTGTCCATGGCTGACGCGCGGCGCACCATCAACAAGATCGTCCTGGCCTACTCGGGTGGCCTCGATACCTCGGTCATCCTCCACTGGCTGAAGGCCAAGTACGACTGCCCCGTCGTGGCGCTCTGCGTCGACGTGGGTCAGCAGGAAGACTTCGCGGCCGTCGAGCAGAAGGCCCTCCGCTCGGGCGCCGACAAGTTCGTGCTCGCCGACTGCAAGGCCGAGTTCGTGAAGGACTTCGTCTTCCCGGCCATCAAGGGCAAGGCGATCTACGAGGACTACTACCTCCTCGGCACCTCGCTCGCGCGCCCCATCATCGCGAAGGCGCTCGTCGAGACGGCGCGCCGCGAAGGCTGCGACGCCATCGCCCACGGCGCCACCGGCAAGGGCAACGATCAGGTCCGCTTCGAGCTGACCGCCTACACGCTCATGCCGGAGATCAAGGTCATCGCGCCGTGGCGCGACTGGGACATGAAGTCCCGCGAAGACCTCTTCAACTACTGCGACAAGTACAACATCACGGTCACGTCGACGCGCCAGAAGCCGTACTCGATGGACCACAACGTGATGCACATCTCCTACGAGGGCGGCATCCTCGAAGATCCGTGGCTGACCCCTACGGAGGACATGTTCCAGATGACCGTCTCGGCCGACAAAGCGCCGGACGAGCCGCGGGACATCGAGATCACCTACGAGAAGGGCATCGCCGTCGCCGTCGACGGTGTTCGCATGGCCCCCCTCGAGCTGCTGCAGCACTGCAACAAGCTTGGCGGGGAGCACGGCGTGGGCCGCGTCGACTTGGTCGAGAACCGCTTCGTCGGCATCAAGAGCCGCGGCGTGTACGAGACCCCCGGCGCGGAGATCCTCCACCACGGCCACCGCGCCGTGGAGTCGATCACGCTCGACCGCGAGGTGAAGCGCCTCCGCGACGCGAACTCGGCCAAGTTCACGGAGCTCGTCTACTACGGCTTCTGGTACTCGCCGGAGATGCAGCACCTGCTGAAGCTCAACGACGACGTGCAGGAGATCGTGAACGGCGTCGCGAAGTTGCGCCTGTTCAAGGGCTCATGCCGCGTCATCGGCCGCAAGGCGAAGTACCCGCTGTACAACCAGCAGTACTCGACCTTCGAAGCCGACAACGTCTACAACCAGGCTGACGCCGACGGCTTCATCAAGCTGCACGCGCTCCGCCTCAAGCTGCACTCGCTCCGTGAGCGGAAGATCGCGGCGGACGGCAACTGAGCTTCTGACCCGGGTGATCTGTCCCCGGTCTGAACTCCTGGGTCACTTCGTACCCAGACCTCATTTCTCACTTGATTCGGGGCGTTTCGACCTCTAGCCTCTGAGGCCTTGTGCCCTCAGATGCTTGGAGGTTTCGTGAAGCCTGTCGCCCGCCGCTCTGGTCTCGTTGTCCGCCCCGCCGGATCGGACCTCGTCACCCTCGCTCCGGACCACGTCGTTCACCGCCTCGGCCCCGTCGCCGCCTGGGTCTACGCCCACGCCGACGGGACGCGTGACGTCGACGCGCTGCTGATCGGGCTCCGTGCCGCGGTCGATGGTGACGCCGACAAGGCGCTCGTCTTCGAGGCGCTCGACCGCCTCTCCGACGCCGGCCTCCTCGAAGCGCGCGTGGCCCCGCCGGCCGGGCTCTCGCGCCGTGGCCTCATCACGCGGCTCGCTGGCGCGAGTGCCCTCGCGGCCCTCACGGCCGTCGTGGGCCTCCCGTTCGACGCGCTCGCCGCGGGCCCCGCGTGCGGCGACGACAAGGCGCTCATCGACGAGATCGCCTGGCTCGAAGCGCAGACCAGCGCGGTCGCCGACTTCCTCGACCAGTGGGAAGAGGAGTACGCCAAGGCGGGTGACGACACCGCCGACGCTGCGGCGGAAGAAGAGCAGAAGGCGAGCTACGACTCGTTCTATGCCGATGAGCTCGCTGCCCGTGAGGACAAGTACAAGGCCAAGGAAGCCGAGGAGAAGGAGCTGCTGACCGACGCCGAGTTCGACCTAGCCGCCTGCAAGATCGAGAAGAAGAAGGTCAAGGCCGGTGAGCGCGAGATGGACGCCAAGGCGCACTACAAGAAGCGCGCCGACGAGATGGCCACGAAGAACAACAACCAGCAGGCCAAGATCGCCGATCGACAGGAGCAGCTCCGCGATCGCGAGATGATGAGCAAAGAGCGTTACAGGAAGTCGGCCGAGAAGGCCGGCACGGATCAGGTTGCCCTCGAAGCCAGGCGGAAGCGCCAGGATGAGGAGACCCAGAAGCAGGAGAACCTCCTCGAGCGCCGCAGCGAGCGTGCGCACAAACACTATCAGGCTCAGGCGCAGCGCCTCGAGTTCAAGAAGGAAGATCAGGCGAAGAAGGACGACTACCGCATGGTGAACGCGGAGGAGACCGCCAAGTTCCAGAGCCAGCTCTACACCGAGAAGGCCTCCGAAGAGGCGTCGAAGGACGCCGGCGTCACCGACCGCGCCCTTGAGATCGCGCAGGAGGAGACCATCAAGGCGGGCTTCGCGGCCGAGCAGAAGCGCAAGGACTACGAGCAAGCGCAGATCGCCACCGAACAGCAGCAGAAGAAGGCCCAAGAGGCGAAGCAGAAGAACGCTGCGGAAGAGAATCAGAAGATCGACCTGAAGGCCCAGGAGCAGAAGGAGAAGTACTCCGCCACCGAGCAAAACTCGAAGCTCGACCTCAAGGCGCAGGAAGAGATGCAGAAGTCGTCCGCCGTCGAGGAGAAGCAGAAGCTCTCGGCGTCGGAGCAGGACGCGAAGTACGCCGAGCTCAAGAAGGAGCAGGAGACGAAATACGTCCAAGCGGAGCAGGCCCAGAAGGCCAACTACTGAGCCGCCGCCCGCCGCCCGCCGATGGGTGGGCGGCGCCCCCTCACTCCTCTCTTCTCACCCCATCAGACCTGACTGCCCACCAGCGGCAGAAGCGGCTCCGTCGACGGCCGCGCCAGCGCTTCGGCTCGCGTCAGCAAGTGGTCGAGCATCGCGCCCGCGACATCGACGCCCGCTTCGAGCTGCGACTGCGCGTAATAACAGGGGAAGTTCGCCTCTAGCAGGTAGAGCCGGCCGGATGGGTGGGCGAGGATGTCCACCCCGCCGTGATCTACCCGCAGGGCGTGGCACGCCTTGACGGCCATCGCTTCGCCGTCTTCGGGCGGTGGCGCCGAGTAGTCGCGTGGATCGCTGCTGCCGGAGGTGCGGAAGTCGTCGTCGTCGAGCACGTTCCGGTAGGTGGACACGGCGCGGTCGCCCACGACCACGAAGCGCCAGTGCACGGCATCGGGGACGTAAGACGTCAGGAGGGGGCGGTTGTTCTCGGCGAGCGCAAAGTCCACGATGCTGAAGAGGGAGGCGAGCGAGTCCGCACGGATGACGCCGACCCCGCGCGAATGGCCGAGTGCCTTCACGACGACCGGCAGACCGCCGAGCTCATCGACCCACTTTCGAAGCAGGGCCCGGTCTGAACTCTGGATCCAGTAGGTCCGCGGGATGGGCACGCCCACCCGCGCAAAGGTCTGGTTCGCGTTGATGTTGCAGAAGAGCGGGCCGTCTGGGTCGCGATAGAAGCTGCCGACCTTGTCGTGCCAGAGGTGTTGTTCGACCCGGGTCGCGTGGGTGGAGATCGCGGGGCGGTAGATCATGTCGCCGTCGCGAAGAGAACGCTCGGGGCCGAAGTCGAAGCGGTTCGGGTTCAAGTGGACGAAGCGGACGCCGCGCGCGAAGCACGCCTCGCGGATGAAGCGCACAGTCTCGGTTGGCACGCCGTCGTCGACGACCACGAGCGCTCGGCCGAAACCTCGCAGGTCGGGTGTCGCGCGTTCTGGTCGGACGCGTCGGCAGTTCTCGCGAAGCGCGTCGCTCGCGCGGACACCCGGGCTCGCGAGAGCGAGCGCCGAAGTCGGGCCATAGAGGAAGAGCGAGAGGATGGTCTTTCGTCCGCCGCGGACGGGTGCGGCGTAGTGATTCGCAGTCACGTCGGGGGTGGTGCCGTCGACGTTGTGCCACGCCACGAGCTGGCCCGTGCGGTGTTCGACCTGAAGTGGGTTGTCCTTGGCGTCGAGGAAGACGGTTTCGCCTCCGAGTGTCGGCGCCTCCACGCACAGGATGGCGGTCGCGATCAGCTCGTGGCCGGAGATCTGGTAGGTGTCGATGTGAGGCGGGTGGCCTTCACCGAGCTCATAAGTCCTGAGACGAAGGGTGCCGCCCACCTGGTTCACGATCCCGAGCGTGGCCTCGATCCGCGCGGCCAAGGTCTCTAGCAGCGGCGAGGCCGAGAGTGGGACCTCCGCCGAGAGACCAGTCGTGTCCCGACGAACGGGTACGCCGAGCGCGGTGAGGGACTCGGCGGTGAGGAGCCTCGTGAGCTCGGCGCAGGTGGCCCCGTCGGTGAACTCGGGAGACAGGAAGAGACGTGGCCGTTCGGCGACGCGGAACAGGGGGGCAGGCGCGGCCACGATCAGTCCTCCGACCGTACCCAGGTCGCGTCGACGCGGGCCTGAGCGTTCACGCGCTGCGCCAGGTCGGATGACGCTTCTTCGGCGAGCGGCGCGAGCCCTTCCAAGAGGTCGTCCGGGAGGTCGAGCTGCACGGTCAGGTTGATGTTCGGAGGCCGGCTGTCGTTGATCGGCAGCGCCGCGGCCTGCCTCACCTCCAGCGTTGGCTTGCGCGTCGAGACGACGGTGAAGCCGTCATCGCCGACCTCACCTTCGATCTCCACGCGGCCGACCCACAAAATCAGCTCCCCGAAGTTGCCTTGATCGACCTCGAAAGGCCCGAAGGGCAGGGCGAAGTCACGGTCGAGAGGGTCGAAGCTCGATCCGATGGGGACCGTCGCCGTGCGGGTGACGGCGCTGCCATCGTCGTAGGTCCCCTCGATGGCTTCGAGGCCGAGCGCGCGGACCGTGATGGTCAGGCGGTCCACCGATGCCGCTTTGCCGTCCGCCGTGGTGAATTCGTCTCCGTCGAAGGTGACGCGGAGGGTGCCTCGTACCGTCCCAAAGCCGCGGCCGTCGCCGTTGGCGCACGCGGAGAGGGTCGAAGCTAGGCCGAGGGCCGCAATGAGGTGAACGAAGGCGCGACGGGTTGCCATGGGTTACTCCTCCTCCTCGACGTAGGGCATGAAGCCGGCGCGAACGTTCAACTGCACGGTGTAGCCGAGGTCGTCGTGGTTGCCGCCCGTCTCGAAGGAGGCGGCGAGGTCGAAGGAGAGGTAATCGCCCGGTTCGTAGCCGAAGAGGACCGTCGTGCGGTACTGCGAGTCCTGAGCGAGTTCGAGCACGCTGCGCGGGACCGACTGCAAGTAGTCGAAGCGGGCGCCCGCCTCCCAGTCTTCCTCGAAGTCGAACACGAGTGACACGAGCCCGCTGGTGTCGCTCACGTTGCCGCCCGGGACTTGGCGCCGCCGGGTGAACCACTCCGTCTCGAAGAGGACCCCAAACGCATCGTCGTCTTCGGGGTACTCCACCGAGAGGGCGAGCGAGAAAATGTCGGTCTGGTTGCCGCGCCCCGTGGGGTTTGGCCCGAGCAGAGCGGCGAACTCGACGCTCACCGTCACGTCGTCGGCTTCGATCGCGTTCTCCACGCCCAAGATCCAGACGAAGTCGCGGAGCTCGTCCACCTCCGAATTGGCTGAGTCGAGGTCCTCGCCGTAGAACGAACGCTGCCCGTAGCCGAACGCGGCCGTGGCGGCGAAGAAGGGGCGCAGCGTCCATGGTGCGGGGATCTCGAAGGCCAGATCCACGCCGAGCGGCGCGTAGCCGTATTCGCCGAAGACGCGGCCCAGGGCCAGCGCCTGGTCGGGGAAGTCCGAGTCCCAGGCGGCGCGCTCCGACTCGAAGCCGACCCGAGAGGAGATGAAGCCGCCGCTGACGGTCACGTTCCACGGCAGCCGGTCCACGATGATCGCCGCGTGGTCGAGGAAGGCCTCCTCGACGAGCACCACGGCTGCCGCGTCGATACGGACGTGGCCGCCGTAGTCGGCCAGGAGCCCGAACGCGAGGTAGTCGAAGCCGAAGCCGGAGCGCGTCGCGTCGTAGGCGCCGTAGCCGTTCAGGCGGTCGCCGCCGGCCAACGTCAGGTCGGTGCTCACTGCGACCCCCACATCGGGGAGCCAGCGGCGCCACCGGTCGTCGTCGGCACGGGAGGAACCGGCGAGGAGCCCGGCGGCAAGAGCCGTGCACCAGAGCGCGCGGGAGGAGACGAGATGGCCTTTGGCCAGTCGATGCAGGTCGAGCATGCCAGACGCGATACGACGAGGGCACGATGGCGTCAAGACCTGCCCGGGCGACCCGAGTCCGGTGACACGGCACCGGGCCGCTCCGCGCTGCGCTCATTCGATGTACGGGGGTATTGGACACCGGGCAACGGCGCCAGTAACGTCCCGTTTCGACGATGATTCGAAACCCTGCCAAGCTGTTTCTCCTCGGGGCCATCATCGCGCTCGGCGCGTCCGGTCCTTCGCACGCTCAACTACGCACCTTCGGCACGCTCGTGCTCGTCGAGTCGGAGCCGATCCCGCCGGGGCCGAGCCCGCTCAGCGCGCAGTCGGCCGCTGAGTGGCGCTTCGTCGAGCTCGCTTATGCGCCGCTCTACGCTCCGAACGGGAGTGGCGGCTACGAGGGCGTCCTGGCGACGGCCTTTCGCGTCGACGACGGCGGCAAGGCCATCCGAGCGACTTTGCGCGAGGGGGTGACGTGGTCCGATGGGCGCCCGATCACCGCGGTGGACGTCATCTACACCTACGAGCTGGCGCGTCGCGGCAAGTGGAACGGCGCGTTTGTCGACACGCTCCGCTCCGTTCAGAAGATCCGGCGCTCCGGCGACAACGCCGAGATCGTGTTCGACCTGTCCGGCCCCGTCCCGAGCCCAGAAGTGATCTTGTCGGTTCCGCTGGTGCCGAACGGTCTCCATGGCGATGTCGACGACGAGGACCGGCAGCGCCCACTCCCGCTCGGCGTCATCGGCGCCGGCCCCTTCAAGCTGGCCGCGGAAGGCGACTTCACCAAGCTCGTCGCCAATCCGGCGTCGCCGCGTCCGCCGAAGATCAGTGAGATCAACATCGTATCCGTCGGCTCGAAGAGCCTCGCCATCGACGTCGTCCGACTCCACGGCGACGCCGTGACGCTCGAGCTTCCTCGTGCTGACGCGGTCATCGCCGCGTCCGAGTTCGGCAGCCGCCGGATCGACGCCACTCGAACCCGACTCGAGCTCATCGCGTTCGACCCGAAAGCGAGTCTCTTTGCGGACCCGGCCGTGCGTGCTGCTTTCGATCTGGTGATCGATCGCGGCGAGCTGTTCGCGGCTGGAGAAGGCGGGCGTCCGTCCCCCGCGCCGGTCGGTCGTCGTTCGGCGCTCTACCCGGCCGGCCTTCAGAGTCAACGGAACCTCGAGGCGGCGCGTGCGGCGCTGGCGGCGGGCGGTTGGGCAGTCGCGGTCGGCAAGACGTCGGCGCGAACGAACGCCTCAGGCAGCACCGAGGAGCTCATCGTCCAGCTCCTCGTCGACTCCGATGACGTCGACTCCTTGCGGCGAGCGGCCATCGTACGCGCCCGGGCTCTTGAGATCGGGATGCGCATCGACCTCGATCCACGACCTCGCGTCGAGTTCCGCGACCGGACGAGCTCGGGCAAGTTCCCGGCGGCCCTCCTCGGCCTCGAAGGAGCCAGCGACGAGAACCTTCGCGCCATGTTCCACACCGGCGGCGGCTACAACGTCGCGGGCTTCAGCTCGCCCGACGTGGACGCCGCGTTCGAGAGCGGTGATCTCGCGGCGGCGGTGAAGGCGATCGCCGCCAAGATCCCCGCGATCTTCCTCGGGACTCGCGTCGACACCGGCGTAGTGGGCAAGAACGTGACGGCCCCGGTCGTGACTGGGCGCGGTGGCTTCGGACGAATCGACAAGTGGCAGGTGCGCTGATGGTGCTCCGAACGATCCGGCTCTCTCGCGTCTTCGGCCTCGCCCCGGTGGCGGTCGCGCTCGGCTTGTCGGGCGCCGCTTCCGCGGTCGCTCCCGAGCTCCTGAGCGGCCCCGACGAGGACGTGTTCGGGCTCGCCCTCAACGCAGACCTCGCCGAAGTGTTCTACGAGGCGCTCACGCCCGACGGAAGGCAGGTGCGCCGGCTCCAGCTCAAAAAGAAGACGGTCGTTCGGCCCACGCCTCCGATGGAGCTGGCGCTCAGGGCTCCGTTCTGGGTGGGGGCGAAGAAGATGGGCGCTACCTCTCTCGGTGGCGACGCCCGCTGGGCGGTCCGCGTCGAGGGCAAGGAGCCGGCGGCGGCGTCTTCCGCAGCCGACCTTCACGGCTCCGCGTCCCCGAACGGAGAGTGGCTCGCCTTCGTCTCGGGTCGCAGCGGCTCGGGCGACCTCTTCATCGTCCCGGCAGCCAAGACCAACCAGCCGCCGAAGCGCCTCTCGAGCGGCGCCATGCCGGAGCTCGCGCCGGTCTGGTCCCCCGCGGGTGATCAGATCGCGTTCCTGCGGGCATCGCCGCGCGGGCGGGAGCTTGTGCTGATCGAAGGTTTCCACGGTGGCGGGACCGTCTCCGAGACGGTCATCGCTGACGACCGCATGGCGCCCATCGCCGTGTCGTTCCGGCCGGATGGGCGAGCGCTCGGCTTCTATTCGCGCGACTGGAGCGCCGAGACGTCTCTGGTCGTGATGCCCGTCGAAGGAGGCACCCCGCTCTTCAGTCAAAAGGGGGTCGTGCCCCAACCACAGGGCCCGGCTTGGCTCGAAGGCGACAGTCGTTGGTTCGCCGTCACCGTCTTCACTGACGACCGCGTCGTCGCGCTCGACCAGATGGGCACCCCCGTCGTCATCGAGACCGGGCTCTTCGGGCACCAGGAGGTCGCCGCGGCCACCTTCGGCGGCGAGCGTACGCTGATCGTCGCTGCGTCCGGCACCGACGTCCACGATGGCACGAAGTCCTTCTCACGTGCTGGGCTCTATCGCGTTCGGAACCCAATCCTGAAGTGATCCGCCGCAAGGGCGTGTTCAGACCGCGATACCTTCACGCAGGATGCTGAAGGAGCGCTCGCCGAGCGCGCGTAGGTCGCTCTCGCCACCCTCCGACAGCCAGAAATACGCCGTCGAGCGGAGGGCGGCGAAGATCGCCGCCGCCGTGATGCGGGCGCGCCACGTCTCGACGCTGGAACGCACCAGGAAGTCCGCGATCGCGACCTCCCATCCGGAGTCGATGTCGCGCTCACGCGCGATCAGGACCGGTGATGACTGGACGATGTGGTGCTGGATGACGGCGAGATCGCGGTTGGCCATGAACTCGTCGGCGATGCGAAAGCACGCCCGGCGCACGGTCTCGAAAGCGGGTTCACCGGGGACCGGCTCCGCGAGGAGCTGATTGAAGCGCTCCACTCGGCTCGGCTGGAACGGGAACACCACGGCTTCTTTGCTCGGGAAGTACCGGAAGAAGGTGCTACGAGAGACGGCCGCGCGTTCGGCGATGTCGTCGACCGTGACTGCGTCGTAGCCTTGGTGCGTGAAGAGGTCGAAAGCCGCACGAACGAGCGCCTCTCTCGTCTCCGCCTTCTTTCGATCTCTGAGACCGGGTTCGGATGGAACTGAACTCACATCACTCCGACTGTCCAAGGCGTCCGAACCGGTGGCGTCCGAACCGGTGGCGTCCGAACCGGTGGGGGCACCCGCGGGCCAGGCACCTGGCGGTCTCTCCCAACCGCCAGGGCCTGCTACCCCCC
>JADMJS010000338.1 GCA_018780435.1 Myxococcales bacterium
AGTGCTCGATGAAGGGCTCGTCGGCCTTCTTCAAGGAAGGCGAGACCGAGTGATCCGGACGGTCGAGCCATCGCTCGGCCGCTCTGTCTGATCCACGATCTCCCGTCACCCCCTCCCGCATTCCCCAATAAACACGTCGTCGGCCTCCCCGGGCTCAGCCCGCGCGGATAGTCACGGGCTCGGCTCGAGGCGGGCGATGGTGCCGTCGAAACAGGCGAAGAGGACGTCACCGTCTTCGAGCGCGTTCATTGACGAGACCGGGCAGCCGTCGAGCACGAGGGCCTGCTTTCCCAGGCGCTCGAGCGACCCGACGCGTTTTGCCGCGACGTCAGCGAAGAGATTCAGGAAGGCGCGCGGGGCCGCGTCAGGAGCCCGGCGGCTGAGGCTCAGCCCGGGAGGAAGGTCACGGGCTGGGCTCGAGGCGGGCGATGGTGCCGTCGAAACAGGCGAAGAGGACTTCACCGTCTTCGAGCGCGGTCATTGACGAGACCGGGCAGCCGTCGAGCACGAGGGCCTGCACGATGACCTGCTGTCCCACTCGTTCGAGCGACCAGACCCGCTTCGCGGCGAAGTCGGCGAAAAGATAGCGGCCGTGCAGCGGCTGCGCCTTGCCGTAATAGACCACGCCGCCCGTGATCGACTGGCCCTCCTTGTGGTCGTACTCGTGCACGGGCGGGATGACGGGCGTCGGGCCGAGCGTATGAGCGGGCTGGTCGAGGCGCTCGAAGGGGAGTGACCCCTCCCAGCGACTCCAGCCGTAGTTGCCACCCGCCACGATGAGGTCGACCTCTTCGCGGCGGTCTTGGCCCACGTCGCCTGCCCAGAGCTCGCCGGTCTTCGGATCGAAGGCGATACGCCAGGGGTTGCGAAGGCCGTAGGCGTAGATCTCGCGGCGAGCCCCGGGGCGCGCGAGGAAGGGGTTGTCTTTCGGCACCGAGACGGATGACCCGGGCTCGGGCGGCGTATCGACGTCGAGACGCAGGATCTTCCCGAGGAGGCTGCCAAGGTTCTGGCCGTGTTGATGGGGATCGCCGCCCGACCCACCGTCGCCGACCCCGACGTAGAGCATGCCGTCGGGACCGAAGGCCATCGCGCCGCCGTTGTGGTTGCCGTAGGGCTTCTCGAGGTCGAGGAGTGGCCGGAGCGTGGACAGGTCGACCTGCTCGCCGTCGGCCGTGGCCCGAGCTTCGGCGACTACGTTGCGGAGGGGCGACGAGGTCGAGAAGTACAGGAAGAGTCTGCGGTTCTCGGCGTAGCCGGGATGGAACGCGAGGCCGAGCAGGCCCTCTTCGTTGTTCTGGCGCAGCACCGGTAGGCCCGTCAGGAAGGCGCGCGGGGCCGCGTTGGGGGCCCGGCGGCTGAGGCGCTGAATGGCGCCGTCCTGCTCGACCACGAAGAGCGAGTCGGTATCGCCGGGCGCCGTTCGGAGATCGAGGGGCCGGGTGAAGCGGCCGGGAAAGGCCTCGACCAGCAGGTACGGTGACGCCATCTTCACGGAGTCGGGGCGGCGCATCCCGCCGCCGACGGTGAGCCAATAGCCGATGGCGAGGAGGGCGACCGCGGCGAAAACCACCGCGAAGAGCGCCGTGCGCGGGGCGAGCGCGCGAGGAGGGCCGGGCGCGGGCGGGGGTTGCGTCATGGGGGCGTTCTCTCGGGGAGGCGGAGTGATCACTCGATAAGCTCGACCTTGACGTCGACCTTCAGTGTCTCGCCACCCCCACCCACGTAGATGGTGCCGCTCGTCGGGGTGGCGTCGAGGTAGTTGCGACCGACGGCGACGCGCACGTGATCGGTCTGGGTGACGACACCGTTGGTTGGATCGAAGCCAATCCAGCCGAGCTCCGGAAGGTAGAGCTGTACCCACGCGTGTGAGGCCTCGGACTGCAGCGTATTGGTGTTCACGCTCGGCTCGCTGGCCGCCCCGGTCGCGTTCCGTGCGGCGGCGGGAGTCGAGGTCGAGATCAGCGGGGGCGCGGACGGAGCGGGGCGCTTCGGGCCAGTGAAGATGTACCCGCAGACGTAGCGAGCGGGCAGCCCGAGCAGGCGGGCGAGGGCGATGAAGAGGTTCGTGAAGTCTTGGCAGACGCCGCGCCGGTTCTCGAAGACGTCGTAGGCGCTCGTGTGGACCGTCGTGGCGCCTTGTTTGTATTCGTACTCCTGGAAGATCGTCTGATTGATGTCCAGGAGGGTCTCCAGGAGATCCGAGTCGTTTCGTCTGACGAAGCTCATCGCATAGTCAGTCAGCGAATGGAGCTGGCTTTCGGGCATCTCCGGCGTGAGCAGGTAGGGGTTCAACATCTGGTGCTGCCACGGCATCCAGACCAGCGGGAAGCGGGCCCGTGCTCGGAGAGGCCGGTACTGGAGCGGATCGGTGTCGACGACGTCGACGATCGACTCGGAATGGAGTTTGAGTTCGGACCACGGGGTCTCGAAGAGGAGGCGACGGCAACGGTTGCCGAAGACGTCATCGTAGTCGCGGCTCCGGCCCTCGACCGACACCTGCAGCTCGTGTTTCACGAGGCGCTGGAGGCGGTCGGTCGCCGGTGTGAGGCGCAGGAGGTGGACACTACGTTCGACCGGCGTCTCGTAGCGATAGCTCGTCGAGTGGCGCACGAGGTATCGGCGGGGTTCGGCTTGTCCGGGCGGGCCGGCTTTGCCGCGGGTGCGCACGGTGGACGGGCCCCGATCCCCGCCGACGCGTTTTCGGACCGAGCCGTCGCGCGCGATGATCAGCTCACCAGGGCGCATGGCTTCCCAATTCTCGCCGCCGCCCTCTTGTTTCAGCGGCGCTGAGCAGACGACGAGGCCGCGGTGACTCGAGATGCCGCGCTTGAAGAGGTCGACGACCAGGTCATCGTCGCCGAAGGCTTTGCCGTTGTACGGCGGGAAGCGGCGCCAGAGGTAGAGGCCCCCATCGTCGGGTCCGTCGCCACCTTGGCTGTCGGCGTAGGCCAGGAGGTCCAGTCCGTCGGTCCAGACGATGTTCAGGACGCCGTAGCCATCGAGCTCGCGTAGCCATCCCAAGACGACCTCGGCGTCGAAGTCCGCGATGCGGCGCCACCCCTTCTCGGCGACGCGGTTCATGAGCAGGCAGAACACCCGTTCCGTGTCGGTCTGCCCGACGGCCTCAAAGACGGCACCGCTCACGTCGGGCGCGATCTGGAGCGAGCCGGCATGCGCGAAGAGCCAGTCTCGGCCGGCGTAGCTGCGGACGAAGGGCTGGGTGTTGGCGTCGGTCAGGGGGCCCCATTGGGCCTTCCGAATGTGGACGACGACGACGCTCGACGCGAGGTGTTGCCACGCTTTGACCAGCTCGCGGCGGAGGCTGGCGGCGGGTGGCGCGTACTCCTTGATGACGGTCGTCGAGGGCTCTTCTCCCGGGTAGAAGCCGACGCCCCATCCGTCGGGGGGCCGGCGACCGGGATCGAGACACCGCAGCTCGAACGACGGGGCGAGGATCCCCTCGAACGACATGGCCAGGAGGTTCGGCACGTCGTGTCCTTATGGATTTCCGAAGAGTTCGCGCCCGAGGAGCGCGCCGATGCGCGTGGACTCGTCGACGACGTGGGTGAGTGCGGCGTGGAGCTCGTTCATGAGGCCAGGGCTGCGGGCTTGATCGTCGACCCAGTGGCCGAGGACGCGCAAGGCTTCGAGAGTCTTGCCGCCGGGGAGCTCGCGCGACTGTGGGGGGCGGACGCGCCCGAGGCACGCGTAAGCTTCTCGCACGGCGAAGCGGACGGAGCGCGGGAAGTCGGGCTGAAAGAGCAGGAACTCGGCGACGGCTTGGGCCGTGACCTGGCCCGGGCGGCGCTTCGTATAGGGCTCGAGGGCGCAGCTCGTGCGGAGGACGCCGATCCATACCACCGCGTCGACGGCGTGGTCTTGCACCCGTGCTTGCGAGAGCGCGTGGTGGTGTACGTCGAGGGTGCGGGCGATCTGACCGATGCGTTCGAGGAAGACGCCGAGCCAGAGGAGATCCAGCGCTTCGTCGTGCAGCATCGTCCCTTGGGTGAGGCCGAGGGCGAGCTGCGCCGAACGCTGGACGTGGCGGTAGAAGTCGTAGCGGTGCGTGTCGTAGAGGTGACGGGCCGCGTCCGTGTCGAACCAGAGGTGCAGCTCGTTGACGGCCTGCCACACTTCGAGGCTGACGACCTCGCGCATGCCGCGGGCGTTGTCTCGCGCCATGGCGACGGAGCGTCGCAGCGAGACCCAGCTCTCCGTGTCCCAGGTGAGGTGGTTTTGGACGCGCTCGCCATCGCCCATCGCGCCCGCGCCGTAGCGATCGTGGAAGGGGACCGACTCACCGGTCGTGATGATGACCGGTCGCCAGAGATCCGCGCTCGGCAAGTCGGCGTCGAGCGCGAGGTTGTGGGTCACGAAGAGCTGGCGGGCCGTCGTCTCGACGCGCTCGAGGTAACGACCGAACCAGAAGAGATGATCCGCGATCCGGGCAATCATGGCTTCAGCACCCAGGTGTCCTTCGAGCCGCCACCCTGGCTCGAGTTGACGACGTAGCTGCCCGGGACCAGGGCGACGCGGGTGAGGCCGCCGGGGAGCACCCACGGCCCCGAGCGGCTCGTGAGGATGTAGGGACGGAGGTCGACGCGCCGGGGTACGAAGCTGCGGCCGGCCCGGTCCCACGTCGGGCAGGTCGAGAGCTCGACGCGGTGTTGTGCGATGTAGCGGCGCGGTTCGGCTCGGATGTGGTCTGCGAAGGCGGCGCGTTCGGCCGCCGAGGCCGAGGGGCCCATGAGCATGCCGTACCCGCCCGCTTCGTCGACGGCCTTCACGACGAGCTGGTCCAGGTGCTCAAGGACGTAGCGGCAGTCGGCCTCCTTCGCGCAGATGAAGGTCTCGACCTGTTCGAGCTTCGGCTCTTCGCCGAGGTAGTAGCGGATGAGCGCGGGGACGAAGGGGTAGAGGGCCTTGTCGTCGGCGACCCCGTTTCCAGGCGCGTTGGCGAGGGTGACGTTTCCGGCGGCCCACGCGCGCATGAGGCCCGGCACGCCGAGGACGCTGTCCTTACGGAAGACCTCGGGATCGAGGAAGGCCTCATCGGTGCGGCGGTAGATGACGTCGACCCGGCGCGGCCCGCGGATGGTGCGCAGGAAGACGCGGTCCTTCTCGACGTAGAGGTCGCCGGATTCCACGAGCGGGAAGCCGGTCGTGCGTGCGAGGAAGCTGTGTTCGTAATACGCCGAGTTGAAGATGCCCGGCGTGAGCACGACCACCGAGGGGTTGGTCGCGCCGTCTGGCGCCACGGAGCGGAGCATCTCGGCGAGGCGAGTCGGGTATTGGTCGACCCGATTCACGCGTGCTTCGTTGAAGCTGCGGGCGAAGACGCGTTTGGTGACGAGGCGGTTCTCGAGGACGTACGAGACCCCCGAGGGCGTGCGCAGGTTGTCTTCGAGGACGCGGAAGGTGCCCGCGGCGTCGCGGATGAGGTCGATGCCGGCGATCTGGATGCGCACGCCGCCGGGGGGCGTGATGCCGCGTAGGGCAGGGAGGTAGTACTTGGCCCCGAGCACCAGCTCGCGCGGGACGATGCCCTCCGCGAGCACCCGCTGCTCGCCATAGACGTCAGCGACGAAGTGTTCGAGCGCGACGATGCGCTGTTCGAGCCCCGCTTCGAGGTTCTCCCACTCGGCGGCGTCGATCATTCGCGGCAGGACGTCGAAAGGGAAGATCTTCTCCGTGCCGCGATCATCGGAGTAGACCGAGAACGTGACGCCCTGGTTCAGGAGCACGACGTCGGCGAGCGACTGCCGCCGCTCGAAGTCGTCGGCCGACTCGGCGCTGAGCAGCTCGAAGACCCGGCGGAAGGGCGCTCGGGGCTCCCCCGGGCACGCCACCATCTCGTCATAGGCGGTCTCGAGGGGCGAGTACTTGGCGAGCAGGCTCGTCATGGAGCGGTATCTCCCTTTGCCGGCGAGGCCGGGGTGCCGAGGCGCGCGGATGCAGCCGGGCGTCGTTCGCACCAGGAGGCTCGCTCAGCGGCGGCTTGGTTGCAACTCCGTGGGGTGTTTCGTGTGGCGTGTGCGCCCGGTCCCGGATGGCCGACTTGGGGGGGCGGGCTCTGCTCTACGGCCGCGAGCTGGCGCATGGCCTGCCCGGCGCAGCTCCGCTCAGTCGGCGAGCTCTTGAAATGCCGTCGAGTACTTGCTGTGCTGCTTTAGCATCGAAGCTCGGACTCGCGCCCGGCGAACCTCTACGCTGGGGGGGTAAGATTGGGCTCATTGTCTCCGGGGGAATCGAGAACATTGGCTGTTCAGCGGTTCGGTGCAGTCACTCTCGGCGCAGCACCCTCTCAAGGCCATCCCATCGTGACGGGACTGGCGGTGTGTGTCGCGGGTCGAGGAGCCCGAGCTCATCGAGCGTGAAGTTCTTCTTTCCGAAGTTGCAGGGTCCACAGGTGACCACGAGGTTCTCCAGCTCATTGGAGCCGCCGCTAGAGTGAGGGACGACGTGATCATACTGTGCCCACATGCACTGAAAGGCGGCGTGTTGTGCGATGTTGGTTTTGCCCCACTGGATCGCGGTTGGGTACAGCTTGCCGAGAGCGATTCGCACTTCAGCCCGGATGACCGGAATGCCGCAGAATCGGCAATGAAATCCGTCTCGCTCATGCAGGGCGGCTTTCTGCGCCGTCGTGGGCATGCGAGCTTCGGTCTTTTCGGACTTGACTCGGCTGGAATCTCTCCTGCCGATCGCATATCTGCTCTCCGGTCCCCAAATTGACTCCGTCCAGGCTCGAATCTCCGGGGCGTCAGCGAGCCTCAGAAGCAGTTCGGCGACGTCGGGACGCTTGCTGGCGTGAGCCGATACCGCGGCATCGAGATATCGAGCGGCATCGAAGATGTTTGGTATTGGTTCTCTGAAGCATTTTTTCATGTAGTGTCTCCAAACTCTTTTCGTCGCACCGGTGGCTGCCACTCAAGGCGTCGCACGTACTTTGACACGGCTGCCCTCGGACGGGCAACCGCGCACAGCGGACGTAATGCTTGGCGTGGTCGACCATCGCCGTAGGCGAAAGTCTGAGGCTCATCGAAGGTGCTCCCTGAGTGGTCCCACGACGGTAACGATCGAATTCGAACTGGTGGAACGTGGGGTGGTTGGGACGTGTGGAACTCCTGGGTACCCACGTGAACCGGAGGCACTAGGGACTCTGAGTCGTCCCAAGATTCCCGAAGTGGCGTCGTGGATGAGACGGCATCGAACGTCGAGATCGAGCGCATCCATCAGGAGGGCGTGGCTGAGCCAGCCCTCCAGAAGAGAGCGTACGACCGTGCTCGTCGCATCCAGCGCTATCCTCGCCCTCCTCGGCGGGCGCTTCGCTTTGCCCGCCTCCGGGGGGCTCCGGATAGCGCTGGACACGACCTGCGCGCGGCCATGGCAGTGGTTCTGTGAGGGAGCTTGGAGTTCCTACTGTCTCCGGTTCAAGTGGACCCACAGATCGCTGAAAATATTTGAGAAATCGACACGTCGGGCTTGACGGGTTTTCGGGCCCCCAGAGACGGTCCCGGGAGCCCCGATTCGGGGTCGAGGCGGCTCGAAGGTCGGAAGTTGGGCTGGAGGGGCCTTGGCGACGCCCGCTCATGGTCTCACGCGCGACCTTTTTGGCGAAAGCCGTTTCGGCCAAAAATGCGTCCAAAAACAGTGTGTTACACTCACTTAGTTCCTCAGCGGAGGTCATCATGAGTGTCGCCGATGCGTTCGTTCTCGAGTGTTCCGTGGTCGAGGCCGCCGTAGGTCTCTCGGACCGAGACTTGACCCGGTGCGTCGCCGACTGTGCGGCTCGCGAACGCCAATCGCTGGCCGGGCTCCTGGGCTTTCTGGCCGAGTTCGACGCACGCGATCTCCACGAGCCCGCCGGATTCGACGCGCTCTACAAGTACCTCATGCACCACTTCGGGTGGTCAGCCTCGTCGGCGTTCAAGCGGATACAGGCGGCTCGGGCGTGTCGTCGTTTCCCCGCGTTGCTCCCGGCTATCGCGGCGGGCGATCTCAACCTGTCCGCGGTGTGTGCGCTCGCACCGGTACTCTCGGAGGAGAACCTGTCTCGGGTGTTGTTCGAGGCGGCGCGGCTACCTCGGGAGGAACTCAAGGTCTACGTAGAAGACCTTCGCGCCGAGCAGGCGCCGGAGCAGGCTCCCGCGCCTCCCGTGACGCCCTTTCAACTCACGCTCGGTGCCGTGATCGCGAGCGAGTCCTTGGGAGCCTCCGAGCGGACTCCGATCGATCCGCGTTGGATTCCGCCGCCGTCGCCGTTGGAACGGCGTGCGCCCGAGCTCACCTCACTGAACGTCAAGGTCGACGCGAGCGTCCATGCGCTCTTCGCTCGGGTTCGGGCGCTCTGTGCGCACGGGCCGACAGGGCGGGATCCGGCTCGGGTGCTTCGGCGTGGGCTCGAGATGCTGCTCGAGGCCGAGGAGAAGCGGCGTTTCGGGGCGCCGCGGAAGGCGAAGCGGCGGACGGAGGTGCCGCGGCCGGCGGAGGCCCCGGCGACCGTCGAGGCGGTGCCACCTGAGGTAGCGGAGACCGTCGTGACCGACGTCGTGGTCGCGGAGTCGGGGCCCCGTGTGTCGTGCGAGCGTGAGCACGTCCCCGCCGCGTTGAGGCGCGAGGTCTACGATCGCGACGACGGGTGCTGCACCTTCGTAGGGCAGGGCGGGCACGTCTGCGGATCGCGCTACGCGGTGCAGCTCCATCACCGGATCGCGTGGGCGCACGGCGGATTGAACACGGCCGACAACCTGACCTTGCACTGCGGCCCGCACAACCGGCTCATGGCCAAGCGGGAAGGGCTCGACAGACGTCCACCCCGTAGAGCGCCAGAAGGGCCGAGGGGACCGAGCACTTGAACGAAAGGCAGTGGGATCTCCAAGCATCGCTTCTCACCGCACCTCCGGCGAACGCAAGGCCGGTCGAGCGTCCATTGGAGCCGCCCGGAGGCGGGTATCGCGGAGCGCCCGCCGGGTTCGGCGAGCTCGATGCTGGATCGGACCGAGTACGTCGCTACGCTCTCTCTGGAGGGCCTGCCCAGCTGCAATCTCTCGATGGATGCGCCAGCTCCCGGACCTTTCCGAGCTACCCGGCTACCTGAATGGGAGACAATGGGAACTCCAAGTTCTGCGTTCCCAAGCGATACCGGCGGGGACGAGCCCGTGCCGAGCGGTGCCGTCTTTGGCCCGGCGGGGGATAGGCGCGTCGCAGTGAAGTTGGCCGGAGAATTGACCGGGCCGAGCACGACGCCGCGCTCCCCCTCGGAGGCCGGCCCTGGCCGCGCCTCCCTGATTGCTGCGCCCGAAACCGGGGCCATCGACGATCATCACCCCAAACGCCGCCGGTTGAACCGGTTCAAGTGTGAGTTGGAACGCCACCACGTATATCCCCCGACGTCGTGTCCGCTGCCGTGCCGCCACGAGCGAGGACCGTCCGGATCCGCGTCAACCGGTTCAGGTCCCCCACTGCCGTCGAGCGCAGGCCC
>JADMJS010000104.1 GCA_018780435.1 Myxococcales bacterium
TGACGTCGAATCTCGCCTCCGACATCATCATGAAGGCCTGCTCGGGTCCGGAGCTGCCGGATGTCGACGACCTCGTCGCCCAGATCCGGCCGGTGCTGTCCGCGCACTTCAAGCCAGCGCTCCTCGCCCGCATGACCATCATCCCGTACTACCCGATCGGGGCGTCCGTCATGGCCGACATCGTCCGACTCAAGCTGAAGAGCCTCGGTCGGCGCCTGATGAAGAGCCACAAGATGGAGCTGGTGCTCAGCGACCACGTCATCCGCGGTATCGCCAGCCTCTGCACCGAAGCCGAGACCGGGGCGCGCAACATCGACCAGCTCATGAACCAGGCGCTCCTGCCGCGAATCTCGCAGAAGATTCTGACCCAGATGGCCGAAGGGGTGCTCCCGAAGCAGCTCGTCGTCGGCATCGACCCCGAGGGTTACTTCACCTTCGAGTTCTCGGATGGGGAAGCGACCGCGGCCTGATCTCGTCGCCCAGAGGTCTTCGAAAGGGGCTCACACCACGCCTCAGAGCGAGTCGGTCCCGACGGACTTCTCGATGTCCTCTTCGTCTCCATCCCCCTCGATGGGCAGCGACAAGAGCGGCGGGCGGCACGTCGTGATGAGGGGCAGGAGCCGCTCCCGGAGCGCGATCGCGCCGGGCGGCGACAGGTGAATACCGTCGTTATAGCGATAGGGGACCGGATGGCCCTTGTACTCGCCGGCCGCGATGTACTCCCCGTTCGGATGCGAGGTCAGCACGTAGGTGTCGACGTAGACGGCGAGGCCGGTACGCTCGACCGCGCGCCGCTGGGCCCCAATGATGCGGTGCATCGCCTGTCGGGCGTAGATCGGCTTTCGGTTCGTGGGGGACAGGAAGTAGACGGTCGCGCCGCCGCTCGCTAGGACGCCGACCAAGCGCTCGACACGTCGCTCGTACTCCGCCACCCAGGCTGCTTCGTCCTCCCACGGGATCGGGGCCGCGTCGCTGCCCCGCAAGGGCGACAGCACCTGCGCATCGTTGCCGCCGAGCATGATGACGACGACTTCGGGAGTCAGCGACCGGATGAGGAAGGGGCTCTTGTCGATCCAATCGAAGAAGTCGGGCCGCGAGAGGCCGCTGTAGGGCTTACCTCGGCGGTAGACCCGGTAGCCGAGCTTCTCGAAGCTGGGTTGCATCTGCCGGCCGAGGTGCCCCCAGATGTTCGAGTCGCCCATGATGAACATGAACGGCTTCTTCCGCTTCACGGGGGCCGGTGCGGGGGCCTTGGGTCCCGCAGCGACCGCGACGTCGAGCGCGTAGGCGGGCGGCCCTTTCGCGACGGCCGAGAGCGCCAGGAGACAGAGAAGGGTAAAGCGGGACCGTCGGCTCATGGCGGGCTCCTGCGGGGCAGGCAAGTCCGCGCCCGAGCACCGCAGTATCGGTGACGGGCCGCGGCGGCGTGCTGCCCAGGCGAATCAGTGTAGCGATGGCGGACGTCGCGCCGCCAGAAAGTCGGTCTTGAGATGCGCCCCGTCTCCGCGCCTCCACTTCAGCGGCGGGCTCCCGGCGTCTCCACAAAGCCCCAATCGCGCGGGAAAGACAGCGAACGACGGCTATGGGATAGTCGCGCCGTGAACGTCATCATCGAACCCCATCGTCGCTACGATCAGAGCTTCCGTTATCAGCTTCACGACGCGTATTACGCGGCTCGCGGCATCCGCGCGTGGACCGAGAACGAGATCCCACACGAGATCACGAC
>JADMJS010000425.1 GCA_018780435.1 Myxococcales bacterium
GGTCGCACACGCCGTGGAACTTCTACTCCACGACGGCGCAGCACACGGGTATCCGCCTCACCGACGGCTCCATCACCAACTACAACGACACCAGCACGCTCCCATATCGCTGCGTGTGGCCCAACAACAACCTGGGCTACTTCTCGGGCAATCACTGCAACGGCGATCCGGGCACCGAGTGCGCCACGGCCATCGGTAACAACGGGAAGATGAACATCGACTCCCGTGATCGTCCGGCTCTTCCCATGTATGGCGCACAGTGGGAGTGCAAGTTCTACAACGCGCACCTCGCGAACACGCTTGAGTACGCGGAGAACATCACGTCGGCCGCGGGACTCCCGAACGGGACGGACCAGTGGAATTGGTCTTCGGACCACAACCGCTACGACATGGGCGAGGTGGTTCGCTGGACTCAGGCTACCGCCGCCGCCTGGAATGGCACTTACTCGACCTACACGAGCTGGTCTGGACGCGGCGGAGCCTATCGTTTCCGCTGCACTGGCATTGGCTCGAACGTCGGCCCCAACCCGAACGCCACCCCCACCGACGTCAGCTTCGGCAGCAAGTTCTCTGGCGGGACCGCGCTCGTCGGCCAGCCGACCGCCGAAGTCGCGCGTGGCAAGACGGACCTCGTCTCCCACACGGTCAACCTCGGAGCGCGTCCTGCGCACGAGGCGATGTCGGATTGCTTCATTCGCGGCGGCCACATGCCGGACTCGCGGGAACTGTGGGAGCTCATCACGGACGGTCTCCCGAACGGCGCCGGCAGCAGCACTTACGTGTGGATGGCGGACTTCGCCCGTTACGACCTGATGCAGATCACGCGGTGGACGGGCGTCGAAGCCGACTTCGACAACTACCACGACCTCTACACCACGTGGAGCGGCGTGGACGCGCAGACGCGCAACTACCGCTGCGCTTGGTTCCCCATCGACACCAGCTACGCGGGCCCGACGAAGTGCAACGCGGGTCAGTTCGACTGCTTCAAGACCGAGTACGCCCCGACCGCGGACGCCAACGCGCTCAAGGCCAAGACCTGGGCCGACCCGATCGACCGCCCGCCTGCGACCTGGATCACCGCCGTCAAGGACTGCGCCGATGAAGGTGGCAGCCTCGCCTCGGTGCGTGACATGACCGAGCTCATCCGAGCGGGTCTCGCCAATGGCCAAGGCCCCAACAACTACGTGCACACCGCGGACGCCGTCTTCACCGACACCGCGTCGTACTCGATGATTCTTCGCTGGAACGCCATCAACACGAGCTTCGTGCTCCAGCACTCGAACCAGATCACGCACGCTGCCCGCACTGCGAGCCACAACTACCGCTGCGTGTGGACCAACGAGCTCAAGTGAGCCAGCGCTCCCCCGTCAGCTAACGAGCTGACGCGTGGTCGCCCTCCCCTTCTCCGAAGCGACCCGAGACTGGTTCTCGGGCGCCTTCGGAGCCCCCACTGAAGTCCAACGTCGTGGCTGGCCGCTCATCGCGTCCGGTAAACACAGCCTCCTGCTCGCCCCGACGGGCAGTGGGAAGACGCTGGCCGCCTTTCTTTTTGCGCTCGATCGGCTGAGTCAGCTCCCCGCGTCGGCGCCTCCCGGCGTCCGCGTGCTCTACGTCTCGCCATTGAAGGCGCTGGTCGTCGACGTCGAGAAGAACTTGCGCGCGCCGCTCGCTGGGCTTCGGGCGACCGCAGAACGCCAGGGCAACGCGTGCCGTCTCATCACGGTCGGGGTTCGGACGGGTGACACCGCCCCCAATGACCGCGCCGCGATGCAGCGGCGGCCTCCCGACATCCTGGTCACGACGCCTGAGTCGCTCTTCCTCATGCTCCTCGGCCGGTCGCGGTCCATCCTTGAGACGGTCGAACACGTCATCGTCGATGAAGTCCATTCAGTCGCCGGGACCAAACGGGGCGCGCACCTCGCGCTGACCCTCGAGCGGCTCTCGGCGAACTGTCAGCGGGATCCGCAGCGCATCGGCCTCTCGGCGACCGTCTCGCCGGTCTCGCTGGTCGCGGGTTTCCTCGGCGGCGACCGGCCCGTCGAGATCGTGGACACGCTCGGGCCGCCGCGAATCGCGCTTCGAATCACGATGGCGCCACGGCCGGGTCCGGCCGCACCGAACGGCCCGGGCGAACCTCCCGCGCCCAAGACCCCCTCGGTCTGGCCGCTCCTCGCCGCCCGAATCCGGACCCTCTCGGAGGGGAGCCGGTCGTGTATCGTCTTCGTGAACAGCCGTGGCGCGGCCGAGCGGCTCTCCCAGGAGCTGAACACGGCGGCGGGGAGCACCCTGTCGCTCGCGCACCACGGCAGCCTCAGTCGAGAACGGCGGGAGGTCGTCGAGGAGCAGCTCAAGTCCGGGCAGATCGGGCTCATCATCGCGACCAGCTCGCTCGAGCTCGGAATCGACATGGGCCTCGTCGACCTCGTGATCCTGGTCGAGTCGCCCGGCGCCGTGTCGCGCGGCTTACAGCGCGTGGGACGCGCGGGTCACGGCGTCGGGGAGCTCAGCCGGGGCGTTCTCTTGCCCAAACACCCCGCCGACCTCGTCGAGTGCCTCGTCATCGCCGATGGCATGAAGGCGGGGCGTATCGAATCGACGTCGGTCCCCGAGAACGCGCTCGACGTGCTCGCCCAACACCTCGTCGCGGCGTGCGTGAACGAGCCACAGTCACTCTCCCAGGTCGCCGCGCTCGTTCGTCGCGCCTACGGCTACCGGCGCCTCACGGACGCGCTCCTCCATAACGTGCTCGACATGCTTACGGGGCACTTCCCGTCCACCGAGTTCGCCGACCTGCGCCCGCGCCTCGTCTGGGACCGGAACACCGGCCAGCTCACGGCGCGGCGCGGCGCCAAGCTGCTCCTCGTCGCGAACGCCGGGACCATCCCCGATCGGGGCACCTACCCGGTTCATCTCATCGGTAGTGGCGGCGAAACGCGTCGCCGTGCCGGCGCCCCGGTCGAGACGCCGTATGGCCCCCGCGTGGGCGAGCTCGACGAAGAGATGGTCTACGAAGCGCGGGTCGGCCAGACCTTCGTGCTCGGCGTGTCGACCTGGCGCATCGAGGAGATCGGCCGCGACCGCGTCCTCGTCAGCCCAGCCCCTGGCGAGCCGGGCGAGCTCCCCTTCTGGCGGGGGACGGGCCCGGGGCGCCCGGTCGAGCTCGGGCGTGCGATCGGGGCGTCACTGCGCGAACAGGAGCGTCGCCTGAAGGCCGGCGAGCCGCTCCAGCTCGACGACGAGAGCGTCGACGCCGACGCCGCCCTTGCCTTGGGCACCTACCTGCGGGCCCAGCTCGCCGCGACCGGCCGCTTGCCGACCGATCGCACCATCGTCGTCGAGCGGTTCCGTGACGAGATCGGGGATCTTCGGGTCTGCATCTTGAGCCCCTTCGGGTTGCGCCTCCACGCTCCGTGGGCCATGGCTCTCGAAGCCGAACTCAGCCAGGCCACCGGCTTCAAAGCCACGGCGCTCGCGTCCGACGACGGCATCGCGATGCGCTTCGTGTCGCTCGACGCGGCGTCGTCGGCCCTCGACTCGGATGGTGGCACGCGCCGCTTCTTCCCAAACCCGGACGAGCTCCCGGGGCTCGTGACGTCCGCCCTCCCCGACACGGCGCTCTTCGGCGGGGTCTTCCGCGAGAGCGCCGCGCGGGCGCTCTTGGTCCCGCGTCGCGGACCCGGCCGACGAACCCCGCTCTGGTCCCAACGTCAGAAGGCCCAAGGTCTCCTCGCCGTCGCGCGCAGCTACTCGAACTTCCCCATCGTCCTCGAGACGTTGAGGACCTGCCTGCAGGACGACTTCGACCTCGAGAGCCTCTCGGCGCTGCTTCGTGACGTCGAAGCGGGCGTCGTGGACGTCCACGAGGTCGCCACCGAGCGCGCGTCCCCAATGGCGCGGTCGCTCGTCTTCGCCTACGTGGCGAACTTCCTCTACGCCGACGACGCCCCACTTGCCGAGCGGCGCGCCCAGGCGCTCACTCTCGATCGGGCGCTCCTGCGCGACCTCCTCGGGCCCGCCGCGCTTCAGGCGCTCCTCGACCCAGCGGTCGTGGCGACCGTCGAGGCGGAGCTCCAAGGGGAGGCGGTCCTCTTTCAGGCGCGCGATGCCGACGGTGTCCATGACCTGCTGCGGCGGGTCGGGGCGCTGACGGCAGCGGAGCTTGAGGCCCGCAGCGCCGGTGTCGAGCTCGCGACCGAGCCCCTCGGGCTCACCCGCTCAGGGCGCCTCTGCGAGCTCCTGCTCGCCAACGAGGCCCGCTACGCCGCCACCGAAGATGCAGCGCTCTACCGCGACGCGCTGGGTGCCGCCATACCTGCGTCCGTTCCGGCCGCGCTGCTCGCGCCTCGCCCGCGCGCCATGGATGAGCTCGTCATCCGCTACGCCCGCACCCACGGTCCGTTCTCGGCCGACCGGCTCGCCGCCCGTTATGCCCTCCTCACCGCGAGCGTGCAGCCGGCGCTGCGTTCCCTCGTCAGCGCGGGGCGACTGGTCGAAGGCGCGCTCATCCACGAGGGCGGCGGCGACTTCTGCGATCCCGACATCCTGCGGGCGATTCGCCGACGTTCGCTCGCCGGCCTACGTGAGGCCGCCGCGGCGGCGACTCCCGCGACCTTTCAGCGTTTTCTCCTGGAGTGGCAACATCTTACGAAGCCAGCCATGGGTGCCACCCGCATCGAAAGCGAGCTCGGCCGCGTGCTCGACCAGCTCGAAGGGCTGCCCCTGCCCCTCTCGGAGCTCGAGTCGCGCATTCTGCCGGCCCGGGTCCCGGGCTACCGACCCGCCGATCTTGACCGGCTCGCCGCGACCGGTGACCTCGTCTGGGTGGGGGCCGGTCGTCTCGGCGCGCAGGACGGTCGCGTCCTGTTACTTCGGCGCGAGCGGGCGTGGATCGCACCGGAGCCCACCTTGGAGAACGCGTCGCTCGGCGACGGCACGCGGGTCCTGGAGCTTCTGTCCAACCGTGGGGCGTGCTTCCTGGCCGAGCTCCGCGCTCAGCTCGACCTCTCACTGGCGACGCTGGTAGAGCTACTCGCCGACCTCGCGTGGAGAGGCTTCATCACCAATGACTCGCTCGCCCCGCTACGCGCGTTCCGGGCCGGCAGCCGTCTGCGCCACACCAGTGACGCCGCGCGGCTCGCGGGCGGGCGGTGGTCGCTGGTCTCGCGGCTGGTCGAGCCCCTCGGAGGGGGCCCAAACGACGCCGAGGTGCGGCGTACCCGCCTCACCCACCACCGTGCGCTTCAGCTCACGGGCCGCTACGGCATCGTCGCCCGCGAGATGGCGGACCTCGAGGCCATCCCAGGGGGCTTTCAGCTCCTCCTCCCGGCGCTGCGCGGGCTCGACGACGTCGGCACGCTGCGGCGGGGCTACTTCCTCTCGGGCTTCATGGGCCAGCAATACGCCTCGGTCCCCGCTATCGACCGCCTTCGAGCCGTATCGACCACGGACGCGCCGTTGACCGCGCTGTCCGCCGTCGATCCCGCGCTCCTCTGGGGTGGCGCCCTGCCCTGGCCCATCCCCGAAGAGACGGCGGGACCCGTCCGCCCTCGCCGCGAGGTCGGCGCGACGGTGGTCCTCTACGGCGGCGAACCGGTCTTCTACCTGCCGAGGGGCGGTCGCGAACTGACGGTGTTCCCAGCGGCAGACGCGCCGCAGGACGACCCCGCACGCCTCGTCGCCGCGCTGAGGGCGCTGGCTCGGTCCCATGCGCTGAATGGGCGCTTCACGATCGAACGGATCGGGACGTCACTCCCGGCGCAGTCGCCCCTCCTGGGCGCGCTCCTCGACGCCGGCTTCGAGCGGACGCCACGCGGCCTCGCCTGGGAGAAGTGACGGGCGAGTGGCGGCTCACCGGCGCGGGAGCGCTCCTGGGAACGACTCAACCCCGAGCACCGTCGCGGCCTTTACGAGCATGGCCGAGCCGTGCCAGGAGAGATCGGTGCGGGAGAGCGGCCAGCCGAGCGAGCCGTTCGTCTGGCCCGGCATGTAGTAGGGGAAAGCGCCAATGATCTCAGGCGGGTTCGGGTACTCGTCGGTCTCACCCTTTCGCCATTGGTGACGGATTACGAAGGCGGTCCCGGCTTCGATGTGCTTCCGCAGCAGCGCCACCCGCGGCCCGTCGGCGCGATCCTGGGCGAGGCCCATGGCGTCGGTCACCGACTCGAGCCGGAGCGAGGCCGACCACGTCGGCCGGTTGCCGTCGCGCTTGCCAAAGCCGCCGACCCACGACGCGTCGTCCGTGTCCCCTTCGAGGTAGTGATCGTCGAGCATCGGCTGCGTGAGCGCGTCGCTGCAGCCGACCCAGTCGTGCGCGTCGGGAGCGACTCGGTGCAGGTAACGCAGCGCTTCGTTGGCGTAGAGCAGGAAATACGGCAGGTCGCCGACGGCGATCTCGTCCTTGTGATCGCAGGAGTAGCGCCCCGCGGCGATGAGCCCATCGCGGTAGCGCGCCTCGCCACCGGTTACTTCGTCGAGGTGAGCGAGCGCCTGCACCGCTTGGCCCCGGGCGAGGAAGCTGCCTTCCTTGAAGGACCCGTCTTCGTTCTGGAGGGCCAGCAGGTGGGCCCCGAGGCCCGCGAGGGTCGCGTCCCACTTGGCTGCCCGGTCCGGCGTCTGGCCCTCGAAGGCGAGGCGATAGTGGCTGAGGCCGAAGATGAAGATCGACGTGCCGCCGATGTCGGCGAGGCGGAGCTGGCCCTCGCCCTTGTCCACGAGCCGCTCGGCCGCGTAGTCGAACACGCGGTCGGCCGAGAACGCGAACTCGGGGCGCCCGGTCGCCCGGTAGAGGATGACGCACGCATAGCCCGGGCCGACCTGGCGATGGATGACGTCCTGCCAGAGCCACTCGTCCGTGTCCGGCTTGTACTCGTACTTGTAGCTGCCGTCGGCTTGCTGCACTCGGACGAGGAAGTAGGCGCTGAGCGCGGCCGCGTACATGAGGCCGGCTTCACCGGTGTCTTCGCCGACGACGTCGAGAGGCGGCGTCAGCGTGGTCCAGTCCTCCGGCAGAGCCTCCACCAGGGGCTCCGTCTCGCCTGTGTATCGAATTCGCACATCCTCGTCCGGGCTCGACGAGACGGGGACATCCGGGACAACCTGGGCAATATCAGCGCCGCCTTCGGTGCTGGACGACGACGACGACGCCTCACAAGCGCCGAGACTCGCCGCGAGGACGCCGATGAGGGCCTGCTTGGGGCCTTTCATCATCATCGCCAAATGATCCCGCCGGGATACCCGACTACGCTGTCTTTGCCGCCTTCCTGGATCATGTGCGCCGAGTTGCCCCGGAACGACACGTCGAGCCCGGTGTAGCCGAGCTCCTTCATCGCGGTGATGAAGACCTCCATTGCGATCTCGCCGCAGATGGTGAAGTTATTGTCCACCACCTCCTGGCGTAGCGTCACCGTGTCGAAGCGGGTGATGGCGTCCATCATGACCTCGTCTTTGGCTTCCACGTCCGCCGTCGGCTCGTAGTGCGAGAGATCGGTGCTGCCGATGACCAGGACCTCTTCGCCCGCGTCCTGGAGCTCGGTCACGATCTGCGCGACCACCTTGCCCACGCGCTCCGCCCGCTCGACGGGGAACTCGGGGTACTCCTCCTTCTCGTTGTCGAAGAACGAGATGAAGACGACCTCGACGTTCGGGTTCTTGCGCGTGAGGTAGGGGAGCTGCATCTCGGACGGATGCGCGTTCTGGTGCTCGAAGGCTTCCTGGTCACCTTCGAGGTCCTCCGGGAGCAGCTCGAGGAAGCGGTCGATGATGTCGCGTCGCGTCGGAACAGCGAGCCCCGGAATGAGCCACGGACCGCCGTTCCAGATCGCCGCCGTCTTGCCGACTTTGATGTGATTCGGAGCCAGCACGATGACGAGGTCCGGCGGGCTGATGTTCGCCCAGACCTTCGCGACCGTGTCGCCACACGCTTTGCTGCCGGCGTGGGGCGTGATGATGGCCTGGGGCCTCGCGAGCGGCTTATCGTCGCGGTGCTTGCCGAAGAGCGCGACCATCTGGTCGTCGAGCTCGTCCGGATCGAGCTTGTACCACGCGCCCGCTCGGAACCACTGGCGTGCTTCCGGATCATCGGCGCCCGGTTGATCGGTCGGCCAGTCCGGGAGCGTGGGGTCCTTGTAACCGCCATCGACACCATCGGCGCCGTCGGTCCCGTCGGCCGCGGCGCTACCGTCCGTCTGACCGTCGACTTGACCATCCGCTCCGGAGGCGGCCCCGGCGTCGTCGCCCTCACATCCAAGCGCGCTCGCGATGAGCAGGCTCGCGCCAACCAGTTTCAGTGTTCGTTTTCGCATCGTCTCCCTGCCGTCTCATCCATGAGGCGCGGAAGACTACCGGGTCTGACTAGTCCACGCCAACGAGATTGGCGTCGATCCCGGTGATCTGGAGCGCGATGCTGGCGGCGTCGCCCACGCCGTCGCCGGACGTGTCGATGTCGTATTCGAGCGTGGACTCGAGGATGGTCTTGATGAGCTCCTTCGGGACTGGGAGCCCGTCCGGCGGCAGGTTGTCGATGGCGACGAAGAGCGCCTCTTTCGTGATCGCGCCACCGAGGACGCCGGTGAAGCCCGTCACGCCATTCGGCCCCGAGGTCACGGTGGCGTCGAGGCGCGCGGCGTAGACGACGACGTCGAGGGTCACGCCTTGAATCGGGATGGAGAAGGGGATCTGGCTCGCGTTGGAGCCGGCCTTGAGCTCAGCGCCGCTCAGAGTCGCCGGGAGCGAGAAGCGCGCATGACAGGTCGAATCGAAGCTGGCGCTCTGCACGACGTAGTCGCACACGGCGGCTGAGACGTCGCAGCCGGGATCGGACGCGTCACCTTGATAGAGCGTGAGGTCGAAGGCCCCGGTGGTGTCGGCGGGCAGGTTCACCAGCAAGATGATGCTGCCCCCAGCGACGGCGTCCGCGAGCGCGCTGTTGGCGAGCCCCGCCAGCACGCTGAAGCTGTTGTGGACGCCGCCCGAACACGACCCCGAGGGCGAACACGTCGCCGGGTCGCTGTCGAGATCGAGCGCGGTGCCGAGCTTCGCGTCGGTCGAGATCTGGATGGTCGCGACCTTCGCCGCATCGCCGACGGGGACCGGGCAATTGCAGTCGGTGGTGTCGGCCTTGCAGAGGCCGGCGACACACACGTCGCCTGTGCTGCACGCGAGGCCGTCATCGCAGGGCCCGCCGTCGACGGGCGACGTGACGCAGCCCGAACCGAGCACGCAGCTGTCTTTGGTGCACGGGTTTCCGTCGTCGCAGACCACGGGCGCGCCCGCACAGGTCCCGTCCGAGCAGGTGTCGGTCCCCGTGCAGAGGTTGCCGTCGTCGCACGGGCCCGCCGCGTTCACGTAGGAGCAGTCCGTGGTGACCGGATCGCAGCTATCGGCCGTACACGGGTCGCCGTCGTCGCAGACGTTCGTCTCGCCGAGGCAGCAGGGCGACTCGGTGGGCAGGTTGGCGCAGCCGACGCCAGCGACGCAGGCGTCGATGGTGCACGCATTGCCGTCGTCACAGGTGGTCTCGGCGCCACCCGCGCAGGCACCCGCGAGGCAAGTGCCTCCCGAGATGCACGGGTCGTCGTTCTCGCAGAGGATCCCGTCAGACGCCGGCGCCGTCTTGCAGCCGTCCTGGACGCAGCCCTCCACCGTGCAGGGATCGCCATCGTCGCAGTCAAGCGGCGGCCCCACGCACTCGCCGAGGAGGCAGAGGTCCGGCCCGGTGCACGGCGCCCCGTCGTCGCACTCGGCCTCGATGGCGGCCGAGATGCAGCCGACCTCGGGATCGCACACGTCGGCTGTACACGGGTTCGTGTCGTCGCAGGGCATGGGGGTGTTGCCGAAGCAGATGCCCGCTTTGCAGGACTCGCCCACCGTGCAGGCGTCGCCGTCGTCGCAGAGCCCGGAGACCCGGTCGGCCCACGCCCTCGACCCTGCGTCCGCCGCACAGAGCTGGCAGTCATTTTGAGGGTTGATGAGCCCGTCCGAATAACACTGGCCGCCGATGAAACACTGGCCGGGCGCCACATCCCACTCGCACTCGCCCGCGTCGCACCGATCGATCGTGCAGTCGATCTCGTCTTCGCAGTCGACGTCGGCTTGACAGGAGACGACCGGGTCTACGTCGGGCGGAACTCCGGTCGTATCCTCCGCGCCGCCGTCATCGCTGCCCGTCGTATCGGGGGTGACGTCCGAAGTGGTGCCGTCCGACCCGCCGACCTCACTCATCACGTCGGCGAGAGCAGAGTTGGAATCAGCTTCGTGGCACGCCGTCAGCGTGACCAAGGCCCCCGCCGAGAGGAGCAGAATCGTTTGTGACTTCAATGACTTCACGACGGACCTCATTGCAAACCGCCGGTGACGAGGGTCTGGCCGGGCGCGCGCACCACCTCGTTCGGAGCGATGGCGATGCTCACGCCGCTCACGTCGAGCGCCGGGAGCGGGAAAGACGCGAGCGACTCGCCGGAGAGGCTGCCGAGCAGCGCCGGCACCAGGGTCTCGTTCACGAGCCCAGCGACGGTCGCCTCTGAGCCCACCAGGTTCTCTTGGAGCACGGTCACGTCGCTCTGCACCTCGTCGATCTCCGTGAGCGCAATCCCGATCTCACCGTCCTTCACCTCGAACACGATCTGCGTTGTCAGGGAGACGTGCATGACCACGTCCATCGGCTGGCCGAGGAGGTTGAGCGACGCCCGAATCTCCAAATCGCCGATGTGCACCTTGGCCGTACCGCTCGACCCGCAGTCCGAGATGACGGGCGCGAGTCGAGCCGAGACGGCGACGTCGAGCCCGGTGATCCCATAGGCCGACACGTCGACGCCCGCGAGCAGCTCGGGCGGCACGTCGAACTCGAGGAATCCACCGCGCCACGCGGCGTAGAGGACCTCATTGATGAGGTCGTCGGTCAGCACGAGCTCAAGGGGGTTCGCCTTCTGAAACGCGAGCGCGAAGCCCCCGGCGCCGCAATTGCCGCGAATGACCGATCCGAGGTTGTCGTACGGCGTCACCTTGTTCGCCACGTAGGCGCCCCCACGCAGCCCGAGCGCGAGCCCCTGCGGTTTGGTCACCACCGAGTCGAAGTCCGTGATGACCTGCACCGCGACGGGCGGCGCCGTCGGATCGAAGCTCGGCAGGTTGAAGTCGAAGGACAGCGCGAGGCCGTTCAGGGCGTCCGCCACGAGCGGTCCGATCGCGTCCTTCAAGGCCCCTTCGAAGGAGTCCTCGATGCCGCCCTTGAATGCTGGGATGATGGCGTTGACGATAGGCGAGAGGAGACTGCCGAGCAGTCCATTGAGATCGACCTTCGGATCGCTCATGGACACATTGACGGTGCCGACGGTCGCCGTGAGCTCATGGGCGGGATTGACCCCGAGCGCCACGAGGGCGGAGGCGGTCAAGGTGTCGATGGTCAAGGTCCCGGACGCACTGGGATAGTAGATGCAGCCGAGGAACGTGCAGGCGATGGTCTTGCCCTCGGCGTTCAGATTTCCCTTCAGGTTCTTGATGACCACGGTGACCTGCAGACCGCCGTCCACGAGGCTGACCGAGACCGTCGGGGCGCTGTAGGTGACGTTGCTGAGGAAGACCTTGTGGGTGCTCGCATCGAGCACGGGGCTCGGGATGGCGCCCGCGATGTCGATGCCGCCCACGAGGTTCTGAAAGACGGCTTCGAGTGTCTTGATGGCCTCCGCCGACAGCCAGATGCCGAGGGCCTTGTCCGCCATCCCGGCTTTCGGAGCAGTCGGGAGCGCGAGGACCGTAGACCAGTGGTAGCCCTGAACGACGCGCCGAGTCGCGCCGAGTGCGTCGACCGCTTCGATGACGAGCGTGTTGCCGCCGACCGTCGCGGGGATGGCCTGGGAGAAGGTCCCGTCGGGCGCCACCGCCGCGAGCATTCCGCCCACCGTCAGCGACGTGATTGGCCCCGCGCCGCTCGTGACCGACCCGGTCACCACGACCGTCGGCTCGTTCGCGACGCCCTGAATCGTGGCCCCACGAAGCGGGTACGTGACGACGATGTCCGGGCGACAGGCGTTCGACACGATAAGCGTGAAGCGACAGCCGTCTTCGGCGTCGCAGGTGTCCGTCGTGCAGACGTTTGCGTCGTCGCAGACGACCGTGTCCCCGCGGCAAACGCCGTCCTCGCAGGTGTCGTCGGCCGTGCAGACGGTCCCGTCCGAACACGCGTCCGTATTCGCCGGGTTACTGCAGCCCGAGGCCGGATTGCAGTCGTCATCGGTGCAGGGGTTGTCGTCACTGCAATTCGTGACGAAGCCGCCCGCCTGGCAGAGGCCACCGGAGCACATGTCGCCGTAGAGGCACGCGTTCCCGTCGTCGCATGGCGCTTCGTTCGAGACTTGGTAAGCGCCCGTGATCGGGTCGCAGAACTCGTCCGTACACGGGTTGCCGTCGTCGTTCATCGCGGGCATGCCTCGGCAGAACCCACCGCCGCACACGTCGTTCATGGTGCACTTGTCGCCGTCGTCACAGGGATCGGCGTTGCCTGGATAGACGCAGCCCTTTTGGGGAACGCAGCTCTCGTCAGTACACGGGTTGTCGTCCGTGCAGAGCGCCGCGATGGGGGCGTGGACGCACCCGCCGCTGGGCTTGCAGCCGTCGGCCGTGCAGGCATCACCGTCGTCACACCCATTGGCGGCGCCAGCGCGACAAAGCCCCGCGTCGCACGTGTCGCCGCTGGTGCAGGCGTCCCCGTCGTCACACGGACCGGCGGTCGGCGAATGAGAGCAGGCGCCTGCGTTACAGGCGTCGGCCGTGCAGGGGTTACCGTCGCTACACGCGGGGGCGCCGCCAACACAGCTCCCGGCCTTGCAGGTGTCGTTCACCGTGCAGATGTCCCCGTCATCACAGACGATCCCCGGCGCGCTCGATGGCGACGCCGAGCAAGTTCCGGTCGCCGGGTTGCAGGCGTCGGCCGTACATGGGTTCCCGTCGGCGCAGTCCTTGAGGCGACCCGTGCAGGCACCTGAGACGCAGACGTCCTCCGACGTACACGCGCTCCCGTCGTCACAGGCCTCGCCATCCCAGTGCGACAGCGCCGTGCGGCTCACGCTGATGATGCAACGCAGGCACGGGCTCCCATCGGGCCCATCGAGGTTGTCCCAGCACTCGCCCTCCACGGCGCACTGGTCGGGGGCGCAGTCGCCGCCGTTCTCTGAGGCGTCCGGTTCAGGGGCGTCCGCCGAGTTCGGCGCGTCACCCTGGAGGGTGTCGTCGTCGCCGTCACCCGCGCCGGGAAGTTCGGCGCCGCTCGTCGAGTCTCCCCCGGCGTCGCCGCGCGCGTCTCCGAAAGCCAGCGTCGGTCCCGACGCGTCATGGGTGCTACAGGCGGCCAACAGGACCACGAGCACTCCCGCGAAGGGGCTCAGCTTAGACAGCAGGGACATCCGCATGACTACCTCACTCGACCGGGTGGACCAAGCGGCGGTCCGCATCGCAGTCTACCGCGCCGACGGGGTGCCATGCCAGCGAGTCCCGGAGCGCCCGACGAAAGGCGACCTCGGCCAACGCGCCCATCAGAGTCCCGTGCTGCTCGTTCGCGTGACTGCGCCAGAAAGTTTCAGAAAGGCGCGAAAGGTACTTGACCACCCTGGGGGCACTGCCTAGTATCCGCCCGCCTCCACCCCCGGAGGGGTGGCCGAGCGGTTTAAGGCAGCGGTCTTGAAAACCGCCGTAGGGAAACCTACCGTGGGTTCGAATCCCACCTCCTCCGCCGTCGCACTGGGGCGCCAGTGCGCGTGTTGTTTGAAATCACGTACGGAGAGCTGACCGAGTGGCCGAAGGTGCTCGCCTGCTAAGCGAGTGTAGGGGTAATTTGGCCCTTACCGGGGGTTCGAATCCCCCGCTCTCCGCCATGACTGGTAAACATTGACGTAACGCTGTGAAACCGCACAACGTGAGTCGATAACATGATCCGAAAACGACCCAACGCGCTCATAGCTCAGCTGGATAGAGCAATGGCCTACGAAGCCATAGGTCAGAGGTTCGAATCCTCTTGAGCGCACCAACCTCGGATCAAGCCTTCATGGACCTCGCTCTCGATTTGGCTGCCTCGGCAGCGAACGAGGGCGAGATTCCGGTGGGCGCCGTGGTCGTCCTGGACTCGATCGTCATTGGTCGAGGACAAGATGCACGGGAGCGCACTCAGGACCCAACCGCGCATGCCGAGGTGCTCGCACTTCGAGAGGCATCCGCGAGAATGGGGTCTTGGAGGCTTCCGGGCTCCACGTTGTACGTGACCTTAGAACCTTGTGTCTTGTGCGTCGGCGCCATGCTCGCCGCACGCGTCGACAGGGTCGTTTACGGGGCCGCCAGCCCCAAGTCGGGTGCCATCGAGTCACTCGTGATGCTGGCGGAGCTACCGGGTTACAATCACGCGCTTCGGGTACGAAGCGGTGTTCGCTCGGACGAAGCAGGCGTGCTCCTCCAAGCGTTTTTTGACAAGTTGAGAACACGCTCCAAGTCCCGATGACGTCGTCGACCCCGGTCGAAGGCACGTCGAGACCTAGGTCAGGGGTCGGCCCCCTGCAGGAGCGTGGTGAAGCCGAAGGCGTCTCCGCGAGGAGCGCCCTCGGTAAGTGACACGGAGAGGTGTCCGAGTGGCCGAAGGAGCCTGACTCGAAATCAGGTGTGGCGGCAACGTCACCGTGGGTTCGAATCCCACCCTCTCCGCCCGTTCGCACGACCACGATGTACTCTCCCGTCGCGGCAGGCCGACCTAGCGTCGGCTGCCCCGATGGACCGTACGGCGAGGTTCGTGCCGACGAAAACGGAGAGCTGACCGAGTGGCCGAAGGTGCACGACTGGAAATCGTGTGTAGCGACACAAATCGCTACCGAGGGTTCGAATCCCTCGCTCTCCGCCGACCGACCCCGCCGCGTTTGCGGTCAGTGACGGGTCGCGCAAGAGTGGCGCCGCAACCCCGCCAGGCCCGGAAGGGAGCAACGGTAGTGGCAAAGCTTTGTGCGCGGCCCGGTCAGTGCCCGCAAACCGGCGGGTCAGGTCACCCCCATCCCATCTACACGCGCTCGTAGCTCAGCTGGATAGAGCAATGGCCTACGAAGCCATAGGTCAGAGGTTCGAATCCTCTCGAGCGCACTTTTCACTCCCCAGCGCGGGCCGCGACGCGGCTAGCGCCTCTTCCCCACTCGACGTATTGGCCCCGAGCGCCTAAGCTGGCGCCCTTCGCCCCTGGTCGCGCGTTCAGCGCCTCGGGCCCGTTGACTCCTCGAATCGAAGGTGTCGCTTGGCTTATCTCGTCCTGGCTCGGAAGTGGCGTCCCGGAACCTTCGACGCGATCATCGGGCAGGAGCACGTCACCCGTGCTCTCCGAAACGCAATCAAGCTCGACCGCGTCGCTCACGCGTTCCTGTTCACCGGGGCCCGCGGCGTCGGCAAGACGACGGCGGCGCGTGTGCTCGCCAAGGCGCTCCAGTGCGTCGACGGGCCGACGGAAGAGCCCTGTGGGGTCTGCCCGGCGTGCACCGAGATCGCGACGTCATCGAACGTCGACGTCTTCGAGATCGACGGCGCGTCGAATCGCGGCATCGGCGAGATCCGCGAGCTCCGCGACGGCGTCGCCTACGCGCCGCAACGCGACCGCTTCAAGATCTACATCATCGACGAGGTCCACATGCTGACGCAGGAGGCCTTCAACGCCCTCCTGAAGACGCTCGAAGAGCCACCGCGTCACGTGAAGTTCATCTTCGCGACCACGGAGCCTCAGAAGATCCCGGTCACCATCCTGTCGCGCTGTCAGCGGTATGACTTCAAGCGGGTCCCGCTTGGGCAGGTCAAGGCCCACCTCGAAGCGCTGCTCACGGCCGAAGGTGTCACGATCGCCGATGACGGCCTCAAGATGATCGCGCGTGAGTCGGAGGGCTCGATGCGCGACTCGCTCAGCCTCCTCGACCGGGTCATCAGCTTCGCCGGGACCGAAGCGAGCGCCGAGGCGGTGGCTCAGTGTCTCGGGATCGCCGACCGCAAGTGGATCATGGAGCTCGTCCGCGCGCTAGTGAAGGGCAACACCGCCGCGGCCCTCGAGGTGGTCGCTGAAGTCAATCAGTACGGGCTCGATCTCCGCTCCTTCTCCGAGGAGGCGCTCCACACGCTCCGCGACCTCGTCGTCGTCAAGATCGCCGGCGCCGAGGCCCGCGCGGCCGACCTGTCCGACGTCGAAGCCAAGACCCTGGTCAAGCTGGGCGAAGACGTCCACGTCGTCGCGATGCAGCGTCTCTTCCAAGTGATGCTGAAAGGCGTCGATGAAATGGCCGAGTCGCGGCACCCCCGCCTCGTACTGGAGATGGCCATCGTCCGGGCGACCGCCGCGCTCGAGTTCCAGGGCCTCCCCGACGTCCTGGGACGGCTTGAGGCGATCGAGAGTCGCCTCGCGTCCGGCGCACCGGCCCCGGCCCAGCGCGCTCCCGCGCCGTCGATGGCGGCCCCGGTTCGGCCCTCGCCGGGCCCGTCGTCACCCGCGATGCCGCAACGGGTCGCCTCGGCCGCGGCCCCGCAGCGGCCCGCGGGCCCGACGCCCCACTCAGGCCATGTCGATAGCAGCCCGGGCTCGGGCATGACGGCCGAGGACTGGCCGTCGATCATCCGAGAGGTGAAGCAGAAGGAGCCCCTCCTCGCGACGATGATGGAAGCGACCCGCGTTCTCCGCATCGAAGGCCCGCTGCTGGTGCTCGGTACGGCCAACAAATTCTACGCGACGCAGCTCTCGTCGGCCTCCACGCTCGACAAGCTCATGATCTGGCTGCGACCCCGGCTCGGCGGCGCCGCGCGGGTCGCCGTCGAGATGGCGAGCGCCGAAGGGACCATCGCCGCAGAACGCACCAACAAACGGTCGGCCGCCGAAGCCGACCGGCGCACCGAGCTCGAAGCGCACCCGGTCACGCAAGCGGCCGTTCGAGCGACTCAGGGCCGCGTGGTGGACCTCCGAATCGAGAACCCCCAGCAGGCCGAGGACGACTAACGGCGCGCCCTGATGCTCCCTGCCCCGCTCAAGCGCCTCATCGCGGCCCTCTCTCGTTTGCCGGGGGTCGGTGAGAAGACGGCCACCCGCTACGCGTTCCACCTCATGAACCAGCCCGAGTACGTGGCCGGCGAGCTCGCGCAGGCGCTGACGAGCTTCCGAGAAGAACTCCACTTCTGCCCACGCTGTCATCACCTCGCCGAGCTTCAGCCGGCTCCGGCGACGGGCACCATCTCGTCCTCGTCGGACCTGTCGGGCCTCTGCGACATCTGCAAGAACCCGCGCCGTGACTCGCGCCGCATCTGCGTGATCGAGTCGGTCCAGGATCTTATCGCGCTTGAGAAGACAGGCGAGTGGGACGGCGTCTATCACGTCCTCCACGGCTCACTCTCGCCGATGCGGGGGGTCGGTCCCGACCAGCTCCGTTGCGCCTCGCTGATAGCGCGCGTCGACGCGGGTGGGGTCGACGAGGTCATCCTCGCGACCAACGCCGACGTCGAAGGGGAAGCGACCGCGCTCTACCTGCGACGCCTCGTCGGGACGAAGGCGGCGGTGAGCCGCATCGCGACGGGCGTCCCGATGGGAGGGGAGCTCGAGTACCTCGATCGCGGCACGCTCGGGCGGGCGCTGCGCGACCGGCGTAGCTGACGTGAGGGCGGAGTGCGACGTGCAGAAGAGGGCCGTTCAGCCCTCGTTACGCTCGAAGGTCGCCACGAGCTCAAGGTGCGGCGTGTGCGGGAACTGGTCGACGGGCCGTAGTCGCGTGAGGCGGTAGCCGGGGCCGTTCATCGTCCGGCCGCTCAGTGCCGACGCGTCGCGCACGAGGGACTGAGGGTTACACGAGACGTAGACGAGGCGCGGAGCGCCGATGCGGTGGAGGGCTTCGATGGCCGTCGCGTCGAGGCCGGCGCGGGGTGGATCGACCGTCACCACGTCGACGCCGCCGCAGAGCGACGGGTGCTCCTTCAGCGTCGCGCCGACGTCGCCCACGAGGAAGTCGACGTGGTGGAGGTCATTGAGCGCCGCGTTCCGGCGCGCGCTCAGGATGGCCTCGGGCACGAGCTCGATGCCGACGACCTGGGCAGCCCGGCGCGCGAGGACGAGCGCGATGGTCCCGGTGCCGCAGTAGAGATCGAGCGCCACGCCCACACGGTCCGGCACGGCTTCGGCGAGGACCTCGGCGTAGAGCAGCTCCGCGGTGTTCGTGTTGGGCTGAAAGAAGGCGCGCGGGTGGATCTCGAAGCGGAGGGGCCCGCCTTGAATCAGGAGCCGCTCCTCGTAGTGGTCTCGTCCGGCGATGACGACCGACTCGAGGCGCGACCGCTCACCGCGGCGAGCGATGTGGCGGGACCAGACGTAGCCAGACACGGGGAGCGGCGCGAGTACGGCTTCGAGGTCCCGGGCGATCCACTCGGGATCTCGCGGGCCCTTGGAGGTCTCCACGGACTCGAGCCCCGTCGTCGTGAGCTCGACGAGACGCTCGCCCGTGCGCATCGATTCCCGAACCGTGAGCGTCCGCAGAAATCCACCGTCGCCATCGCGAATCGCCGCGCGGAGCCCGAGGCGCTGCGCCCAGCGGGTGACTCGCGGCACGAGCGCTTCGACGCCCTCGCTCATGAGCCGGCAGCCCTCGATCGCCACGACCTCGAAGCGGAAGCCGCGAGGCCTTAGCCCGAGCGCGACCGCATCGCCGGCCGTCGCGGGCCCGAAGGAGAACTCGAGCTTGTTCCGGTGGCGTTCGGTGAGCGGGGACCGGATGGTCGCTTCGAGCGGGACGCCCGGGAAGAGCTTCGCGGTCTTGGCCGCCTTCATCTCGACCTGGGCGCCATAGTCGAGCGCAAGGAAGGCGCAGCCGCCACACGCGGGCTGGAGACGCGGCGACGCATGGGGGCACGGCGGCTCCGACCGATGCGGCGACGCCTCCAGGATAGCGAGCAGCTCGGTGTCGATGATGTCGCGGCTACCGCTCGTGACGCGCGCCCTCACGCGCTCGCCCTCCAGCGCTCCGGGGACGTAAAAGCGGAAGCGTCTCTGCTGGTTAGAGACCTTCATCACGAGGATCGCGACGCCCTGCCCCTCTTCACCGATGCGCTCAATGGTGCATTCGACGACGTCGTCTTTGCGCGGCCTCCGGCCGTCCTTCGGTTCCGCTCGGGGGAGCTCCGTCACGGTGGGGTCCTCTTGGATTCAATGAGGGTGCGGGCGAGATCACCGAGGGGCGACGACGTCAGGTCGAGACGGGCCGGCGCGGCCCCCGACGTCGGCGCAAGGCGATACGGCGTGCGCGTGCGCCCAAGGGGCGTGACCGCGCGATGGGCTTCGAGGACGTCGTCCCACGAGAGCGGCGGTGTCTTGGGCGAGCGGCCGAGAGTCACGCCAGCGGCGATGGCGGCATCGACCAGCGCAACGGACTCGGCGTTCAGGCGCGCCTTGAACGCGGCCAAGTCCAGGTCGTCGGCCGCCGCGAAGAGGGCGGCGTGGGCGGCCTGAACCGCTGGATCCGCGGGTGTCGCGTCGGCCCGTGCCTCGGTGGCTTCTCGGGGCGCCGGCTCGCAGCCCGCGACCCAGAGAGCGGCGGCGAAGGCCCAGCCCCCAGCGGCTCGAACGGTCGCGCTCATGCGGCTCGCTCGCCGAGAAGCGCCGCTGGAAGCCCGTAGAATCGAAGGGCATTTCGAGTCGTCAGGTCGGCGAGCTCGGCCACGGAGAGGCCCCGGAGCGCCGCCACCTTCTCGGCGGTGAACGTGACGTAAGCCGGCTCGTTCTTCCGTCCGCGATAGGGCATCGGCGCGAGCCACGGCGCGTCGGTCTCGATCAGCAGGCGCCCTGGCGGCACCCACGCGGCGGCGTCTGGGATCTCGCCCGCCTTCTTGTAGGTCACGATGCCGGGGATCGAGATGTAGCAGCCGAGGGCGACCGCGCGCTTGCATTCATCGAGCGTGCCCGTGAAGCAGTGGACGAGCGGGGTGATCTCGCCGCGGCCGTGGGACTCGAGGATGGCGAGGCAGTCGTCGTACGCGTCGCGGATGTGGAGGATGAGGGGCTTCCCCGTCTCGCGCGCGAGATCGATGAAGCGCCGAAGCGCCGCCTGCTGCACGTCGCGCGGCGCGGTCTCGTAGTAGTAGTCGAGGCCCGACTCGCCGATAGCGACCACCTTCGGGTGCCGCGCCAGCTCGCGCAGGACCTCGTAGGCGTCGTCGTCGAGCAGAGTCGCATGTTGAGGGTGGATGCCGACCGAGGCCCAGATCTCGGGATCGGTCTCGGCGCGTTTCAACGCCGCCCGCGCGTAGTCGAGCCCGTCGTTGCCCCCGATGGTGACCATGAAGCGGACGCCGGCCGCGCGTGCACGCCCGATGACCTCATCGACCGAGTCGTCCCAGGAGCCCTCGTCGAGGTGGCAATGGGTGTCGAAGAACGGGGTCACTGCAGACGAGCGGGGGTCCGAGACGGCCATGGAACCTCGAAGGGCCGGTCGGCCCGACTATCAGGCGGCGAGGAAGAGGGTGCGGAGGCCGAGCAGCACGTGTTCGGCGACGAGCTTCGGCGCGACGTTCCGCGCGGTGGCGATCTCGGCGTCCTGAACGAGCGCGAGCGCGTCACGGAGCCGCTCCGGGTCCGTGGTGGGCAAGTGAGGGGCTCGATGACGCATCACGAGCCGCTCCGGCGGCATGCCGGCAGCGCGTAACATCGCGTCGCGAAGGGAGATCCGGAAGATGTCGAGGATCGCGCGCAGCGCCTCGCGTTCGGTCGACGTCCCGCCTTCGGACTTCCGCGGCGTCATCGACTCGGCCAGCTTCAGGAGGCCCATCGGGGAGAGCTTCGGGATGGCGGAGAGCTGGCGAGTCCACTCTTCGCGGAGCTGCATGGCGGTCGCGCTGGTGAGCGTATCCGCGCCCGAGAGCGACCCGTCGGCGAGGCCGGCCACTTCGTCCGCCGTGATCGCGTCGAGGCCCTTCTCCCGCATGAGGTAGCCGGCGACGTCCTCGCGCGAGAGCGAGGAGAAGCGGACCATCTGGCACCGGCTTCGGATGGTCGCCATGACCGAGCCCGGCTTGGAGGTCAGCAGGATGAAGACGTTGCCGGCAGCGGGCTCTTCGAGGGTCTTGAGGAGCGCGTTGGCGGCGGCCTCGTGGAGCCGGTCGGCTTCGTGCATGAGGAGGACGCGGAAGTTCCCGTCGATCGGCGCGTATCGCAGGCTGCGCGTAACCTCGCGGACCCGCTCGATCTTGATGAACTGCCCGTCGGGCTCGACCATCGTCCAATCTGGGTGCGTTCCGGCCGCGATCTGACGACACGGCCGACACTCGCCACACGCGTCTGCCGTGGGCGTGCGGTCCTTGCAGTTGAGCCGCTGCGCGAAGGCCACCGCGACCTTCGACTTGCCAACGCCGTCGGGGCCCGCGAAGAGCCACGCATGCGCGACACGGCCGCTGTCCTGCACGCGCCGGAGCCCTTCGATGACCGTGCCATGACCGAGAATACCGCTGAACACGCGCGCATCTTGAAGCCTCCCCGACGGGGTGGCAAGCGGGAGTGAGCCCTTGGAGCGCAACGCGCGCTCCTGTAGCGTCGGCGGAGATGACAGAACACCCTGCCTTGCCGACCGCCTGCCCGGGCCCCGCCATCGCCGACTTCTTGCTCGACTCCGGCGTGTGCTTCCTAAACCACGGCTCCTTCGGCGCCACTCTACGCGCCGCCGCCGCCGCGCAGACCGAGCTTCGTGCGCTCCTCGAACGCGAGCCCGTCCACTTCATGTTACGCGAGCTCCCGTGGCGCCTCGAGCGGGCTCGGGAGGCGCTCGCCGGGCTGGTGAAGGCCGCGCCCGAACACCTCGCGTTCACGCACAACGCGACGACGGGGCTCGCCGGCCTCCTCACGTCCTTGCCGCTGCGGGCCGGCGACGACGTGCTGATGACGGACCACGCCTACGGCGCGTGTGTGAACGCCGTCCACGCGGTCGCCGAACGGGCGGGCGCCCGGGTCGTGGTCGCCCAAGTGCCCTTCCCGGTGCCGGAGCCGGTCCTGCATGAAGCGAGCGAACGCGCCGCCGAAGACTGGCTGGTGGACACCATCCTGGGGGCCGTGACACCGAGGACTCGCTGGGCCGTGCTCGACCACGTGACCTCACCGACCGCCCTCCGGCTGCCCATCGAGCGCCTCGTGCCGGCGCTGCGTGAGCGCGGCGTCGAGACGGTGGTCGACGGTGCCCACGGCCCCGGCATGGTGCCGCTCACGCTCGATTCCTTGGGCGCGTGGGCCTACACCGGCAACCTGCACAAGTGGGTGTGCGCGCCCAAAGGAGCGGCGTTCATCCACGTGCGACCGGACGTGAGGTCGACCGTGAGGCCGGCCGTACTCAGCCATGGCGCCCTCGCCTCCGGCGCCGCCCGCTTCCACGCCGAGCACGACTGGACCGGGACCTCGGACCCGACGCCGTGGCTCGTCCTCCCGGACACGCTGCTCGCGCTCGCCCGGCTCCACCCGGCGGGCCTCGCGGGGCTCATGACGGACAATCGTGCGAAGGCCATCCTCGGTCGGCGGCGGCTCTGCGACGCGCTCGGCATCGCAGCGCCGTGCCCGGCGACCTGGCTGGGCGCGATGGCCACGGTGCCGCTCCCCGACACCGCACCCGCCGCCCCGATGCGGCGCACCGATCCGCTTCAGGACGAGCTGTGGGCCCACCACCGAATCGAAGTACCCGTAATCCCATGGCCTTTCCCGGAGTACGGCGGCCGAGTCGTCCCCGTGTCGACGGGACGGACGCCAGGTCGTTTCATCCGGATCTCGATGCAGGCCTATAACCGCGTCGAGCAGGTCGACGTCCTCGCCGCCGCCCTCCTCGCGGAGCATGCGGTAGTCGCGCCGTGATCAGCGCGAGGCGCGCGCCTCGAGCCACGCGGCGAGCTGCGGCCAGAGCGCACCGCCGACCTTCTCCCGAAAGACTTTGAAGTGGCCGATCGCGGGGACCCCCAGCTCGGTCGGGGTGACCGTCCGAAGCGCGAGCCGATGGTCCGGGACGAGGCGCGAGAGGGCCTCTACGGCCACTGGCGGAATATAGTCGTCGTCCGAGAAGGAGACACTGAGGACGTCGCGGCCGAGGCGGCCGAGGTTGTCGCGCGCCATCGCCTCTCGTTCGGCCTCGAAGTAGGCCGGTGTGCGGCAGCGCCGCGACCACTGCACGGCCACGCCGCCCGGCAGGTCCTCGCCGATCCCCATCCAGCCGGGAACGTAACCGAGGGCGCGCCCGAAGCCGGGCAGGAGGACGTTGAACTGGAGGCGCCGCTTCTGCTGGAGGTGCGGGAGCGCGTGCCCCCAAAAGCCGCTGCCGCTCGCGATGAGGAGGGAGGCCTCGGCGTCGTGCAGGCGCGGCGTGAGCAACATCCCCTGGCCTCCGAGGCTGTGCCCAACGAGGAGCAGTGGGAGGTCGGGGAACGCGGCGCGTGCGTAACGAATCGCGCCGGGGAGGTCGCGATCGGTCCAATCGTCCATGGTCGCGGCTTCGGGCGCCCAGCGGCGGCGGCGGGACAGCCCGATGCCCCGGTAGTCCCAGGTCAAGACGGCGTGCGCACGCGCGGCGAGAAAGGACGCGAAGGGGTGGTAATACGACTGCGGGACCGCCGTCGCGGACGAGAGGACCGTGACATAACGCGGCTGCTCGGGCCGGTGCCACACGCCGCGCAAGGACGTGCCGTCGAGCGCGGAGAAGGTCTCGGGCTCCGAGATCCGGACCGGTTCGTACTTGCGGTGCGATACCGTCGCCGTCGTGTCCGTAATGGCCGGACGGACCAGAGCAGACCAGGGCTGAGCGTTGAGTGACGTGGCGTTCATGGGGACTCCTCGTGAGAAGGCGGTAGCCGCCTCGACGTGGTGAGGATGCTACTGCACGGACGCAGCATCAAACCGAAGCGCCGCAGCCGCGAACTGCATCCGCGCAGCTCAACCACGACGACTTCACCGGGCGCGCCGCGACTGGGAATTTCCTCGGCCCCTTTCTGGTCATTGGCGGCGTCGCGTTCGACTCTGGGACCGCACCGGCGGCAGACGTCGGCGCGTGGGAGCGTCGTCCTCCATGGCCTTCATACGATTCCTGCTCTTCGCGTTCCTCACCGGCGCGGTGCTCTCGGAGCTTCACGTCCCCTTCGAGCTCATCGTGCTCGCCGCCGTCGTCGTCGGCGCGATCGGCGCGTGGCTGACGGAGCCGAAAGCCAAGGGCGAAGCGGCAGACCCTCACAACCTCCATGTCCGCGTCACTTCGCTCGAACGTGACCTTTGGAAGACCCAGCAGCGGGTCATGCAGCTCGAGGAGCTGCTCGCTCGCGTCGCGGTGCCTCAGGCCGGTCTGGTGTCGCTACCGCGCCCGCTCACGCCGGAGCCCATCGCCGACGCGGCGCCCCCGCCCCTCGCGCCGCCGACGGCGTCATCGGGCGCCGCCGCCGCGGAGGCCGCCCGGGCGGCGCTCCCGGACCCCGAGCCGTTGGCCCCGGTCCCCGACACGCCACCCCACGTCGACACCTCTTCGCCCTGGCGCTTCTTCGTCGGCGAGAACGCCGCGGTTCGAATCGGGATCCTGGTCCTCCTCCTCGGTCTCGGCTTCCTGCTGAAGTACGTCGCCGATCAGGGGCTCTTCCCGCCGGTGGTGCGGCTCGGGGTCGCTGCGGCCGCCGGGGCGGGGCTGCTCGGCGTCGGGCTCTTCCTCCGCCGACGCCGTCGCCTCTACGGTCTCGCGCTGCTCGGCGGCGGCTTCGCCACGCTCTTCCTGTGCGTCTACGCCTCGCAGTCCATCCTCGGGCTCGTCCCGGTCGCCACGGCGAAGATGGGCTACGTGGGCCTCAGCGCCGCTTTCCTCGTCACCGCGCTGGTCCTCGCCGAGGAGTCGCTCGCTATCCTGGCCGTCGGCGGCGCCCTCGGCGCGCCCTTTCTCGGGCGCAGCGGCGGCGGCTACGAGAACCTCCTCGCCTACGACGCGGTGATGGCCGTCGTGGTATTCATCGTGGCCCTCCGCTTCGACTATCGCCTCCTACCCAAGGTCGCCGCCGTGCTCACCTACGGCGGGCTGGGCATCGCGGCCGGTGTCGTCGCGACGACGCAACCGCCGGGGCTCCTCGCGGTCCTGTCCCTGGCCGCCGTCACGATCGCCAACGCCGGTCTCCCCGTCGCCAGCGCGCTCCTCGGGCGCGACGGCAACGCCGCCATCCTGGTCATCGGCGCCCCCTTCGCCTCCCTCGGCGTCGCGACCGTGCTCTACGGGACCGGTTGGGACAGCCATGCCCTCCGCTTCGGCACCGGGCAAGCCTTCTTCGCCATCGCGAGTGCCGGCCTCCTCTGGCGACGAGCGCCGGTCCTGGCGCATGGCCAAGCGTTGGTCGCTTTTGGGCTCATCGCGCTCGTCATGCGGCACTACTTGGGCCAGTCACCCGCGACCATCGCCTGGGCCTTCGAAGCCGTGGGCGCCGTCTATCTGGGCCTCCATCAAAGGGACCGCCTAGTGACCGCATTCGGCGTCGTGCTCGCCGTCGTCTTGATGGCGCACTTGGGCTGGCCGCCGAGAAGCGCGGCTACGAGCACGATCCCGTTCTGGAACGGGGACTTCGTCGCCGCGCTCGCGTGTGGCGCGGCGCCCCTCGTCATCGGCGCCCTCCTCCACCGGCGCCCGTCGGTCCCGGTCGCCGCGCCCGGCGCCGTGGTCCTGGCGCTCGCTGGCCTCGTGCACCTCGCGATCACGGTCGGCGTTCAGGCTCGCTTCCCGGGCTGGACTGGGGATGGCCAGCTCTGCGCCACGGTCTTCGGTGCGAGCACCCTGGCGCTCCTTGCGGAGCTGCTCGGCAGCGCGGCCCGCACCGCGCCGGACTTCGCGACGACGCCGCTCACGCGCCAGGGGACCTTCGGCACGCTCCGGGACGCGGCTATGGTCCTCCCCGTCGTCGCCCTCCCCTTCGTGGCGCTCGACTTGGTCCTCGCCCCGCCGGCGACCGGCCTCACGCTCGCCGCTCACATCACGGCGCTCGGCGTGAGCGCGTTCGTGATCGTCCGGCGGGAGGCCGTGGGGTGGCTCTCGGCGACCGGTCATCTCCTCACGATCGCGTCGCTCGCGTTGCTCCCGGCCGGCGCTCTCCGAGTCTTCGCACCGAGCCACCCGTCACTCGTCACGGCGTTCGGGGTCCTGACGCTAGCCGGCTTGGCGCTCGCTTGGACCCAGAGCACGCGGCTACGTAGTCTGTTGCTCCCCGCCGCGCCGGGGCCCGATTCGCTCGCAGACGTCGGCGCGCAGAAGCGCATCGCCGCCGTCACGACCGGTGGTCTGCTGATCACCCTGGGCAGCGCCCTCCTGCGGCTCGCGTTCGGCGAGTCGGGTCACACGCCGCCCGTGCCCTACCTCCCGGTCGTCGGCCTCGTCGACCTGTGCCTGGCGATGTCGCTCGGTGCCGCGTACCGAATGACGTCGACGATGGACGCTCTCGGTAGCCCCGGCACCGCCCGCGAAGCCCGGGTCGGCGTCGGCCTCCTCGGCCTCGTGCTCATCGCGTCGGTGCTCGCGCGCGCCGTCGCCCACTACGGAGCGCTCGCGTTCGCGCCATCCTTGCTCGGCTCGACCGTCTATCAAGCGTCGCTGTCGCTCACCTACGGGCTCATCGGACTGACGGTCATGATCGTCGGGACGCGTCACGTGAGCCGGGCGGCCTACCTCTTCGGCGCCACACTCCTCGGCCTCGTGGTCGTGAAGCTCCTCGTGGTCGACCTCGCCAGCTCCGGCACGCTCGCCCGCATCGTGTCCTTCATCGGCACGGGGCTCATCCTGCTCGTCGTCGGGTACTTCGTGCCGCTCCCGCCCAAGCGGTGAATGAAGCCCTACCCGTCTCGGAGCCGTTCCCGCGCTGCGACGGCGAGCCGGTCGGCCTCTTCGTTCTCGGGGTGCGCCGCGTGGCCCTTCACCCAGTGCCACTCGACGTCGTGGAGCTCCGTCAGTTGGTCGAGCGCCCGCCAGAGGTCCTCGTTCTTCACGGGCTCCTTCGCGGAGGTCTTCCAGCCGTTGGCTTTCCACTTCGTGAGCCAGCCCGCCTTGAAGGCTTGGCAGAGGTATTGGGAGTCGGTCGTCAGCTCGACGCGGCACGGGAACTTCAGCGCCTCGAGCCCACGGATGGCGGCGAGCAGCTCCATGCGGTTGTTGGTGGTGTCGGGCTCGGCGCCGGAGAGCGTCTTTCGCTGCCCTTGCTCCGGCGAGATGAGCACAGCGCCCCACCCGCCGAGCCCGGGGTTCGGCGAACACGCACCATCGGTGTAGAGCAGTACCCGGCGGCGCGTGCTCATGGGCTCAGAACAGGTAGTCCGTCGACACGAACTTGGACGTGCGACGCGTGAGCACCTGCCGCAGCAGGTCGCGGTTGTCGTGCGTTGACGGCGCCGCGACCATGGACCGGATGGAGAAGGAGCGCAGCGCGTCCGAGACCGAGAGGGTGCCCTCGGCAGAGTCCTTGCGGCCCGTGAAGGGGAAGACGTCTGGGCCGCGCTGGCACTGGGCGTTGAGGTTCACGCGGCAGACGAGGTTGGCCAGCACGTCGCAGAGACCGCCGATGGTGACGGGGTCGCGGCCGAAGAGCGAGGCCTGTTGGCCGTAGGCCCCTTCGGCGAGCCAGTCGAGGACCTCGGAGACGTCGTCAAAGCTGGAGACCGGGACGATGGGTCCGAACTGCTCCTGAGAGTGGAGGGCCATGCCCGCCTTCACGCCGCGTACGACGGCCGGGAAGTAGAAGGTCTCACTGTGGATCCCCGCGTTCTCATTGACGATCTGAGCGCCGCGTCCGACCGCGTCGTCGACGAAAGCCTGCAGGCGGGCGGTCTTGCCCTCTTCTGGAAGTGGCGTGAGCTGAACGCCCTGATCCCACGGGGCGCCGAAGCCGAGCTTGTCGACCGCCGCCGCGAGTCGGTCGAGGAAGGCGGTCTCGACCTTTCGGTGTACCCAGATCAGCTTGATGCCCGTGCAGCGCTGGCCATTGTAGGAGAGCGCGCCCGCGACACACTCCTTCACGGCGAGATCGAGGTCGGCGTCCGGGAGGATGATGGCCGGGTTCTTGGCTTCGAGGCCAAGGATGCAGCGCATGCGGTTCAAGTGAGGGTGCTGGCGCTTCAGGATGTTGGCGACGCGGGCGGTCCCAATGAAAGCGAGCGACGCGAGGGCGCCCGACTCGAGCAGGGGCCCCACGACGGTCGGCCCTTCGCCATTGATGACGTTGACGGCGCCTGCGGGGAAACACTCGGCGAAGGCCGGGAGCAACGGACCCTGGCAGAGCGCGCCGTACTTCGGGAGCTTGCAGACGATGGGGTTGCCCATCAAGAGCGCCGGGATGAGCGTCGTGAAGGTCTCGTTCAGCGGGTAGTTGAAGGGGCCCATGCAGAGGGTCGGCCCGAGCGGCGCGCGCCGGATCTGCGTGATGACGCCGCCGCCCTGGGTGAAGCGGCCACCATCGCGGTCGAACTCCTTGAGCGCGTCGATGGTGTCTTCGATGTAAGCGACCGTTCGGTCGAACTCCTTCTCGGAGTCGGCGCGAGTCTTCGCGATCTCCCACATGAGGAGACGCACGGACTCTTCGCGAACGTGCTTCATCTTCTCGACGAAGGCCTGGGCACGCTCGATTCGGGCGCCGACGCGCATCGTCGGCCACTCGCCGCGGCCGTGATCCCAGGCCGAGACCGCCGCCGCCATCGCGTCGAGCGACTCCTCGCGGGTGAGTGACGCGGCACGGCCGATGACGGTGCGTTTGCCATCCGTGCAAATGGGCGAGGTGACCTCGGTCGTGTCGCCCGTCCAAAGGCAGACCTCACCCCCGATGAGGTAACGGTCGCCATGGCGGTAAAGGCCAGCCGGGCTCGTCTCGCCGGCGGTCGCGGGCGCGAGCCGGACCGACTCTGGGACGACGGTGTGGTCGAGCGACGCGACGCGTTCGCGGATCGGGGTGTTGGGGGTGCTCATGGGGCGTTCCTATACTCGGCCACGGTGGAGGGCTCTTCCTACACCATGGCGGGTGGCCGCCCAAGAAACCGTCAGAGAGCCGTGGTCTGGCGACAGGGCTGCCCGCGTAGTCCGGGGCAGACGGGGAGCGACGCGGGGATGACGCCGCCGGTGATGGACGAGACCGGGACGGTGGAGAGCACGAGCGCCGAGGGCGTGTCGCCTCCGAACGCGATCGTGTGGACAGGAGGCTCTCCGCCGTATGCTGGGTTCGTGAACTCCCACGTGCCGTGGTTTCGGCCTGGCGTAGAGACCGACACCCGAAGCTGCGAGCCCTTGCGGAACACGTGCGCAATAGACGGGATGGGGACGCGGGTGTCGATGACCTCGCCGGGGGCGAGCAACGCGAAGTCCTCTTGGGTCCAGGTGTAGTGCACGTAGTTTCCGGCGCTCGGCTCGGTATTAATCTGGCGGTGGCCGACCCGGTGCCACCCCGTGGTCACGAGGACCTCCTGACCATCCGGACGCAGCTCCGTCAGCGTCACCTGGACGTGGACGTCGTCCACTTCGCTGGACAGGAAGAGGCGGAGGTAACCCGGCCCCGCGAGGATGAGATCGTCCGGTAGAGCAGCCGTGGTGAACGTCGCGGCCGCATCCGCAGCGAAGGGTCGCCAGTCGATGTCCCACATCCGCGCGGTCGTCTCGTAGCCCTTCGGTCCGAAGAAGGTGTCAGCGCCCGCCTCCGGATCGTGGCGGTAGGAGGCGCTGCTGGCCTCGGCGGGGGCCGCGTCCACGAGGGTGCCATCGGGTCCGAGGTGGAGGGTCCGGGTCGCGGCGACCGACGGCGGCCACGCGTCGAAGCTGGCTTCGAAGCGGTGCAAGGGCGCCCCGGGGTTCTCGGGGACGCCGCCGCTCTCGAAGAGAACGCGGACGTCGGGTTCGGCCTCGTAGGCGGCTCGAACGCCTTCATAATCATCGTCGGCGAAGTCGGCGTAGCGGTCCGGCTCGAAGGTGAGGCCGGTGGAGTCGAAGGACTTCGAGAACTCCTCGGCCCCGATGGTGCGCATCCACTCGGGGAGACGCGGCACACGCCGGGCGACGTAGAGCTCGAGGAACTCCCACCAGCGCGTCAGGACAAGCGGGCTGTAGCCGTCGACATGACGTCCATTATACAGAATGAATCGACGCACGGCGGCCGCGTCGAAGTGGCCGAGCATGTCGGCGAACTGCGGCCCCGTCTGCTCGTCTTGAAAGCCCCCGGTCAGGTAGACGGCGGCCTTGATCTCGGACACGAGCCGCCAAATGCTGCGGGCTTCGGCTTGGGGCGGATAGAACTCGAGGGCCTTGAAGACCTCTTCGAAGGCGAGGTTCTGGTTCCGAAGTGTCTGATGTTCATCACAGATCGTGTCTCCGAGCGCGATACGACCGTCGGTCCACGACTGCCCTCCGGACGCGGCTTCGGCGTCGCGTTGGGCCAGCCATTGCCGCGTGAACCCGTCGTTGTAGATGCCACCGGGCCGGAGCACCACCCAGGGGTCGTAGAGCACTGACAGCGGCGTAATCGCCGCGAGCCCGGGCGGATTCAGATACGCGACGTAGAGCTCCGAGATCCCGGGGTAGGAGAGGCCGACCATTCCGACTTTGCCGTGCGCTACCCAGGGCTGACGCGAGACGACTTCGATGATGTCGTAGCCATCCGCGTGCTGAGCCGGCGAGAAGATGTCGAAGACGCCGCCGGAGCAGCCCGTGCCCCGCATGTTGACGCCCACGGTGGCATAGCCGAGCAGCGTGGCGATCCGGGAGCCGGGGTCGGGCGAACCCGGGTCGGACGGCCCGTAGCCCGAGTACTCGACCACCGTCGGGTACGGCCCGTCACCCCAAAGCGCCGGATCGGGGAAGCGGACCATGGCGCCGAGCTTCACGCCGTCACGCATGGTGATGTAGTTGAAGCCGTCGTTCACGTCGACGTCGGCCGGCACCCCGAGGATGCCAAAGGGGATCCCCTGCAGATCCTGGCCGTCGTACAGCGCGACGTCCGGGTGCTCGGTCGTCGCCAGGACCCGGAACGGCGCCGACGCGAGCGCGGGTCCCTCGGGCATGGCCGAGTCGTCGCGAAGCACGTAGCCATCCCCCGGGGGGAGCGTCGAGCCGTCTTTGACGAGCTCGCCGGAGACCGCCTGCTTCAGATCGTAGACGCCGTACTCCCTCGGCACATACGCGAAGTGCACTTGCCCGAACTCGTCGGCGAGGTAGGTGACGATGCGCTCACCCTGGGCGTCATAGAGCGTTATCGGCGCACCGGGCGTCACGTCGAACGCCGTCGCAATCTCGACGCCGGGCCGTACGGTGAAGGTCGCCGGCACCGTCCCTACGAGCGCGGGGTGTTCGATCGGGAGGGCGGCATCCTCGGCGGCGTCGGGCGCGGCGTCGTCATCGCCGCCGGTCGTGTCGAGGATGTCCTCTGCGGCGGAATCCGATGAAGCCGCGTCATCGCGCGCGTCGCTATCGACATCGCTGACGGCCAGGTCACCGCTGGGGATGACCGATGTGTCCTCGGAGCACGCCACCCCGGCCATTGACAGCACCAGGAGCGTGGCCGGGAGAGTGACGTAGCGGCGATCCGGATGCAGCGAGAAGTGACGACGGGACGACTTCATGGGACCTCGATGGGACCGGGGACGCGCGGCAGCATACACGGCCGAGAGGGCGCGTCATCCGTGCTCGATGAGCCCACGCGGCCTATTCGCCGAGAACGGCGCCCTCCCAGTGCTCGTCCCGGACCTGTGCCAAACCGCCCGACAGACCGACGAGCCCCAGAGAGTGGCCGCCTTCCCGCTCACCCCGCGAGCGAGCGCAAGTGCCGGATATCGATGGCGTCCATGCCCGCCGCCCGCGCGCTTTCGAGGCCGAGATCGGTGTCCTCGAACGCGCGACAGCGTCGCGGATCCACCTTCAGGAGCTCGGCGGCGCGCAGGTAGGTGTCGGGCGCCGGCTTCGGTCGCGTCACGTCTTCGGCGGCGACGAGCGCCGAGAACCAGTCGCGGATCGCGATGGCCCGGAGCGCCCGGTCGGCCAGAGCGCGGAGACTACCGGTCGCGACGGCCATCGGCAGGACGCCACGGGCCGCGGCGGCGATGGCGACCACTTCGGCGATCGGCGCCGGAGTAGCGAGGTGGTGCTCGGTCAGCGCCTCTTTGAGCGCGGCGACTTCCTTGATGTCGACCTGAACGCCCGCTTCTCGAGACAAGAGCGCGATGATGTCGCGAGTCGGCACGCCGCCGAGCGCATAGAAACGCGGCTCGGGCAGGACGAGGCCATAGCGGCCGAGCGCCTCGGTCCACGCGCGGAAGTGGCCGGGCATGGTGTCGACGAGGGTGCCGTCGCAGTCGAAGATGAGGGCGTCGGGGCTTTGAAGCATGAGGTCCGGGTTCCTGCTACTCGTTACCAGAGATCGACTTCTTCACCGAGCCGTCGGGGTTCTTGAGGGCGAGGAGAGCGGGCGCCGGATCGCGGCGGCGAATCGGCTCCCCAAACCCTCGTTCTGCGTCGGCAAAAAGTCGTCCATCCTCCGAGTCGTCCGGCATGGGTGGTCTCGCCAAAGCGCCCCTGTGCGAACGCCTTACTAGTAGACCGATTCGACGCCAGCCGCACCTGGAGAACCTGGATTTCCATTTTGGTCCTTGACCGCAGCATTGGGAGCCGACGCTCCGGGTAGGCCACCTGCACCGGGCAGTCCCATTTGGGTTGGTATCGTGGACGAATCCAGCTGTATTGTGGCCGGAGCAATCGCGAATACGCCGTAGCTCCAACCGCCGGCGCCTCCTCCCCCGCCGCCGCCATGGCCACCGTGTCCACCCTTGCCGCCGCTTCCGCTTAGAGGTGCAAAGACGGGATACGGGTCGAAACCGAGCCCGCCGAGGCCCCCCGCCTGCCCAGCCCCGCCATCACCGCCGTTGCCGCCTGCGCCGCCATCGCCACGATAGACGAATGTGTCGATCACGTTGACGACGCTCGTTCCCGTAGCAAATATGCAGAAGCTCGATCCACCGCTGCCGCCGCCGCTGCCCCCGCCATCGACCATGGCGCAGCCGCCGGCCCCACCTCCAGCGCCGCGTGCGCCGCTGCTCCCACCGTTGAAGGTGCAAGCGCCACTTCCTCCTCCTCCTCCTCCGCCGCCGCCATTCTTCCCAGCCCCTCCATTTCCGCCGGCAGGCAAGTAGAAGAAGTTGTTGACAATCACGGGGGTCGGCTCGCCGCCGATACCCCCTGAGCCGTTAGAGACGCCACCCGGCTTGCCATCCGATCCTGACCAGCACTTCGTACCGATTAAGCTGACGTTTGGAGGTAAACCACCGTCACCGCCAGCCCCGCCGAGAGGAGCGGTGAGCCCGCTTGCCCCGTCGTCGCCGCCTTCCGTGTATGGGCACCACCAATAGGAGCAATCGAGGTACTCTCCACCGTAGCCGCCGCTTCCGCCGCTGGTTCCTGAACAGTGGGGATTGGTGCCGCCGCCACCACTTTCTTTGCCATTGACCAGAGCGGCATCGGGTTCAACGGCATCCACGCCGGGTGCCCCATGAACACCGTCTGCGCCGTCTCCCCCTTGGATCTCGACCCTCTCGAGAGTCAGGGAGGCGTCCCTCGCATACACCACGTAGCTCGACTTCCCTCGGTTGTCGACGGCTCCCTTCGCATTGCTCCCCACGAGATCGATGAACTGCAGCTTGGCACCCGTCACCGAGAGCGCGCGAACCGTGATCCATTGACCGCCCAACAATCCTCCAAGTATTATCGTTCTATGATACTTATAGTAGTAGAACATTACGTTCCGGCTCCAATCAGCCCCGTAAGCTCCATAGATGCGTTTGTTGCTCTTGAGCTGCAGTGACTCGTTGTACGTACCGGACTGCACGTAGATGTCGGTCGCGCCATTAGCGACGGCGGCGGCGAGGCCGCGCGTAATGGTGCGGCAAGGCGCCACCATGGTGCACGGGCTCAGATCGTCCCCGGTTGGCGCAACGAAGACCTGCCCGAGGGCAGTGCCCACGAAGCCGTCGCAGTTTCGGTCGTAGTTTTGCGAGTCGGGCTCCTCATAGAGTCCGTACGTCGCAGGGTAGCTATCGACCCAGGTGCCGAGCAAACACTGCTGATGTGTACCCCTACACGCCCCTTCTTGGTTCGGGTTCCGCGGGATGTCCGCGTCCGCGATGTTGTCCTTGGTTCCGTCACAGTTGTTGTCCCGGGTGTCGCAGAGCGTCTCGATACTCTGATAGAAGGCTGATTTGGCCAGGTACTCCGCGTCGCTGCACGGCTGCCAGGCGCCGCCGACACAGAGCGACGGGCTCTTCTTCGAACCAGTACACAAACTGGCCTGTTTCTCGCAGAGCGGCAGGGAGAGGAAGCCGTCCGCAGCGTCGAGCTTTCCGTCGCAGTCGTTGTCCAGGTTGTCGCAGATCTCCTCCGTCGCCAAGTTCTCCTTGGGACACACGATCCCTGTCTTGGCCGTGCTGCACTTGGTCGTGCCCCCCGCGCAGATGCCCGCGCCGCAGGCTTTTCCGATCCCCGTTACCTTGACGCCGTCCTTCTGTGTGAGTTCGAAGTCTTCGTCAGTGCTGCCATCGCAGTCGTTGTCCTTCGCGTCGCACGCGGTCTCTGCGCCGGCGCTGTACATGCCACCGCTGACGGTCCCGTAGAGCGAGTCAGGGCATGGCTGCCAGACGCCCGTCGTGCACATCGCTTTGGTCTTGGTCGCCCCGGCGCAGACCCCAGTGGCCTTCTCGCAGGCGACCACCACCAGAGACGGATCCGCGGCGTCGGTCTTCCCATCGCAGTCGTTATCCTTGGCGTCGCAGCTCTCTGCAGTCGCGTTCGCCAGGCTCGGGCAGACAATCGCCGTCTTGGCGGCGTTGCAGGTCGTGACGCCGCCCAAACACACGCCGACGCCACAGGCCTTGCCGGCACCCGTGACCACGCTCGCATTCGGCAGCGTCAGCGTGAAGTCCTCGTCGGTACTGCCATCACAGTCGTTGTCGATGGCGTCGCAGGCGAGCTCGACCGCCGCCTGGTAGGCACCGCTGAAGGCGGCGTACTGCGTCGTGCCGCAGGCGAGCCAGCCGCTCGCACCCGCGCACAGTGCCGGGGACTTCTTTGAGCCACTACAGACTCCGGACTGTTTCTCGCAGCTCGGGATGACGAGATCGGGGTCGTCGGCGTCGGTCTTACCGTCGCAGTCGTTGTCGACGCCGTCGCACACCTCGGTGCTCACGCTCGCCGAGGTGCTGCATTGAATCCCGAGCTTCGACGAGAGGCACGACGTCGTACCGCTGGCGCAGGCACCGACCCCGCAGGCGGCGCCGACGCCCGAGACGGTGCTACTGTTCGGCATGGCGAGGGTGAAGTCCTCGTCCGCGGTGCCGCTGCAGTCTTCGTCGAGCCCGTCGCACGTGGTCTCCTTTAGCGGCTGGTAGGTCGACGCAATGACCCGGTAGGTCGTGGTGACACACGCGCTCCAGGCGCCGGACACGCACAGACCCGCGATCTTCTTCGCCCCCTTGCAGACCCCGGCTTGTTTCTCACAGAGCGGCTTCACGAGCGAAGGGTCGGCCGCGTCGGTCTTCCCATCGCAGTCGTCATCGACGCCGTTGCAGACCTCAGCCGTCGTCTGTGCTGCCGTGGAGCAGAGCGTCCCGCTTCCGGCGGCGTTGCATGTCGTGAGCCCGCTCGCGCACCCTCCCACGCCGCAGGACGTGCCGATCCCGACATGGGTCACGCCGTCGGCGGTCGTCGTACTGAAGTCCTCGTCCGTGGCGCCACTACAGTCGTTGTCCTTTCCGTCGCAACGGGTCTCGACGTCTTTCTGGAAGAGAGCGCCGTATTGCGCGGCGTCGCAGGGCAGCCACGCGCCGGCCGCGCACAGGTACGTCGGCTTCTGAGCGCCAGCGCAGACGCCCTGGGTCAGCTCGCAGGGGACCACGGTGAGCGCGGCGTCCGCCGCGTCCACGCGGCCGTTGCAGTTGTTGTCGTTTCCGTCGCAGACCTCCGCGCTCGCATGGGTGGTCTCCCTGGGACAGACGACCCCCGTCTTGGCGGCGTTGCAGGCCGTCACGCCGCCCGCGCACGCGCCCAGGCCGCAGGCCGTGCCGACGCCGGTCACGACCGTGGCGCCGTCGAGGAGCGTCACGCTGAAGTCCTCGTCGGTCGCGCCGTCGCAGTCGTTGTCCTTGGCGTCACACGCCGTCTCGGCCCCCGCGGTGTACGCCCCGGCGCTGACCGCGGTGTAGACGGACTCGGGGCACGGGTTCCATCCGGCCGCGCCCCCACATGAGGCGGCGCTCCTCGTGGCGCCGGTGCATACGCCCGTGAATTTCTCGCACCCCACGATCACGAGGGACGGATCGTCGCCGTCCACGAGCCCGTCGCAGTCGTTGTCCTGCCCGTCACAAAACTCGCTCGTGGCGTCCCACTCCGACGCGCACACGATGCCGGTCTTGAGGCCGTTGCACACGGTACTGCCGCCCGAACAGATCCCCACGCCACACGTCTCGCCGGCGCCGGTCACGGGTGTCCCATCGCGGAGGGTCATCGTGAAGTCTTCATCGGTGGCGCCGTCACAGTCGTTGTCGAGCGCGTCACACGCCAGCTCCGCACCGGCCTGATAGGCCGCGTGGTTTGCGACGTACCGGGCCGAACCGCACGGCTGCCAACCCGCGGCGCCGCCGCACAAGCTGGCCACCTTCATCGCGCCGGCACAGACCCCCGATTGGTCTTCGCAGCTCGGGATGACGAGGCCGGAGTCGGCCGCGTCGGTCTGCCCATCGCAGTCGTTGTCGATGCCGTCGCACACCTCGATCTGAGCGGCCCCCGAGCTCCCGCAGGTGATCCCGGTCTTGGCGGCATTGCACACCGTCGTGCCGTTCGCGCACCCGCCGATACCGCACGCCGAGCCCGCCCCCGTCACGACGGAGCTGTCCGCCTGCGTCAGCGTGAAGTCTTCGTCCGTCTTGGCATCGCAGTCTTCGTTCACGCCGTCACACTGCGTCTCCTTCGGCGTCTTGTAGGACGCGTTCCAAGCCGTGTACGTGGCCGTCACGCAAGCCCCCCACGCCCCGCTGACGCAGAGTGACGCCGGCTTCTTGGCGCCCTGGCAGATCCCTGCTTGTTTCTCGCAGTTCGGCCGGACGAGCGACGCGTCGGCGGCGTCCGTCGACCCATCGCAATCGTCGTCTGCGCTATTACATGCCTCGGCGATGGCCTTATTACTGGTTGAGCAGATCGTGCCTGTGCCTGCCGTGTTGCAGGTCGTGGTGCCCCCGCCGCAACGGCCCGTTCCGCACGCGTCGGCCACCCCCGGGTGGGTCACGCCATCCGGCGTCGTCGTGATGAAGTCCTCGTCGGTGCTGCCGTTGCAGTCGTTATCGAGGCCGTCGCATTTGGTCTCGGCCGCGCTTTGCCACGTCGCCGGGTACTGCCCGCCGGCGCACGCCTGCCAATTTCCGCCGACGCACAACGTCCTCGGTTTCTGGGCCCCGGCACAAACGCCCGACTGACGTTCGCAGAGCGGGCCGATTAGACCGGCGTCGGCGGCATCGGTCTGCCCGTCGCAGTCGTCGTCGAGGCCGTTGCACAGCTCGGTCGTGGCGCTGCTCTCCTTCGAACACACGATCCCGTTCCCGCCCGCTTGGCACACGGTCACGCCGCCAGCGCATTTACCGACGCCACAGGCGGTCCCCACGCCGGTCACCGTGACGCCGTTCAGGAGCGTTCGGGCGAAGTCCTCATCGGTATTGCCATCACAATCGTTGTCTTTCGCGTCACACGCCGCCTCGGCGCCCGCCGTGAAGGCCCCGCCGCTCGCGCTGCCATAGACGGAGTCGGGACAAGGCTGCCAGCCCCCCGCCGTGCAGAGCGATGCGGGCTTGTTCGCGCCCGCGCAAACTCCCATCGTCTTCTCACACGGGACGAGCGAGAGGCTTGGGTCCGCGCTGTCGGTCTTGCCGTCGCAATCGTTGTCCTTCGCGTCGCAGGTCTCCGCGACTGCAGTCGACTCGGAGCCGCAGACGATGCCCGTCGTGGCCGTATTGCAGACCGTCGTACCGCCGAAACACGTGCCTACCCCACACGCCTTGCCCGTACCGGTGAGCTCGGCGCCGTCGAGTAGCGTCACGGTGAAGTCTTCGTCCGTCTCGCCGTCGCAGTCGTTGTCCTGGCCGTCGCACGCGGTCTCCTGGCCCGATTGATAGCTCGCCGAGGTCGCGAGGTACTGGGCGGTCGCACAGGCCTTCCAACCCGCCGCGCCATCACAGAGCTCGGCCGGCTTTCGACTGCCGCTGCACACGCCGTCTTCCGTCTCGCAGGGCGGGATGGTGAGGTCCGCGTCTTGGCCGTCCGTGAGCCCGTCGCAGTCGTTGTCGATCCCGTCGCAGATCTCCGCGCTCGCGGCCCCGGACGTGCTGCAAGCGATGGCCGTCTTCTCCGGCGTGCAAAAGGCCACGCCGCCTGCGCACGCGCCGGCACCGCAGGACGCTCCGGGCCCGGTGACGACGGTCCCATCCGGCTGCGTGAACGAAAAATCCTCGTCGACCTTCCCATCGCAGTCGTCGTCGACCGCGTCGCACGAGGACTCGACGCCGTCGGAATACGAGGAGCTCCAGCCCGAGTAGCTGGGCCCGTCGCACGCCACCCAGTCGCCACCTTCGCACAAGACGAGCGGCTTCACCGAGCCTGCACACAGGCCGGCTTGTCTCTCGCACGCGGGGATCACGAGCGACGCGTCCGCGGTGTCGGTCTCGCCATCGCAATCGTCGTCCAAACCGTTGCACGTCTCGACGGTCGCGACGGTCGCCGTGGAGCACACGACGCCGGAGCCTGATCCGTCGCACTGCGTCACGCCGGCCGCACACGCGCCGACGCCACACGCCGCCCCCACGCCAAAGAGGAACGCCCCGTCGGTGGTGATCAGACTGAAGTCCTCGTCCCGGCTGCCGTCGCAGTCGTTGTCGAGACCATCACACGCGAGCTCGACCGACTTCTCCCACGTCGGGCCGTACTGCTCCGACTCGCAGCCGAGCCACGCGCCGTCCACACACAGATACTTGGGCCGAGTGGCACCGGCGCAGAGTCCGAGCTGCAGGTCGCACGCGACCAACGCGAGCCCAGGGTCGGCCGAGTCGGTCTGTCCATCGCAGTCGTCATCGAGGCCATTGCAACGCTCCTCGCTCGCCAAGACCTCGGAATCGCAAACGATTCGGAGACCGTCGGCCGAGCAGTGGGTCTCGCCCCCGCCGCACTGGCCCGTCCCACACGGCGAGCCGGCCCCCACGACCACCGAGCCGTCGAGAGTGAGGGTCAAGAAGTCCTCGTCGGTGCTGCCGTCGCAGTCATTGTCGAGCCCATCACAGGTCAGCTCCGATAGCGCCCGATAGGTGGGCCCCTGCTGCGTGTAGTGCTCAATCGAACAGGGCGCCCAACTTCCGCCCGAACACATCGACGTCGACTTCATCGCGCCCGAACAGACCCCATCTTGCTTCTCACACGGAACCGGTGCCAACGTCGGATCAATGCCGTCCGTCAGGCCGTCGCAGTCGTCGTCTTTGCCGTTGCAGATCTCCACATCGGCCTTCCCGAACGTCGTGCACACGATCCCCACGCCCCCGGGACCACAGGTCGTCACCCCGCCCTCACAGGCGCCGGTACCGCACACCTGGCCGGTCCCCGTGGAGACGATGCCCTCCGCCGAGGTCACGGCGAAGTCCTCGTCCACCCCGCCATCGCAGTCGTTGTCGAGGCCGTCGCAGCGAGACTCCGCGCCAGGCGAATAGTCACCGGACCAGGCCGTATAGACGGCTTCGGCGCACGGTTGAAGCTCCCCAGAGACGCACGCCGCCGCCGGTCGCGGCGCTCCGGCGCACACGCCCGACTGCTGGTCGCAAAGCGCCACCACCATGTCGGTGTCGTCCGCGTCCGTCAGGCCGTCACAGTCGTCGTCGACGCCGTTGCACACCTCTGGGCTCGCCTTTACGGCTGTCGAACAGACGCTGCTCTTGCCATCGGCGGCGCACTCGGTGACGCCGCCGGCGCAGGCGCCGACGCCGCAGCTCTTGCTCACGCCGTTCACAGTCACGCCCGCTGGCGAGAGCACGCTGAAGTCCTCGTCGGTGCCGCCGTCACAGTCGTTGTCATGGCCATCACACGTCGCCTCGGAGCCGACGTCGTAGCGCGGCGAATGGAGCGCGTACGCGGAGGCGTCGCAGGCGATGAAGGCCCCGTCAACGCACAGGTCCTGCGGGTGCATGGCGCCGAGGCACACCCCCATCTGGTTCTCACACGGCGTCACGACGAGGCTGGGATCGGTGGCGTCGGTGTAGCCATCGCAGTCGTCGTCGATTGAATCGCAGGTCTCCTGGGAGAGATTCACTTCGGCCGAGCAGACGATGGAGGCCGCATCCGGACCACAGACCGTTTGACTGCTCGCGCAAGCGCCCGTCCCGCAAGGCTTCCCCGCACCGGTGACCACCGTGCCGTTCGCTTGGGTCACCTCGAAGTCCTCGTCCGTGTTGCCATCGCAGTCGTTGTCGATGGCGTCGCACGCGAGCTCGCTCTCCGCCTGAAAGGACGGGGCGTGGTCCGTATAGACGCCGTTCGTACAGGCGGCCCACGCCCCACCGATACACAGCGTCGGGGGTTTCTCAGCGCCAGCGCAGGCCCCCGAGACCTTCTCGCACGGCCCTCGGACGAGGCTCGTGTCCGAGGCATCGACCGCCCCATCACAGTCGTTGTCCTCGCCGTCACACACCTCCGGACCGGCGTTCTGGGCGCTCGAGCACACGATGGCGTCGCCACTCTCCGCGCACAGCGTCGTGCCGCCGGCACACGCACCGGTGCCACACGGCTGCCCCGCACCCGCCACTACGGCCCCCGCGGCCGTCACCAGGCTGAAGTCCTCGTCGGTCGCGCCGTCACAGTCGTTGTCCAGGCCGTCGCACGAGAGCTCCGTCGTCGCCTCGAAGGTCGCCGCGTGGCCGATGTAGTCCGGGCCTTCGCACGCAGCCCAGGCGCCATCCTGGCAGAGGGCGGCGGTCTTCTTGGCGCCGCTACAGACGCCGTAGGGCAGGTCACAATTCGCGAGCACCAGCCCATCGTCATCCGCATCGGTCTTCCCATCGCAGTCGTCGTCTTTGCCGTTGCAGCTCTCGGCGTTGGCGTTGCCCGTCGTCGAGCACGTCAGGCCCCCAGGCGCGCCCGAATCGCACGTGGTGAGCCCGCCCGTACACGTGCCGGCGCCACAGGCGCTCCCGGCGCCGGTGATGACGGTGCCGTCGGGCATGGCGGCTGTGAAGTCCTCGTCCGTGTCGCCGTCGCAGTCGTTGTCGAGCCCGTCGCAACTGCTCTCGACCCCGGGCTCGTAGCCCGAGCCGAGCGCGGCATAGGTGGGCGCTCCACAGGCCGTCCACACGCCGTCCTGGCACAGCGCCGACGGCGTCATGGCGCCGGCACACACGCCGGCGGTGAGCTCACACGGGATGAGGGACAGATCCGAGTCCGCGGCGTCGGTGTCGCCGTCGCAATCGTCGTCCTGGCCATTGCACGTCTCCGCGGCGGAAGACGCGTCGTCATTGCAGACGAGCGCGTCACCGTCCGCCGTACACACGCGAGTGCCGTCCGGGCAGAGGTCGGCGTCGTCGCCATCGCAGGGCTCGCCCGCACCCGGGATCCCTTCGTCCGTCTCCCCGTCGCAGTCGTCGTCTTTGCCGTTGCACGTCTCCGCCGCCGGTACGCGGGCGTCGCACGCCGTCAAGCCCGCACTGAGACACGACCTTTGGCCAAGGCACGTGCCGTGTTCGTTCGTGGAGGCGCAGTCGGTGGTGGCCCCCGTCGAGATCGCGAGGTGCGAACACGCGCACTCCCCAGCCAGCGGTTGGCAGTACCTCGCGCCCCCCACGGCAGGCCCGGCGCCGCTCCCCGGCGCCGGGTCGACACAGGTGGCTCCTTCGGGACAGTCGACGTCCGAGTCGCACGGCGGCGAACAGAAGGACCCCTCGGCGTCACCCAGGTTGAGGCACGCCGTGGTCGACGTGGTCACCAGGGGACTCGCACAGTCTGCCGCCGCCCGGCACGGCAAGCAGTAGTCGAGGTGCTCGTAAACACAGAGGAAGATCGTGTCCGTTCCAATGCTCACGTCTTCGCAGGCATAGCCCGCTGGGCAATCGTCGAGGCACTGCTGCGCGCACTCCTTGCCTCCGGGGCCGGTGATGCAGTAGCCGCTCTGGCAGTCCGCGTTTCCGTCACAGGGGGCCCCTGTACAGCCAGGGCACGGCGTACCCGCGTCCGATGCGTCGACAAGGACATCCGGTAATTGCGTGACCTCGCCCTCGCCCGGACTGGCGTCACCGGAACGTCCGTCGACATCGTCGGTCGTGGTCACATCCACTGCAGCGCCCGCCAAGGAGGCGGGCGCGCCGTCGGTGCAGCCCGCCGCGACCCAAAGCACCATCCAAACTGCGTAGACCTGCGGGCGTGACGGCGTGGTTCCGAGCATTACGTCCTCCATGACGCCCCTGGCATATCACACTACACGGTAGGTGGATCCCCCTCATTGGCGTCTGTCGCAATTCGCTCCCACGTTTCTGGCGGTGGCGAAGTCGGCGTTGAAGCCACGTACACCATCGAGACACTGTCCAGGTCACGCCGAACAGCCCGCGAATCCACGAACGCTCGAGATCGTGCCGCGGCGGGCACGAATTCGTATTGCATTGAGTTCTAGTCGCAGGTCTCGCCGTCGGCAGGCAACGCGCCGGTCGTAAAGAACACGTCGGCATGGTCCCTCATGCAGTTCGAGGAGAAGGCTGCGCCATGAATCGAGCCCTCCCAAACCACCATTGGGCTGCCGTTGTCCAATTCAGACTGCAGCACTAGCGCGCCAGGTAGCGGTGTAGCCACGTCGAAGCGCGACTGCAGCATCAGGATCGGTGGCGCATCGACGCCTTTCAAAGGAGGTACGGCATTAGCCACGGGGCCGAGGGCGGTACACCAGAGGTTGTCGACCCACAGGAGCCGACTCAAACCGCCACCCGAGCCGGAAGCGGCTTCCCCAGCCAGTGTCGCCTCCGCGAGATCCCCCGCAGTCGGTTGCCAGTTACTATCCGCGCACCCCGTCAGGTAGATTATGGCCACTGCCGGGTCGACGCCTCCGCTATCGTTGTGGAGGTTGTAAGCGCGCTCGGCCTCGAGCAAGCCCGATCCGTCCCCCGAACTAGCTGCTGCCAAGTCCTTCGCCAGTGCAGGCCACCCTGCTTCGCTGTATAGATTCCAGAAGGCCCCGAAGGACATTCGTCCGTATGTGAGGCGAGTCCCGTTCACATCGAGCGGCTCCGTCGTAGCCTGCTGGGTCGCCGCTTCGAGGCTGCCCATTGGGTCGTCGTGGACCGCGCAATTCTTCGTCTCCGAGCACCAGGTCGCCCACTCTCCCACGATGGTGTCGGCTCCTTTGGCCTGCCAACCCAACATGGTATTCAAACCACCGTAAGGGGATACACTCGAGTCGAGCACGAAGCGATCCACTCGTTCGGGGTAACGTTGAGCGTATGCCGCGCCGAGCGCCGTGCCGGCGGAGATGCCGAAGTAGCTCAGTTGCTCGACACCCAGGGCGATGCGAATGGATTCCATGTCGTCCGCCCACGATACGAAGCCCATGTGGTCGATGAGG
>JADMJS010000263.1 GCA_018780435.1 Myxococcales bacterium
AGCGACCGGTCGCCATCGGCGCGGTCCACGTCGCGCCGTCGATGATCGGCGTCCCGTCGAGCTGGAGCGGGCTGCCGGGCTCGACCGTCGAGCGCACGGTGACGCTCTGCCCGGGCGCGGCGACCGACGGCTCGAAAGTGACGCGCCCCGCAGGCGGAATGGGGTGATACTGACCGGCGACGAGCCCCGTCAGGCGGCGCTCGGCCCCGCCGGGAAAACGCACGGTGGCGTCGACGGGGCCCGGGCAGTCGCCGAGCCCGACGTGGATGAGGGCTTCGGAGGCGGCGCCGGCGCTGCCCCCGGACAGCTCGCGAAAGTAGCGGCGACCACACGCAAGGACGATGACGTGCATCCCCGGCTCATCGGGCGCTTCAAAGCCAACGAAGCTCCCAGAATCGCTCACATTTCTGAAGAGCACCCACTCGATGTCGCCCCCCACGAGCGCGTCGAGGCGGCCATCGCGGTCGACGTCGGTGAGCGTCACGACGCGGCTTGGCCCTTCGAGGGCGACCCCGGCTTCGGCGGCGAGGTCGCGACCGTCACTCACCAGCACGTCGCGTGCGTTCACCTCGGCCGGGATGGGGTCGTCTTCGCCGAGTCCGGCGGCGCAGGCCCAGAGCTCGAGGTCACCGTCATTGTCGGCGTCGAGCATGGTGGCGCCCCACTTGTAGCGGACGGCCTCTTCGCCCCACTCGGTGTCCGCACGGGCGATGCCGGCCCGGCGACCGCTGACGCCCTCGCCAGCAGTCGATTGCCAGGTCACGTCGCGACCGATGTTGGTGACGAGGTAGTCGGGGAGCAGGTCCCCGTTGGTATCGCCAATGGCGACGCCCATCCCGTAAGCCTCGGGGAGCGCGTCGCGGCGCCCGTCGCGGCGCAGGACGTAGCCGGGATCGTCGACCGGCCCAAAGTCCGTGGCCACGAGCACGGCCGGTTGGCCCTGCCCGAGGTCGTCGGTCACGACAGGGACGGGATAACAGCCGGTCCCCCGGGGTTCGCCCTCCCGGACGCGATACCCGGTCGGCATCGGATGGAGCGTGAACACGGTTCGGGCACCACCGAGGCCACCGCCGCAAGCGTGGTCGGCCGCGACGAGCTCGTGGAGGCCGTCGAGATCAAGGTCGCCGTGCGACGTCAGCACGATGCCGTGCGCGGGGTGGCGGACCGGCAACACGGTCACCTCGCCTGGGGCCTCGAGCCGTAGCACCGCGAGCACCGAACGCCCATCGACGTAACGCGAGACAATGAGCCCGTGCGCAAAACCCGTCGTGGGGCCACCCGCGCCCTCCGCCCAGATCCCCGGAGGCACGGTGATGTGCTCGAGAGAGACCACACCTTCGAGCGCGAGCAGCGACTCCCCGCTCTGCTCCTCGAACGTGAAGTCACCGCGGTTTCGGAAGTAGCGCGTCGGGCCAACGGCGTCGCCCATCACGAGATCGGGCAGGCCATCGCGGTCCCAATCGAGCCACGCCGCCGCGGGGAAGCCGTAGTCGAGCGTCGGGGTCCGAAACATCGGGAGTCCAGAAGACGCCGTCACGTCCTCGAAGTGAATGCCGGCGTGGCCGAGGAGCGTAGCGAGGGCGATGGCGGTGGAGACGCTCAAACCGCATGAACGCTACCCGCCCGTGGTCGCCCGCGCAATTGGATGAAAGTCCCGCCTTGTGACAACGCGGCGTCGGCACTATCCTCTCGCCCCCGCGGGCCCCGCCCGCCCCCAGCG
>JADMJS010000541.1 GCA_018780435.1 Myxococcales bacterium
CTCGCCATCTCCGCTTCGCTCAACGCGCCGATCCCGCCCCCGCGGGTCGGCATCTTCCGGATGTGAGCCGCCCCATGTCGAACGCGACCGAAACGCCCGCCCCGGACATCCTCGAGTCCTTCGAGAAGGGTGTCCTCACGCTCACGCTCAACCGCCCCGACCGGCACAACGCCTTCGACGACGGCCTCATCGCCGCGCTGCAGGCTGGGCTAAAGCGCGCCGAGTCCGATGCGGACGTGCGAGTCGTGCTCCTCACCGGTGCGGGCGCGAGCTTCTGCGCCGGCGCCGACCTCCGCTGGATGAAGTCGAAGGCGCACCTCGGCCCGGCCGAGAACGCGGCCGACGCGCTCGCGATGGCGGGGCTCTTCGCGCGGCTCGACGGGCTGCCGAAGCCGGTCGTCGCTCGGGTCCACGGCCCCGCGATGGGCGGTGGCGTCGGCCTCGCCGCGTGCGCTGACATCGTCATCGCCGGCCCGAAGGCCGAGTTCGCGCTGTCCGAAGTGCGGCTCGGCATGGCGCCCGCGGTCATCTCGCCCTTCGTGGTCCGCAAGATCGGCCCGTCGAGGGCGCGCGACTGGTTCCTCACCGGCGACAAGGTGAACGCCCAGGCGGCCTACGTCGGCGGGCTCGTGCAGCGCCTCGCCGACAGCGACGAGGCCCTCGACGCCCTCGTGGCGTCCACGCTGCAGAGCCTCCTCCGCGGCGCCCCCGGCGCGCTGGCCGCCTGCAAGGATCTCGCGAAGCACGCCCACGTCTGGGAACGCCCGGAAGAGCGCACGTCGCAGCTCATCGCGACGCTACGCGCGAGCGACGAGGGCCAAGAGGGCATGCGCGCCTTCCTCGAGCGTCGTCCCCCGAACTGGATCCAGTAGTCACTCACTCGGCTCCGGCCGCCACCCCCTGAATACGCCCGTAGGAGGCCGACCCCGTGACCGTCAACGCGAGCGCGCCGAAACAGTCCCTGTTCCAGCAGATCAAGGGCTTCGACAGGGTCTTCTGGCTCTGCATCTTCATGGAGCTCATGGAGCGCATGGCCTACTACGGCGTGCGCCTCATCGTCCCCGTGTACCTCGTGCTCGGGAAGAGCGCCGGCGGGCCCGGCCTGAGTCACGTGGAGAAGGCGACCGTGCTCGCCGCGTGGGCCGCGATGCAGTCGTGGCTGCCGACCTTCGCGGGCGGCTTCTCCGACCGCTTCGGCTACAAGAAGACCATCGGGGTCTCGGTATTTCTAAAGACCTTTGGTTACGCGGGCATGGCGCTCGCGACCGACTTCTGGACCATGGTCCTCGGCACGCAGCTCCTCGCCGCCGGCACCGGCCTCTTCAAGCCGGGTATTCAGGGCACGATGGCGCACTCCATCGCCAAGATCCCGGGCCGCGAGTCCATGGGCTGGGGGCTCTTCTATCAGTCGGTGAACATTGGCGCCGCCATCTCGGCCTACGTACCGGCGCTCACGCGCGACATGTACCCGGAAGACGATCCCTTCCGCTGGCACAGCGTCTTCATCGCCTGTTCGCTCATCGTGCTCTCCAACATCATGGTCCTCTTCTTCTACGAAGACCCGAAGGACGAGCGGGCGTTCGAGAAGGACACGCGCAGCGCCGGGAGGCTCATGCTCGACTCGTTCGTCGACCTCTTCACGAGCCCGCGCCTCCTCTTCTTCATCTTCATCTCCGCCGGCTTCTGGTTCGCGTTCCACCAGCTCTTCGACATGCTCCCGAACTACGTCGACGACTGGACCGACTCGACCGGCATCAAGCGCTTCTTCGGTGACCTCTTCGGCATCGAGTCGTGGGTCGCCGAGGCCAACGCCGGGCAGAACATCCCGCAAGAGCGCCTGCTCAACATCAACGCCTTCATGATCATGTTCACCATGTTCATCTTCGCGTGGGCGTCGAGCTTCGTCCGGGTCCTCACCTCGACCATCCTCGGCATGCTCATCTCGTGCCTGGCCTTCGGCCTCTTCGTGGTGTCGGCCGATGTCACCGTCATCCTCGGCGGCGTGGTCCTCTTCACGGTCGGCGAGATGCTCTGCTCTCCGAAGCGCCAGGAGTACATGGCCTCGCTCGCGCCCCCGGGCAAACGCGCCCTCTACCTCGGCTACGCCAACATGCCGGACGGCATCGGCTGGGTGCTCGGCAACCTCGCGGCCGGCGGCGTCTACGAAGAGAAGGGCGACAAGGTCAACCTGACCCGCCAGTTCCTCCAAGGACAAGACACCCCCGTCGCCGACACCGCGGCTCGCACGTGGATGGACAGCATCGTCGCGCTCCAGGCCAAGGTCGGCGCGCTCGCGGACGCCGCCAAGGCCGAGGCCCTCAAGGCCGCCGGAAGCTCGGCGGAGGCCCTGAAGGAGATCGGCGACAACATCGCGAAGGCACTGAAGCTCGGCGCAGACACCCCGCTCGACGCGCTGGTCGCCAAGGCCCAGGTCGCGGTGAACGGCGGCAACGAAGCGCTCGTCGCCCAGATCCTCCCCCGCGCCGACGTCATGGCCTACGCCCAGAAGGCCGTCCCCGTCCTGCCGAACGGCACGGAGACGACCACCAATTCTTTGCGCGACTACCTCTTCACGACCTACAGCCCCGGCCAGGTCTGGACCCTCTTCATCGTAGTCGGCCTCATCTCGACCGTCCTCATGGTCGTCTACGACTACTTCGTGCGCCGTAACCCGGCGAAGTCGAGCTGACCTGCCTCGAGGGGCGCTTAGGCGAGCCGTGCTGAGGTGGAGGTCGTCACCCGGCGGGAACGCGCGACCGACTTGCTGCGGATTGACCCTGGCCGCGGTCGTGTGTAGCTTCCTACACATGCCGACCAACCTCGCCATCGATGATCGCCTGCTCGAGGAAGCCCTCCGCGTGGGAGGCCATCGAACCAAGAAGGCGACCGTGACGGAAGCGCTTGAGGAGCACATCCAGCGTCGAAAGCAGCTCGAGACCCTTGAGCTGTTCGGACAAGTCGATGTCGACCCGGGCTACTCGTACAAGTCGGGACGCCACCGGCGGTGAAGGTCGTCGTCCCGCAAAGTGCCCAAACGGCTCTCGGCAAAGCCCCCCGACCTTTCCTTCAACCAGGATTCCCTCGGCTTCGCTTCCAGGCGGCGACGTCGATCAGCGCACGAAGGTCATCCGCGGCGTAGGCACCGAGGAGGCGCGTCGCGAGTCGCACCGCCTTGGGTTCGTCGACGATGCCGAGCCCGAGCAGCGTCTCCAAGTCAGAATCATCCTTCGTTCTGCGCGCGACCATCTTCATCAGAGTCAGAAACTCCGGACTTACCACGCCAAGCGGCAAGTCGGGGAAGTGACGCGGGTGCTTCAGGGCCTCGCGATAGACGCGCGCGAAGGCGTCGTTGCGAAGGATGACATCTACCGGCACTCCACTCGGGGTATGGCTCTGGTATCCGCCGAAGGACAGCGGCGACTCTTCGGCGAGCTCAGGGAGTCGGCCTTCTGCGGCGACATCGAGGTCGACCGTGAAGCGATCACCCCCGTAGGCCTGGAGTGCGACTCCACCGATGAGTATGACGCGCACATTCGCCCGCTTCGCGATGTCGGCGATCTCGAGCAGTCCCACCTCGATTTGAGCCGGCGACAGCATCCTCTTGAGCATCGCGGTTCCGGTCATGACTCGCTCCCTTTGAACGCCACGGCGATGAACAAGGCTCGTGGCTTCACTCCGGCAGGCTGGCGATGGAGGGGGGGCCTGTCAATTTCGAACGTGACCAGACCGCCTGCCCCTCCCGTCGTCGTGTCAAACCGACCGGCTCTGGCGGTCGAGCAGACCGCCGAACGTCGGCCCGTTCGGGCGATATGGCTGCGAAGTGCTCTGCCCTGCCTCACCCCGCACTGACCAACATCAGCGACGAGTACGCCGGCGCCCGCACCGTACGCCCCGCCGCCAGCGGCGCCTTGTCGAGGTCGTAGAGGTCGCGTGGGGTCTCTTCGGCCGTGTTGACGGCGACGCGCCACTCGCGGCCTCCCGGGAGCTGGAAGTCGAGCGCCGTGCGCCAGGCGTTCAGGACGAGGAAGACGTCCGCCGTTGCCCAGCGGTCCGGGCCGGGCGGCGCGTGGGCGAGGCCGCCGCGGAAGTGGACGGCGAGGGTGCGGGAGCCGTGGGAGAAGTCGGGCTCGCCGAGGCGAATACCGTGCCAGTGGAGATCGGGGCGCGGCGCGTCGAAGGGGTCGCAGAACTGTGCTTCTCGGAGGGCGCGCAAGCGGCCCCGTAGCGCGATGAGGCCCGAGACGAAGCGGGTCATCTCGGCCGAGTCGGGGGTCTCGGTCCAGTCGAACCACGAGAGCTCGTTGTCCTGACACCACGGGTTGTTGTTGCCCTGCTGCGTGCGCCAGAGCTCGTCGCCGCCGAGCAACATCGGGACGCCGCGCGCCGAGAAGAGGGTCACGAGGAAGTTCTTCGCCTGCTGCTTCCGGAGCGCCTGGATGCGACCGTCGTCGGTCTCGCCTTCGACGCCGCAGCTATCCGAATGGTTGTCGTTCGTGCCGTCGCGGTTGCCTTCGCCGTTTCGGACGTTGTGTTTGGTCGCGTAGCTGACGAGGTCCCGCAGCGTGAAGCCGTCGTGGCAGGTCACGAAGTTGAGGCTCGCGGCCGTCGTGCTTCGGTTCCGGAAAGGGTCGCGGCTGCCGCCGATGCGCCGGGCGAGGTCGCGCGCGATGCCCGGATCGCCGCGCACGAAGCGCCGCACGTCGTCACGGAAGCGTCCGTTCCACTCCGAGAAGGGTTCGGGGAGGGCGCCGACCTTGACCATGCCCTCGGCGTCCCAGGACTCGGAGATGAGCTTCACGTCGGCCAGGATGGGATCGTGAGCGATCTCCCAGAGGAGGCTGCCTTCGCCGGAGATGAACTCGGAGTGGCTGTCCCGGCCGAGGATGGTCGCGAGATCGAAGCGGAAGCCGTCCACGCCCATCTCCGCGACCCAGTAGTGGAGGCTGTCCAGGATGAAGCGACGCACGGTCGGGTGGGCGCAACGCAACGTGTTGCCGCAGCCCGACGCGTTTCGATAGTGCCGGCCGCGATCGAGCACGTACCAGGTCGGGTTGTCGAGCCCGCGGAAGGAGAGCGATGGGCCGAGCTCGCTGCCTTCGCCCGAGTGGTTGTAGACCACGTCGAGGATCACCTCGATGCCCGCCGCGTGCATGGCGTCGACCATCTCGCGAAACTCCGTGATCGCACGTAGCCCCGCTTCGGGCGCATCCGGGGCGGTCGTGAAGCGCGTCTCGGGAGCGAAGAAGCCGAGCGTCGAGTATCCCCAGTAGTTATAGAGGGTTGTGCCCGTGATGGGATCCGTCCCGGCCGGCTCCTGCGCGTTCCAGTCCATGATGGGGAGGAGCTCAATCGCCGTCACGCCGAGCCGGTGGAGGTGGGGGATGGTGTCGATGAGCCCGACGTAGGTGCCGGGATTCCGCGTCGGCGCCGAGGGGTGGGACGTGAAGGCGCCGACGTGCACCTCGTAGATGACCGTGCGCTCCCAGGGCGTGTGCGGGCGCGGGGACTTCAAGCGGGGCAGGGGCCCCACGACCACCGAACGTGGGACGGCGTGGGCGCTGTCCTTGTCCGAGCGGCGGAGATCGGCGTCCCGCGCCTGCCGGTCGTGGCCGAAGATCGCGTCGTCGGTAGCGTCGATACGGCCCGAGAAGGCCCGCGCGTACGGGTCCATGAGGAGCTTCTTCGAGTTGAAGCGCAGCCCCTCATAGGGCGCCCACGGCCCATCGACCCGCCAGCCGTAGAGCTGCCCGGCCCGCACGCCCGGGACGAAGACGTGCCAGACGTCGCCAGTGCGGTCCCGTTTCGCGTCGAGCTCGACGCGCCGTCCCGCGAGGTCCCCCGGCGCGTCGAAGAGCTCGAGCGTGACCATCGCGGCATGGCGCGAGACGACCGCAAACTGCGTCCCGGCGTCGGATACGGTCGCGCCGAGCGGGGAGGGGCGGCTCATGGTCATGGGGCTCTCCAGGTCGCAGTCATGGGCAGTTGCGCCCCAGGTTGGACGCACTCCGTAGCGAGATCCCTAACGTCAGGCTCGGTCTTTGACAACCCGGGGCCCGGCCACCATGCTCCGCGCGTGACAGCCTCCGCCACCGCCCACGACGCCGCCCGACCACATTCCGTGACTCGGTTTGTGGTCCTGCTGGCCGCGCTCGTGTCGGTCGCTTGTGGCTCCGGAGCGCCGTCGCCCCCGGAGCGCGAACGGCTCAAGGTCATGATCCCGGCGAGCTACCGGGAGCAGATCCGCACGCTCATGGAGTCGGGCGAGGTCCCCTTCGCGACGCGTTATGGCGACATCGACTGGGTCGACATGCCCGGCTACGCGGGCCGAGACGCGGTCTTCCCTCCGTCGCTCGCCGCCCGCTTCTCGGACTCCGACCCAGACGCCGACGTCCTCTTCCTCGATCTCTACCGCCTCGGCTCCTTTCAGCCGGCGTGGCTCACGCGCTTCGAATCCGGGCCCTTCGAGAAGCTCGACCAGACCTTCCGCTCCGCCTTCCTCGACGCGTCCCGGCTCGGCAGCGACCCGTCCCGTGGCGCCGCGGATGCGCCGGCCCCGCCGCCGGGCGCCGGGTCCTCCCCCGCCTACGCCATCCCCTGGAGCGCGCAGGCGAACTTCCTCTACTACCGAACCGACCTCGTTCAGAGCACGCCGCAGAGCTGGGGAGAGCTGCGCGAAGCCTGTGAACGGGTCGTCGACCGCGGCGTCCCCCGCGGCATGCGCTACTGCCTCCTCCTGACGTGGGAGTCGATCGAGAACGATCTCTACCCGGCGCTCTGGAGCCTCGGCGCGTCGGGGGCGCGGCTCGAGTCCAAGGGCGTCGTCGACTTCGCGACGGAGCTCGCCTCGTGGTTCGGCCTTGAGCTCGGCGGCGGCCTCCGCATGTTGCCGTCCCCGAAACAGGCGCCGGAAGTCGGGCGTGACATCCACAAGCGCTTCCTCGGCGGTGAAGCCGTCTTCATGATCAACTGGTCGAACCGCTACCGCTTCATGGCGGACGACGCCAAAGCCAAAGGGCAGGTGGTCCCCCCGGTGCAGATGGCGCCGATCCCACCGGCGTTGCCCGGCGGCGTCGCCTACTCGAACGTCGGGACCTGGGGCTGGATCGTCCCCGCGATGCGGAGCAAGCCGACCACCACGACCGAAGACCGGCACGCGCGCGCCGTGCGATTCGTCGCCGACGTGACGTCGGCCGCTTCGGCGAGTTTTCTCATGAGAACGACCGGGCTCATCCCGGCCCGCACCGACGTACCACTCCCCGAAGACGTCGCCGCCATCATGGCCGCCCCGGTCAAGGCCGCTCTAGGTGATGGTAAGAGCAGCGATGACAAGGACAGCGACGGCAAGGGCAGCGGCGGCCCGGCGATGGCCACCTTCAAGTTCCGCGACCGGGGCTACGACGCCTTCACCCACGGCTTCGTGCGCGACGCCTTCCGAGACCTCGCAATGTGCCGAACCTCGCTCTCGCAGAAGGTCCCATCGAGCCTCATCGGCGACTGCGCCCGTTACTACGAAGACTGCATCGAATCCGAGACGCCGGGCACCGACTGCCTCCGCCACGCCATCTCTCGCCGCTTGAAGGCCGCCCAGCGGAACGTGCTCGTGGTCTCGCCGACCGCGGAGCCGAGCGAGTGATCGCATGACGGCGCGCCATGAGCCCATGAAGCGCAGCCTCGGGCGCAAGGTGCGCGCCCTCGGTGTGCTTCAGGTCTCGCTCCTCGCCGGCATCATGCTGCTCATCGGCGTCCTCTTCTTTGCCAAGCTGCTCGCCGATCAGGCCGCGTTCGAACAAGGCACGCGCATGGTGAAACGCGGCGAGGTCGAGGGCCTCGCCAAGCTGCTCGCCCTCGAGCTCGGCCGCAGCGACGCCCTCCGCTACGCGCGCGTGGGCCAACGCAGCGATCCGGCCGTGCGCGCCGCGCTCTCCGAGGTGCGGTCCTCGCTGTGGGAGAAGGTCACCTTCATCCCGGAGGTCGAGGGCATCGATCTCATCGTCAAGGGCCCCGACGGCAAGCCGTCCATGTGCGTCCGGCCTATGGGGACGAACGACGGCTGTGACGGCATCCCCGAGCTCGACAAGATCATGGCCGAGTACGACAAGGTCGTCCGCCTGCGCAGCATTGCCCCACGCACCTACGTGATGCCCCTCTACGTCGCTGGCGCCAGCTTCGGAGTCTTGCGGCTGCAAGTGAGCGATTCGACGGCGCAATTCGTCATCGGCGAGCTCGCACACCGCGCGGAAGGCGACATGGTCACCTACGTCGTCGTCTTCGTCGTCTGCCTCGCGACGGCCTCGCTCCTCGTCGTCATCGCGCTCGCGAGCTTCTTCCGCCGCATGCACCGGCCGCTCATCGCGCTTACCGAACGCGCCGTCGCCATCGGCGAACGACCGGACGCGCCCACGTCCGCCATCGACGCCGACCCCGAAGACGAGGTCGGGCTGCTGGTCCGCCGCTTCGACGAGATGCAGGCTCGCCTCGCTGAGACGTTCGACTCCTTGCAGCGCGCGGTCGAGCAGAAGGAGCGCGCCATCCTCGAGCGTGAAGCCAAGGACGTCGCCCTGCGCCGGTCCGAGCGCCTCGCGAGCGTCGGTGTGCTCGCTGCCGGCGTGGCGCACGAGATCGGCAATAAGCTCAACCCCATGGGCTTCGTGGTCCACAACCTCAAGCGGCGCATCGAGAAAGGCGGCACTCCCGACCCCGCCCAGCTCGGCCTGCTCGAACGCAATATCGAAGACTGCACGACCATCCTCGACAAGCTCCGGTCGATGGCCAAGCCGAAGGGGGACGAGCGTGAGCCCGTCCAGATGAACGCCGTCATTGACGACGTCGCCCTCATGCTCGGCAGCCAGACGCAGAGCCGCGGAATCGCCTTGGAGACGCGGGTCGCGGCCGACCTCCCGCCTATACTCGGCGTCCGCTCGGAGCTCGTTCAGGTGATCATCAACCTCGTCCTGAACGCGCGTGATGCCATCGACTCACGCCCGGCTGGCTCGCCGCCCGGGCGCATCGCGCTCACCGCTGAACGTAATCAGGACCGCGTCGTGGTCGAGGTGAGCGACAACGGCGTCGGGATGACGCCCGAAGTGAAGGCTCGCCTCTTCGAGCCCTTCTTCACGACCAAGGGCCTCGTGTCGGCGACCACCACCGGCGTCGTCCCCACGGCCCCGGCGCGCGCTGGCAATGACGCCCCCTCGGGCGGCTCGGGCCTCGGCCTCTACCTCTGCTACGGGATCCTCGCGCGCCACGGCGTCGAACCCGAGATCATCTCTGCCCCTGGCGAAGGAACCCGCTTTGTGATGAGCTTCGCGCGCGCATGAACACCAGCCCCGATGCCGACCTCGTCCCCGCCATGTC
>JADMJS010000586.1 GCA_018780435.1 Myxococcales bacterium
GAGCGGAAGAAGAAGAGCAGACACACGAACACCGCGATGACGGCCGCGCTGAGCACGACGGGGCCGTCCTTTCGAAGTGTGTCGATAACGTCGACGAGCACGAAGAAGTTGGCGGCCACCCCGACGGTGCCACCCGTCACTGGGAAGTCGAAGTAGGCGTCGTGGAGGCGCTTCGAGTCGCGGTAGTCGGCCTTGGCGCCGCGGTTCCACATGATGATGAAGCGGCCGAGGTGGCCTTCGGTGTCGACGAGCTGCTCGGTGACCCAGACTGGCAAGTCAGCGACCTCGATGGGCTCGTTCACGTCGAGGTAGCGGCGGAAGTCATCGACCTTCTTCTTCGATTCGTCCTTCAAGAGGGACTTCTTGGCGTCGACTCGCTTACGGACGTCGGCGATGATCTGAAGCTTCCGCTCCTGATCGGTCGGGACGAAGGTGTAGAGGGCGAGGTAGGCGTCGAGGAAGTAGACGATCTCACTCGAACGGAGCGAGCCGAGCCGCTTCAAGAGCTCCCACTGGTCCGGCGACACCGGGCTCGCGGCCAGCTCTTTCTCGAGGGCCTCGAAGGGGTCCGCCTTCTTGCGCTTGGCGAAGGGGTCGTCCTCGTCTTCCTCCTCCTCCTCGTCGGTCGCCACGGGCTCCGTCGCCGTGACCTTGGGCGGGGGGAGCGGCTTGCCCTGTTCGATGGCTTCGAGGCGCACCAGGATGTCGGGGTCGATGGCCCGGTCCCCGTTGGCGTCCGTCAGGGTGACGGCCTTGACCGCCGCCAGCGTGCGCGCCATCTCGGCGCAGTGCTCGGTCGTGTCGCAGAGCGCGACCGCCGGGCCCTTGGTCGTCGCGCGACCGACCGCGTCTTTGTAGTCCTTCTTGGGCGGTCCTTCGGGCTTCGGCGACGGCTTCGGCGGCGCGTCGAGCTTGGTGAAGTCGTACTCGAAGGAGACCGAACCCGCCTTCCACGCCGAAAAGGCGGTAAACCCGAATGAGATCACGAGGATGACCACGGCGAGCCCCATGCCACGCGTCGACGAGGGCGCTGGCGGCGCGTCAGATTCGAGGTCGGTCTCGCGCTTCTGCCACGGGAAGACTTTGTCGATGGCGGCGACGAGGGCGGGCATGAGGAAGAAGGTGAAGATGAGCGCGAGCAAGACGCCGATGCCGGCCATGACGCCGAACTGGGCGAAGCCCTGAAAGTCGCCCAGGAGGAGCAGGAAGAACACCGAGAGCGTCGTGATGCCGCCCGTCGTGACCGCCGCGCCGGTCGACGCCAGCGCCACGCGCAACCCTTCGTGCAGCGACAAGCCGCGGGCCCGCTCGTGGCCGTAGCGGGCCAAGGTGTGGATGCCGAACTCGATGCCGAGCCCGAGCACGATGGCGAAGATGAAGGTCGTGACGAGGTTGTACTTCTCGTAGATACCGGCGCCGAAGGCCTGCGTGACCAGCGTGGAGACGATGACCGGGACGACGATGATGGGCACCGCCTGAACGCGCTTGAAGTACACGCCGATGACCACGAGGAGCAGCCCGAGGGCGAACGCAGCGCCGGCGAGCACGTCGGTACGCATGCCGCTCGTCGAGCCCACCCGCTGTACGTATTCGCCCTGCGCGGTCGCCTTCATCTCCGGGTGGAACTTCTTGACGTCGACCTCGGCGATCATCGTCTCCGTCTTCTCGAGGAGCGTTCGCGCGAACTCGACGTTGGTGGACGGCTCGGTCGGCCGGGCCTTGATGACGATGATCTGGCCTTCGTCGGCTTCGAGGTACTCGGTTGGGGCTTCCTGATTGCCGAGGTACTTCTTACGGAGCTCTTCCTCGTCGAGGTCGAAGACGTCCTCTTCGTCGGCCACCGGCCCCCCCGCTGCCGCAGCCGGTTTGGCCGGAGCGTCTTCGTCGCCGGTGAGCTCCTTCTCCGTCTCGCGCTTGATGCGGGCGATGACCTTCTTCCGGAGCTCGAGCAGATCCTTGGTGGGGACGAAGAGGAGGCCTCGGTCCTTGAAGAACGAGATGTCCCGCTGGAACTGGACGTACCGGAGCTCCTTCAAGGTGCGCATCTTGGCGACGAGCGCGGTGCCGTATCGCAGGTTGGCGTCGCGGTCCGGTGACTCGATGGAGACGATGAGGTCCGACTGTGCGCCAAGTCGGGCGGTGACTTCGTTCAGCCGTTCGATGGACGCGTGGTCGCGTGGCAGGAGCGCCTTCAGGTCTTGGTCGACCTTGAGACGCAACGTGCCGTAGAGGCCGATTCCGGCGAGCACGAGACCGATCACGATGACCGTCCACGTCCGCTGGGCCCCCCAGCGTGCGAAAGCGTCGGTCCAGCTCTTCGGGTGATTGTCGTTCATCCGCCGCTCCTGCCCCTCGGGCCGCGCCGCCTCTTCCTGTGCGCTACTTCCTGACGCCGACCGGGTGGCTCAGGGGCCCATCCTCAGTCGAGGTGGTCCTTCGTACTCCGAACGAGCCCGCTCTGGCGAGTGACCCGCGATGCGTCGCGCAACGCCAGCGCGAAGGCCTTGAACGACGCCTCGATAATGTGGTGCAGGTTCTGCCCACTGAGCTGTCGCACGTGAACGTTGCACTCCGCCTTGACGGCGAAGGCTTGGTAAAATTCCTTCACGAGCTCAACATCGAAGGTCCCGACTTTGGCCTTCGGGAGCTCCAGCCCGAAGACGAGGTACGGTCGACCCGACAGATCGATGGTGACGTCGACGAGCGCCTCGTCGAGCGGCGCCTTCCGGTCGGCGAAGCGCTCGATCCCGGCCCGGTCGCCAAGCGCCTGCCGGAAGGCGGCACCGAGGACGAGCCCGATGTCCTCGACCGAGTGATGATCGTCGATGTGGGTGTCGCCCTCGGCGTCGACCTCGAGATCGAAGCCGCCGTGGCGGGCGATCTGCGAGAGCATGTGCGACAGGAAGGGCACCGGCGTTCGGATGAGGTTCTGGCCCGTACCGTCGAGCGCGAGCACGACGCGGACGCGGGTCTCGCCGGTCTTTCGTTCGAGGATGGCCCGGCGCTGCCCGCCTGCGTCCGTCGTCATGTTGCTCCCCCCAGCCCGGCCTCGAGTGTCTCCAGGAGGCGGGCGATCTCACCGTGACGCGTCTTCAGGCTCGCGCGATTGACGACGAGCCGGGTCGAGATGGTCCGAATGGTCTCTAGCTCCGCGAGGCCGTTCTCCCGAAGCGTCGCCCCACTCGACACGAGGTCGACGACGAGGTCCGAAAGGCCAGCCAACGCGGCGAGCTCCACCGAGCCGTAGAGATGGATGATGGTGGCCTCGATGCCGCGCGCCCGGAAAAACTGTCGTGTAATGGACGGGTACTTGGTGGCGACGCGGACGCGAGTGAAGGCGCCGAGACCGCCCGCGGCGAGCGACGCCGGGCCGGCGACCGAGAGGCGACAACGGCCGACCCCGAGGTCGAGTGGCTCGAGTACGTCGGCGCCATTCTCCTCGAGGGTGTCGGAGCCACAGGCGGCGAGGTCCGCCACACCGGCTTCGACGTAGGTCGGGACGTCCGTCGGTCGAAGGAGCAGGAGCCGATGGGCTGGCACGCCAGCCCGTTCCGCCACGTCGACGAGGAGCTTGCGAGAGTCGCCCGCGAAGACCGTGAGGTCGATGCCGAGGCGCCCGAATAGAGGTGTGAGTTCGGTGAGGATGCGGCCTTTCGGCACGCCGATGGTGAGCGGCCGCCTCGCAGGGCGAGCCGCCGGTTCGGAGCCCATCACTGCCGAGGGCCCCGCGAACGTCACTTGGCGGCCCGAGCTCGCGCCTTCACCTGGAAGTTCTTCCAGGCGTCGTCCATCAGCTTGGTCCAGTCGCCTTCGAACTTCACGTTGCCGTCCTTCTTGGCCTTCTCAAGGAGGGCCTGGTACCAGGCGCGGTAGTTGTCGCGCTGGCGGCCGGCGAGGAGCTGACGGCGGATCTCGCTCTTCTTGGCAGCGACGTCATCGCCTTCCGGCATGCGACGCTCCTTGAAGCGGATGACGAAGTGGCGCTTGCCGTCCTCCGACGCAAAGACCTGGCCGGCCAGCTTGTTCTGGTCGTTGAGGCTACCGATGGCCTTGAAGAGCGCCTCGTTCTTGCCGATGCCAGGCACGTTGGTCCAGGCGTCGTCTTCGGCCGTGGCCGGCGTCTCGTCGTCCTTGTCCGTGTAGACGCTGTCCTTCTTGCGCGCGTACTCGAAGCGCGGGCCCGGATAACGGCCACGCTCAAGCGCCGCGACCGGCGGGCTCGTGTTCACGACGAGCATGCCATCAAAGGTCTTGGGCACTTCGGGCTCCGCGGGGGCGACCGGAGCAACCACGACCGGGGCAGCAGGCGCGGCCGGAACGGCAGCGGGATCCACCGGCGCGGCAGCCGGATCCACCGGCGCGGCAGCCGGATCCACCGGGGCGGCCGGAGCCGCAGCCGGGTCCACCGGAGCGGCCGGAGCCGCAGCCGGGTCCACCGGAGCAGCCGGAGCCGCAGCCGGGTCCACCGGAGCAGCAGCCGGGTCCACCGGAGCAGCCGGAGCCGGGTCCACCGGAGCGGCCGGGGCGGCAGCCGGGTCCACCGGAGCGGCCGGGGCGGCAGCCGGATCCACCGGCTTGACCTCGGCGGCGGGCGGCGGCTCTGCAGCCGGCGGAGGCGCCTGGTCCGGGCCACCCGGGGCGGTAGTGGCGCCCGGACGATTGCGCTCGTTCCAGTCGTCCACGATCGCCTGCAGCTCCTTCTCGGGGCTGGCGGCGGCGGCCTTCAGTAGAGCCTCAGCGACCTCCTTGGCCCACGGGCCGGCCTTCTTCTGCTGAGCGAGGACCTTGGCGATGTCGCCGCGCGCCTGCTCCACCGTCTTGTTCTCAGCGGGGGTCACCTCGTCCGCGAACACGAGCCAGAAGCCCGAATCACCCGAAACGACGTCCGAGAGCTGGCCGCGAGCGAGACCGGCGGCAGTGTCGGCGACGGCTTTCTCGAAGATCGCCTCGATGAGCGCGGCGTTCGCGAGCTCGTCCTGGAGCCCGCCGCCGGCCTTCGTGGGCTCGTGCGCGCTGTTCGCTTTGGCCAGCTCCGCGAACTTGTCGCGCTTGGCGGCGATCGGGTCCGCGGCGCCCGTCTCGGCGGCGGCGATCTGGTTCTTCAGGTCGGCGATCTTGGTCTGGGCGTCGGCCCGGGTCTTCTCGAGGTCGGCCTTGTTGGTCGTGGCGGCGTCGATGTCGGCCTGCTTCGGAGCCGAGATCAGGAGGGCGCGGACCTTGGCCTTGGCCTCCTTCGAGAAGGACGCCTTGTTGGCCTCGTAGTAGGCAGTGATGGCCTTGTCGTCCTTGCCGGCTTCGGCGATCTCGGCGGCGGTCACGGGGACGAGCGGCGTGATCTTGTCCGGGTCGACGGCGATGTAGTCGAAGCGAGTGCCCTCGTTCATGGCCTTGTAGAGGCCGTCGACTTCGCTGTCCGGGACGGTCGTGATAGCGGCGATGAGGTCGATGACCTTCTCGCGGAGCAGCTCGCGGCGGACCATCTCCTGGTACTGCTCGCGGGTGACGCCGAGGTTGCGGAGGAAGTTGCGGAACGCGTCTTCGACGAACTTGCCGTCTTTGTCGAACCACTGCTCGCCGAGGATGCGGTCATTGACCTCGCGATCGGTGACCGCGAAGCCGAGTCGGCTGGCCTCGTCGGCGACGAGGAAGCTCTCGACGAGCTCGCCCATGACCAGCGCGTTCGAGAGCTGCTGCTCTTCGAAGGGCTTGCCGCGCGTGAACCCGGCGTAGCGGAGGCCCGGCTCATCAGCGAAGGCGGGGCTGTCCGACGGGAACTGCGACGCGGACAAGAGCCCGATGGCGTTCGTGTTTCGGCTGAGGCCGTAGAAGTGGGCAAACTCGCTGATGAGGGCGGCGTTGTCCGGAACGACGTTCCGGCCGACCTGCAGGAGCGCCAAATCGATCTCTTCGCCGCCCGCCTTCGCGAGGAGGGGGTTGTTCGCGGCGCGGCCGAAACACCCCTGTCCCGTGTTGAAGGTGAAGACGAAGGTCACGATGAGCCCCGCGAAGACCAGGAAGACGAAGGTCGAACGTTCGCGGAAACCTTGGAGCATGCTGTCCACCTCACCGTCGCCTGCGGCGCACGGCGTCGAAGCCGGGACCGCCGCGCGGGCGATCTCCGGGTGCTGAAGCGCGCGAGATGGGCTCGCGCACGCGGTCCGAGGGGGAGTGCTCATTGCGCACGGCCGCTCGAAGGGCGCGGACTCTACGCCTTGCAGCGCCCCCCGGCAAGCAGATCCTACGTGTGAGCACCATCAGCGGCTCGCGCCACGGCCTGAACCGAGCGGAAAAGTGGGCTACGGCGGCGATCTAGCGGACAGGATTGACAAACGAGACGAGGACCGCCAGATTCCGCGCCATCGTGCAGTACTCCAAGGAGTGTTGCCACCAGACTAGACGAGATCACGCCCAGCCCGAACGAAACGAAGGGCCGGGCCAGAGACCGTTGCCCTCGTGAGGCCGGCCCGCGATGACCCACCCTGGTTCGCCCAACGGCGAGCTGCTCCAGAGGTGGCTGCGCGGGCCGGGTGATACGCGCGAGGGCTCGGATGGAGCGACCACGGTGGCTTCTCCGAACTCGGTCCCCCGCGGTGAGCCTGCGAGGTTCATCGCCATTGAACCCGCGGTGACGAGGTCACCGCCACTGAGAGGCGGCCGGGCGCAGCACCCAGCCCCCAGAACGAAATGAGGAACATCCAATGAAGAGCCGTCCGCGCCGCACGATGAACCTCGAGGTGGCCAGCGAGCAACGCGCCACTCTCGAGCGTATCGTCGCCGCGCTGCCCCGTGATGCCGTCAGCGAAGACACCGACTCGCCGACCGAGCTCCCCTCTCTTTTCTACCACCCCAACACCTCCGCGCGCGTGCTCGCGCTGACGCTCAGCGCCGGCTTCGACGCGGCGTCCCAGAAGTCGGACTCCGCGGGCAAGAAGCTCGAACGAGCCCTCCAGCTCGTCACCCTCGCCTCGGGCGAAGGGCAAGGCAGCAAGCACCTCGAGGAGCTGAAGGGCCGACTCGTCAATGATCTCGGGTCGTTTCTGACCTATGCCCACGAGTCTGCCGTCCCCTACCTCATCCGCGCGATGGACAACGTGATGCTCTCGGCGCCGTCGCCGGTGCCGCCACCGCTCCCTCGTGTGGTCGAAGATCCGAACTCACCGCCGGAGGAGCGCCGCGCCGGCCGATCGGGCGACACCCGCCCTGCCCGCACGCCGCGCTCGCGCCGCGACGACGACACCCCGGACCTCCCGGCCGAACCGAAGGAGACCCGCTCCGAGCGCCGTCGTCCGCGACGTGACGCCGAGGAGGCCGCTGCACCGGTGGAGCAGGTGGACGCCGCCTTCACCGACGGTGAGATCGACAGCGCTGGCGCTGCCGAAGCCGCCGCCGCGGTCGTGGAGTCTCGCCCGCCGCGCGAGCGTCGCAACCGAGCTCGCGCCCAGACGGCCGAGCTCGACGTGAGCGCCGATGAAGCCGCCGCGGCGGCCGCGGCCGCTCAGGCTGCCATCGAAGCCGCGTACGAAGACGTGGTCGAAGACGACGCGAAGCGCCGCTTCGACCCGGATCGCGACCTCGAGCCCGATGACGGTCGTCGTGGCCGCCGTCGGCGCGCCCGTGGTCCTGAAGGCCTCGAGCGCCCGCGTCCGGATCAGGTCCGTGAAGGCGAGGCTGGCGAGGAAGCCGCCCCGGCCGAACGACGTCCACGAGACGACGCGCGCCGTGAAGATGGGCGACGCGACGATGGGCGACGAGAGGAAGGCCGCCGTGACGATGGCCGCCGTGAGGGCGCGCGTCCTGCCGCGCCCGTCGGTGGCGCCAAGGTCGCGATCAGCCGCTTCGGACCAACACCGGAGTTCGCTGAGACCGTCCTCGAGCTCGTCCGCCAAGCGCTCCGCCAGGTCCGCGAAGGCAACTTCGGCCCGCGGGTCAAGGTCGAGCTCACGGTGTCGCCGGCCGGGGATCGCCCCGAGCGCGGGGACCGCCCCGATCGCGGGGACCGCCCCGATCGCGGGGACCGCCCCGACCGCGGGGACCGCCCCGATCGTGGGGACCGCCCCGATCGCGGGGAGCGTCGTCCACCCCGGGAGGAGGGCGCTGAGGCCGCCGAGGCGACCCCCGAAGGCGACGAAGCGCGCACGGAGGGCCGCCGCCGTCGGCGCCGCCGTCGCGGACGGAGCGACGCGTGATGGGGGCGCGGCCCGGGCGCCCGGCCCGGGTCCTGCTTTCAGGTCCGCAAGCCGACTCCATGCGGTGTAGTTTCAGAACGTCAGCGTCTGTGGCGGGTGCTGTTGCGCCCGAGATGCGCAGGTGCCGTAGCATCAGTGGGCATCGCTGATGTTCGACTGGCTGTACGGACTCTTCTCGAACGACCTGGCCATCGACCTCGGCACAGCCAACACCCTCATCTACGTGAAGGGCAAGGGCATCGTGTCGTGCGAACCGTCCGTCGTGGCCGTCCAGAAGGACGGGCGTGGCGGACGAAAAGTCCTTGCGGTGGGCAAGGACGCCAAAGAGATGCTGGGCCGAACGCCCGGCTCCATCCAGGCCGTGCGCCCACTGAAGGACGGCGTCATCGCCGACTTCGAGATCACGGAGGCGATGCTGCGCTACTTCATCGCGAAGGCGCACAATCGACGCACGTTGATTCACCCGCGCATCATCATCTGCGTGCCTCACGGCATTACGGAGGTGGAGAAGCGTGCGGTGAAGGAGTCGGCGGAGTCGGCGGGTGCTCGTGAGGTCTACCTCATCGAGGAGCCCATGGCGGCGGCGATCGGGAGCGGCCTCCCGATCACCGAGCCCAGCGGCAACATGATCGTCGACATCGGCGGTGGCACGTCCGAGGTGGCCGTCATCTCGCTCGCCGGCATCGTCTATTCGAAGTCCGTCAAAGTCGGTGGCGACAAGATGGACCAGGCGATCATCGAGCACATCAAGCGGCGCTACAACCTGCTCATCGGTGAACGCACGGCCGAAGCCATCAAGTGCACCATCGGCACCGCCTACCCAACGGCGCCGGAAGAGGTCATGACGATGGAGGTCAAGGGGCGCGACTTGATTCAGGGCGTCCCAAAGACCATCGCGGTCAACAGCGACGAGATCCGAGAGGCGATGCAAGGGCCGATCGGCGAGATCGTAGACGCCGTTCGCGGCGCCCTCGAAGCAACGCCACCCGAGCTCGCGGCCGACATCGTGGACAAGGGCATCGTCCTAGCAGGTGGCGGTGCACTGCTCCGCAATCTCGACGTGCTCCTGCGCGAGGAGACGGGCCTCCACGTGATGTTGTGCGATGACCCGATCAGTGCTGTCGTCCTCGGCTCCGGGAAGGCGCTCGACGAGCTCGAGC